>NC_014364.1:3723176-4033440 GCF_000143985.1 Sediminispirochaeta smaragdinae DSM 11293 | reverse complement strand
TAGGAAGCACATGGATAGGGTATGGGGGCAGGGGGCTCGACTGCATCACCTGATGATTCTTGCCGGGACCTACTTTGCCGAAGATGGAGGACGGCTTTTTAACCGTCTGGTACTCTACGGCCCGAATGGAGAGGTGATGTATGAGCAGGATAAGATCCATCTCACGCCCTTTGAACGCGGAATAGTCGAATTGGATGCGGGATCTCCTCAGGCTGCCAGGCTTGTCACGGCCGGAGGATTAAAGTTAGGATTTTCCATTTGCCGGGATACCTTTTTCGACGATTATGCCAATCTCATGGAATCGGCGCAGGTGTGGATAGATCTGAAGGCCAATGGTGAGCTCTATACAGAGGAGACAGAGGCTCTTTTCTCCAGAGCTCTGCCATCCCGCCAGGCTGAGTATCACTTCCCATGGGGAGTGACCGCCTGCCTGAACGGAAACTTCTTCGGCCTGCTCTGGCAGGGGCCAAGTGAGATCACCCGCTACCGAAAGGAAACGAAAACTGTGGAAACGGTGCTGCGTGCCGACAATCCTGGGCAGGAACGCTTTTTACTTTTTACCGTGAAGCAATAGAAGGCTTTGCCCCGATTCGTACCACAGAAACGAGCTCTCCTGAACTTTTTGATGCCATGCGGTTATTCATGGGATCCGCAACACAGATTCCATTGCGAATAAAGGCGTAATAGTGTGTTCCCTCTGGAAGGGGTAAGGTTATGGTGAAAAGGCCGGGTATATCCCGGCTCTCGGCCATTCGATACATAAAAGGGTCCCAATCGTTGAAGCTTCCCGCGAGATAGATCCTGGAACCTGAGCTTGCCCTGTAACGGAAGGTGACCTTCCCCTCTCTGTTAAGCTCGGGGCTTTTGAAAGAAAGAACACTTCCCTTTGGAAGGGGAAGAACCGAAACTTCCAGACCGCTGGGTTCTCTCTCCGTGGCAATGGAGACCGGATCGACCATCCACAGACCATCTATAATGAGACGATACTTCACCTCCTCTTCTCCCGGAGGAATAGGCAAGAGGCAGAAAAAGACACCTGTCTCTTCGGCTCCCTCTTCCTTTCCGGTATCGACGACCCTTTGAAAAGGGTGAATGGTCTGGTAGGATTCATGGGCGAAAGCTATTCCCACCGACCTAATCTGTCTTTCCGAAAAACGGTTCGGGGCATAGGTGAATACAATGGAATCACCATATATCTTTGGAGACTCCGCACTTCGAAGCTCTTGAAGCCATACATGGAGTGCCATGTCGATATCGTTTCCCTTTGTTGCCTCCTCCTGAGCCCATGATACAAGCACAGGAGATAGAAGGAGGAAGAAAGAAAATAGAAGCCGTAGCGCGTGGAATATGTTACCTTTCATTGTCTCTTTGTCTATCGGAAGGATAAGCCATGTTCTTGAGAAGCTCTTGCAGCTCTTACAGCGACGAAAGAAATAACACTAACGCGGCCGGTGGTTTGCACCGAAACTAACTAAAGGAAGCATATGCCCGAAATCCAGGATATTGAACAGTTCAAATCCAATTTTCTCGTTGTCGGTAGTGAACCCTCTATCCTTGCCGGGAAAGGAGAGAAGGTTCGGGATGTCTCTGCTCCTGAATCGGGCTTGAGTGAGGATCTTTCTCTTCTTCTCGACGAGGTTGATCAAGAACTCGGTATCGAATCTGGCCAGGAGGATGATCGTACCCAGACATCAGAAGGGCCTGCTGAGATTCCCCTCGATACCGAAGAGGCGGCCTCTGAAGAGACACCGGACCTTGATGATTTTTTAGCTTCCTTTGACGAACAGGCCGCCGGGATGGACGAGGATCTCTTTGCCGAAGAGGTTCCGGAGGCCGGCGAAGCCGCCGCAGAGGGGGAGGAGCCGGAGGAAGAGCCGGCGCCGTGGGAGCCGGAAGAAGAGAAAACGGAATCTGCGGAAGAACATGCGGAAGAACAAGAGCCTGAGGAGCTTGAAAGCCCCTTCGAAACCGAGGAACTCGAAGAACTCGAGTTGCCGGAGATGGACGAGGATCTCTTTGCCGAAGAGGCTCCGGCGGCCGGTGAGCCCGCCGGAGAGGAAGAAGCGGCGGAAGAAGAGCCGGCACTGTGGGAGCCGGAAGAAGAGGAAACGGAATCTGCGGAAGAACATGCGGAAGAACAAGAGCCTGAAGAGCTTGAAAGCTCCTTTGAACTCGAGGAGCCCGAGGAACTCGAGTTGCCGGAGATGGACGAGGATCTCTTTGCCGAAGAGACTTCGGAGTCCGGTGAAGCCGCCGCAAGTGAAGAAGAGGCTTCTCCAGATGCCTTTTCACTGCCCGACTTCGAGGAAGAAGGCGAAGAATTTGAGCTGCCCGATTTCGGCAATGTTAGCGACGAGGAAGAGGCTGAAGAGCTTCAGGAGATCGAAGACGAGGATTTCGAACTAGATGAGTTCAGCCTGGGCGATCTCGGACAAGATTTCGACGTTTTGGAAGAGACTCCTGAGACACCGGGATTCGATCTCGGAGGTCCCTCGGCCGAAGCAGGTGAAGGTGAGTTCTTCGAATCCGCTGTCCAAGAGATTTCCCTGGAAGATAAGGATTTCGATCACGTCAAAGAGCATCTCGGCTCTTTGCCTCTCAACCTAAAGTTGCTCATCGAGGAGCAGATCGGTGAGGCGGAGCTTTCCGGTAACGAACTCAAACAGCTTTTGGAGAGTCTGAAAAGCGGTCGTTCTCCGAAAGATATCGCAAACCTCGTTGGTAAAATCACCGGTAAACGGGTCAAAATTCCTCGGGAGTATGAAAAGCGTACCGGTACAGCCTTCGAAGAGGCGCGGGATTCCTTTTCCTATCGCTTCAGACGAAATGTCCTGCCCGTTATCAGAACGGCTCTGTTGACGGCAGCGGCCTTCGCTCTTGTCATCTTTCTTTCCTATCGTTTTATCTACCGACCGGTGAAGGCTTATACCCTCTACCAGAAAGGCTACAAGCATCTGAGTGTCGAGGAGTACCCTCAGTCCGGCAGCTATTTCGATCAGGCTACGGACATCTGGCCGATGAAAGGCCAGTTCTACCGTTATGCCGAGGGCTACAGGAGCGCCGGACAGTGGCCCCGTGCCGAGGCCATCTACGAACGACTTCTTTCCCGTTATCGCCTGGACAAACAGGGAACCCTTGATTATGCACGGATGGAGTATGAGGATCTTGCCAATTATCCCAAGGCCACATCCATTCTCAAAACCTTTCTTTCCGATGAAGAGCATATAGACGATTACGATGCACTTCTTCTTTCCAGCGACATCAACCTTGAGTGGGGCAAGGATGATTCGAGCAAACTGGAGGATGCCCGCTTTGCCCTTGCCGCCTTGATGAACAATTACGGGATCCAAAACGAATTCCTCTTTCGTATGCTGCGCTATTTCATTCGTACCGACAACCTCCAGGAGGTTGAGACCCTCAGACGTCGCTTTCAGGCCGAGCCGAAGCTGGAGGTGGACGCGGCAGCCTATGCCGAACTGGGGGGGTATCTTTTGGACAAGGGGCGTATCGACGAGGTTCGTGAGGTTCTTTTTCGGGCAAAAGAGCAGGAACCGAGGCTACCGGAGGCCCACTACAACCTTGCCCGTTTTTTCGATACAGTCGACGATACAGTCGAGGAAGAAAAGGCCCTGATCAATAGCATTGAACTCATGTCCGCACTACCGATCTTAAACGGCGACAGACACTTCATGTTTATGGACAGCTATCGCCGCATTGGGGAGATCCACTTTGCCCGGTCGGAATTTTTGGAGGCCGAATCCGCCTATGACAAAGGCATTGCCCTCTATGAGTCGGCACGGGCACGGGGCATTATGCCTGTAAAACAAGAAGCGGGAATCCTCTACTCAGACAGGGCGGACATCCCCTACTATGTCGGCGGAGACCTCGATCTTGCCCTCGATTACCTGAAAAAGGCGAAGGCAAATCGCTATGCCGAACCGAAGGTCGACTACAAAATCGGCTACATCCACTACCGGAAGGAAGAATATCGGAAGGCTCTCCTGAATTTCTCCTCCGCGACCGAGGGCTTCAGCTCCAATGACGTCCTTAACTTCGCCATTGCAAACACCCTCTACCGGCGCAACAATCTGCAGGCCGCCGAAGGTTATTATCGAAGCATCGTCGACCATCTCAATGATCGGAGACAAAGTCTTGAAAACTTCATGCCCGAAGAGCGAAGTTCCCATCGCGCCGTGGTGGAAAATCTGATACGGGCCGACAACAACCTCGCCGTTACCCTCTATCAGATGTATAAACGGACAGCGAGGGGAAGTTTTTATACCGATTCCCTCCGCTATCTCAGTAGTGCCAACGAACTTTTTGAAAACGAACATCGCGACCCGGAATCGCTGGTGAGAACGGAATTGAAGAATCTCGCGTTTCTCAATCAGCAAGGCATGGTATACCCCAACAGCGATTACGATCCCCAAATCTATCCGGAAATCCCCAAGGACCCCGAATCGCTCTTCTTCGCCGACTAAGCCGGCTGCTGTTCAGGCTATTCTACATCGACCATCCAGCCGAAACGATCCTCAATCTTGCCGTACTGGATCCCCTTCAGCGTCTTGAGCAGGGAGCGTGAAAGCTCTCCCATCTCACCGTTGCCGAAACGTGCTGTTTTATCCTTCATGGTGATCGACTCAAGATGGCTCAGGCCCGCCGCAGTACCGGAGACGAAACACTCCTTGGCATCCTCCATGGCCTCATCGATGGATATCTTCCGCTCTTCGGTCTTCACACCGAGCATTTCGGAAGCAATCTTCAGAATCGAAGAGCGGGTAATGCCGGGAAGGATCGTATTACCCAAGGCCGGTGTCACCAGGGTATCGTTCTTCAGGAGGAAGAAAATGTTACAGGAAGAACCCTCCTCAACGTATCGATGCTCCACCGCATCGAGGAAAACCGTTTCCATATAGCCCGCAGCCTCGGCCGCCTTTTTCTCCAGGATAGGAACGACATAGTTGGAGTCGCACTTAATCCACCCCGTTCCTCCGGGGAAGGCCCGCACCTTTTCCGAAACCACTGCCTTACTACTTCCCGGTGCAAAGTAGGAGCCCACCGGTGTCGAAACAATAACAACGAAGGGATGCTTTGCAATTCCAAGCCCGATAGCAGGTTCCGAGTAAGAAAAAGGCCGAAGGTAGATCGATTCTCCGCTGGTAAAATCATCCCGCTCCCAGGCCGAATCGTAGTCCGGCGCAAAACCGAGTTTTTTGTTGCGAGCCACGACCTGTCGCGAGGCCTCGACAAAACGTTCCTGGGGGAAGGGGGGCATCATGAGTCCCTTCATCGAACGGTAAAACCTGGCGGCATTTTGGTCCGGACGAAAGAGCTTGAGTCGTCCATCCTTCTGCGGAAAAGCCTTCATTCCCTCAAAGCAGCCCATTCCGTATTGGGTTGTGTAGTTGACCAGGGGGAGGTCGGGAAAACTGTTTCGCTTCGCCAGCAACTCGTCCCTATGCGCTTCATCCAGCTCCGCCTCCTCCGCGGGACTTTTGTGGGGTTTCTCGACATACTCCTCGGTCCATTCCTCTGCGAACCGGGCGACATAGACCCAGGGGTAGATCGAAAGTGTGAATCCCTTTGCCATTTCATCCTCCTTAGTTGTTTGTTCTTTTTGGCGCAGCCCCGAACCAAGGGTTCGGGGCACGGGCTTTCCGCTGCGGCGCTTCGCCTCCGGTATTCCGCTGCGGCTTACGGGCTCACTCCCGATCGCCCTGCCGCACCGCCGTCGGCTCCAGGGCCTTCGCTGCAATCCCTTGCGCGTTTCGGTAGATAGAGTCATTCTATTCCCCACCCGACAGCCGGTCAAGAAAGCCTTCCTTGTCGACGAAGAAAGAATCGTTCATAATGAGAAAAAAGCGGTATGGAGGAGATGATGAGTACGACAGAAACCACCGGTGTCGACAATGTCTGCATTCTTGCAGGAGGATCGGGAACCAGGCTCTGGCCCGCCAGCAACTCCAGGAGACCGAAGCAGTTCATACCTGTCCATGAGGGAAAGAGTCTTCTTTTGCTTACCGTTGAACGTGCTCTTGCACTGGGAACTGGCGATCTCTTCATTGTTACCCTGGACGAGCAGATCGACAGCGTAGCCGAAGAGTGTGCAAAGCTTTCCGTCGGCAAAGAGCGTATCAAACTAGTGGCCGAGCCAGCACCGCGAAATACGGCTCCCGCGATAGCTGCAGCGGCAACCATACTGCGCAACAATCACCGATCCGATGAAACCATGGCGGTTCTGCCCTCCGATCACCTTATTACCCCAACCGAAGCTTTTGCCGCTGATATGAAAGCTGCCGCGTCTCTGGCTTCACGTGGTTTTCTCGTTACCTTCGGTATCCATCCGTCACGGCCCGAGACCGGCTACGGCTATATCGAGGCTGGCGAGGCGGTTGAGGGAGGGCGTCTCGTTCGCCGTTTCCGCGAGAAGCCCGATCTCGGGACTGCCGAAGCGTTTTGTCGTTCCGGAGACTTTTTCTGGAACAGCGGCATGTTTTGTTTTCGCATCGATCGCTTTTTTGAAGAGCTTGAGGCAGGCAGGGCGGATATCGCCGAGGTCTTCTCGTCGATAGAGGTTCGTGAACCTTCGCAGCGGCTTTCCGGCATGGATCTGTTCTTTCGCGATCCCGATGTGAAAGAGGCCTACGGCCGTAGCCCCAAGGAGTCGGTCGATTATGCCGTGATGGAAAAGTGCCGTCGGACTGCGATGGTTGAGGCTTCTTTTATCTGGAACGATATCGGCAGTTGGGATGAACTTTCCCAGGTCATTGACAACGACCTTGAGATATCCGAGCAAGAGGGTGGAAAGGCCATTGCAATCGCCAGTGAGGGGTGCTTTGTCCATTCGGATCTTCCCGTTGCCCTTTGCGGGGTCGACGATCTTATCGTGGTACAAGAGAACGGTGTTTTGCTGGTTTGCAAAAAAGGAGAGGGGCAACTTGTCAAAAAGGCTGTGGAAACTTTTCGCGAGAAAGGGTTTAATCGGCTTTTGTAGGTCTCTATAGTGTCCTGAATCCTGGTGACTTCCAGGCTTCGGGACGGAAAAGCTACTCCTTCGTAAGGGCCTCGGCACTTTCCAGTGCTATCTCACGTATCCTTACGGCGATCTCAACGCCGAGACGCCGTGCATCTTCTCCAAAGGGAGCAAGGGTGCGATAGTATTGCCTCTCCTTTTCGAAGAGATCATGCAGCTCTTTTTCTATTCCCTCGAGGGAAAGCAGGATTTGCCTGCTTCGAAAACGCTCGTCAGCAACAAAAAGAAGCGTGGAACGAATACGGGAAAAGAGCTCTGCCTCTTTGTGGAAGAGTTTTGTCATCGATGCAAAGGTCTTCTTATCGATCCTCTCCAGCATCGGTCCTGTTCCCCTTTGTCCGCCGTCCGAATCCTCTTTTTCGATCAGGGTTACATATCCCTGGCCAACCTTTCGCAGGATATCTCGGAGCCGGTAGGCGAAATTTTCCTTCAACGCTCCCCGTTTCTCTTCGGGAATGGAGGCGAGCAGCTCTTTCAGCTTCTCCATCTCCTGGTGGTACTGCTTCAGCTGAAGCAGTATCATCTTCCCTGCAGCCTCCTGCCGCTTTTCCGGGGCTTCGGTAAAGAGCCGCTGGACGGCTCTAAGGAGCTCGGTCGGGTTGGATGGTACAAAAACGTCCGATTTTCCTGATGGAGTTTCGCCTTCTTTTATTTTTTGCTCTGCTTCTGCTAGCCTGCCGGAGGCGATTCTTCGCTGCTGAAGGGATGCCCAGATCCCACCTCCCGTGGTAGCGGCTCCGCCTATTACCGAATCGAGCCCCCGGGAATCATAGGCGAGGGAAGCCAGAGGGGCAAGAACCCTTCTGAGGACACTTGTTTTGTATTCTATGATCCCCTCTTCGATGCAGGAACGCAGCTCATCCGCTTCCCTTTGCAGAAGGGATACGGAAAGCCCTGCCGCCTTGGCTGCTGCGACAGGGTCGGTGGATACTTCCCGTACATCAAACCAGTCGCCGGATATTCGGCGTTCCAGCGCGCTGTTCACCCGAGCTTCTCCAGGAGCCAGCAAATATTCTCGCCCAGGCGCCTCATGGTTTTCAGCCCCTCTTCATCTGCCTCGGCATCGCCGATGGCTCTGGCAATCCCCACATTCCAGTAAGTCGATCCCGGGACGACCATGTCGTTGATAAAGAAAAATTGGTTGATGCTCATGAGGGTGTGGGTATGGCCGGCACGCCTGGCAACGGCGATCCCTGCACCGATTTTGCGTGTCAGGGGATTCTTCTCCATCCCCCGCAGGGCATAACCGGCTCGATCTATCAGGGCCTTTACCTCCGGGGTCATGTCTGAGAAATAAACCGGCGAGGCAATAATGACCGCATCAGCCTTTTTCATGGCCTCGATCCAGCTGTTCATCGGATCATCGTCGTATATGCATCTTCCGTCGCCTGTTTTCCTGCAGCTCAGACAGGCTGTGCAGCCCCGTACCATATGGCCGCCGATCTGCACCTTTTCGGCCTCGTGCCCCTTGTTTCGAATGGGCTCAAGGGCTGCATCAATGTAACGGCTGGTGTTTCCTCCTTTACGAGGGCTTCCGTTAAATGCAACAACTCTCATACAATACTCCTCATTTTTTTCAGTGTATCACAGTTTTTCCCCCTCTGTCCCCAAGGCTCCGGCCGGAAAATTCATGGAAAGGGGCATATATGTACTTTACTTTCTTCTGTATCCTACTTATTATTCGGCCATCGGCTGAAATTATGTATGCTATCCATTGTAATATTCGCCGACTGTATTATGATAATAATAGCCGCCATGGCGGCCCAGCCGGGTATCCGGCTGTAATTCCAAAGAAGGAGATTTCACATGAAGAAATTTCTTGTTGTGATGATCACCCTGACGATGTTCGCGCCTATGCTGATGGCGGACAAAGCGAAAATGCTTCCGAAAGGGGTTCTGAGGCTCTATTTCGTACCCTCGTATTCCTTTGGTGATCAGGAATTCGACAGCGATGGCGATAAGGTTGACGGGGATGAGCAGTCTTACTTTAACCTTGGCATTGCCGCCGAATATGGTATTACCGATTTTATTAGTGCCGCCTTCCAGTGGACCCCGGGATACACGTTTGTCGGTAATAACGATACGCTTGATGATTCAAATGATGATGGTGAGTATACGGGTGCATATGAACTTTTTGCCGGTGCGAAGGTTCAAGTTATCGGCCAAGCTGCCCCGGTCTACAGTGAAAAGTTTCGTGTCGCTTTTGCCGGCGGTATTATTATCCCCATGGCCTTTGGTTATGATGCCGAAGACGAGGTTTCTAACTTTATGACAGGAAAATCATACCAGGTTCTTCCTTCCCATAACGCCTATGGCCTTGGGGCCCGCTTTTATGGTGACTATGTTGTAAACGATGATTTTTATCTCAACCTCTACAGTGAGTACAAATACTATTTCCCTGTTGATACAGACAAGTCCTTTAGTGCTGCTTTGAACTCTGCTTACTCTGTTATGCTTGGTGGCGATGAAATTGATGAAATCGACTACGGCTATGATCTAACCCTTGAAGTAGAGCCTCACTACGATGTTACCGTCGCCGAAGGGATTGAGCTTGGTGCTATGCTGCCGGTTACCTATGTGATGACTCCCGAAACTGAACTGGATGGAGAGGGACAGGATGATGACAGCAAACTTCTTCGGGTCGCTCCCGGAGTAAATGTATTTGTTACCAGGAGCCTCGTACCCCTTGAGTTTTCGTTTAACTATCGGATTCCCCTTTGGGGGGAACAGGCTTCTGCCCTTCAGGCGGCTGTTTTCCAAGTCAAGGCCTACATGAAGTTCTGACGTTCCGCAGAGACTGCTTTGTACATCCCGCCGGTGCCAGCCGGCGGGTTTTTTTATATGGCAGGCTGAACCATGCAGCACAAATAGCGATATCGCATCGTGTTAGACGTCATATTGTAGGTTTTTATGGAAGAAAAAGCTGTCGATTCCCGTAAAGTTCTGACGTTCCGCAGGGACTGCTTCCCGGTAATCCCCACCGGTGCCAGCCGGATAGGAGGAAGGCTCATCCTGCCGAGAACCGACAGCATCGAAAGCAAGGCTTAAAACATGGCTTTGACCTTGAACTGAAGGTAACTACTCTCGTCAAACTGTCCAAGCCGACCATCGTCATCCCCGCCAAAGAACCTCGCCTCGGCGGAAAACTCAAACTCCCCATTGGGTGCAAGGGTTATCTCCGGCCCTATCATCCAATCCTCATCCTCAATCTCATAGATCCCCTTCGCCTCGATGCTCACCTTCTCGTGATTGAAGGTGTCGGAGATCTTACAGACAATCAGATTACTCGAGTAATCGTCGTCACCGTCATACTCAATATCCCCATTTGAAATCTCATCGTTGTTCAGGATATAACTTCCTGTCGCCTGCATATTCAGGTTGATGTTGTGCAGCGGCAGATCCCGGTCAAACCCCACCAGATAGTTCAGCGAGTTGTTGTGTACCACAGGATCATCCCCTGCAATGTCTTCGGTCATGTAGTAGGCCGCCTCACTCCTGAGATTGAATCCTCCGACAATTCCCCCTGCCTCAAGGCCGAAGGCATGAAGCCTGTCATAGGAGATATCGATGGCTGTAGGCGTTCCGCTGCCATCGACGGTATAGGATATCGAAGGATCCTTGAGAAAGCCGCAGTAGTAGAGGGCCCCGACATCTATTCCGCCGAAACTGTCGGTCCACCTTACCGCCGCCTGACTGTAGTCGAGGGTGTCGGTATCGGGGTAGAGGGCGCTTCCGTCGCTATACTTCTCCAGTATCGAGGCTTCGGCAAGGGTCGCGGCGGCTTCAGAGCTGGTCGCAGTATAAGTTTCATTATAAGCAGAAAGAGCAACGTAAGTTATATATTCTTCTGTTTTGTCTACAAGATCCTGCGCCTGCTGTGTAGCCCATGCCCCGCTGGTGGGGTTGGTATTGGGGGTGAGGGTGGGGATGTAGACGAACTCAAGCTTTCCCTGAACCCCTACCTGCACATTGAGTTTTGCCATGGGTACGGCAAGCCGCCGGTCGATATAGTCGGGGTTGACGAAATCGGTTAAGTCATCGGAGTTCAGTAGGTCCACAACATGCAGCTGGTCTCCTTTACCCCAGACCACCTTCATCAGTCCGGTCTCGAAATCGAAGCCGGAACCGTAGTAGCGAATGTAGGCCTCGTCGAACAGGGTGCTCATATCATCTTCAAGCCTCTCCGGATCGATTTGAAGGTTGATGAAGGCATCAATCGTATCCCCGGTGTAGGTGAGGTTGAGTTTTGCTTCACTGCCGTATTCGATGCTGTCCTCTTCGCTGCTTATAGCACCGATATCCGAGAGTGCATCCTCCCCCACGGTAGCCCTCAGGCTTCCGTCCAGCTCCCCGTGCACTTCGATGGCAGAGCTGCTTCCTGCAGTCGCTGTCCCGGTGTCATCACCAAAGTCGGAGCTACCGAAGTCGTCAAAGGAAAAGTCGTCTGCCGAAAGGCTTACCCCTGCCAGCAGAAGGGCGGCGGCCGTGAAGGCCACCGTTGTTATTCTTCTCAAGCTGCTCATAGCTCCCTCCTATCGAACCCGTCCGGTCTGGAGAAAGTTGGTGGTATAGAGGGCGTCGGGCTGACTTTCGTCAAAGACGATCTTCTTGATGGTCAGCCTGGTGGCGTGACCGGTCTGTACGTTTTTCAGAAGGTTCTGTAAAGGAGTCCAGTATCCCTGGACCTGTTCAAGCTTTTCCACGGTGAGCACCTTTACCAGCTCACCCTGCTTGTCGTACATCTCCATCTTGACCGGAACAAAGGATTGCTTGTCGATCCAGGAGATGCGGTAGGAATACTGGCTGTCGGAGGGATCGACCGGGGTATCTTTGAGTACATAGCAGTCCCACTGACCGACGCTCTCTTCTTTGATAAGGTCGTGGGTATCCTGTTCGACCTCTCTGGTGTCCATGTCGTCGTAGGTGGCATCCGAACCCATGAATGACTTGTCACCTTCGCTGGAAGCGATTCTCCTGACTCGCTTGAGGGCGGGCAGGTAGATCCATTTATCATCGTCCCTGCCCTTGTTTTCGATCTGGAGGAACCTGGTATCGCGGACGGAGGCGGGGCTTCTGAAGACCATGACCACGGAGGTGAGGTCGTTCTCATCGTCTTTGCCCCATTCCTCGATGAGCCGTGCGTCCACCGAACCGTCTTTGTCGATGAGGTCCATTTGAACGGCGGTATGTCGGGTGGTACCGTCTTCCACGTCGTAGGCTTTCTGAGCGATTTCAGTCCCGGTAAGGGCGAAGCTTGTCGCCGGCAGCAGCAGGGCCGCCGCCAACGCAATAATGGTTCGTTTTTTCATGTTACTCTTCCTTCCCGGAAGTCTCGGCTCCCGGTCGTTTGATGTTCGTTGAGCGGATAAGATGTTTTTCATCGAGATGTTTCAGAAGCTGGGGCAGGAGAATGAGCGAGCTGATCGAAGATACCGTCATGGTGATGATGACCAGGATTCCGAAGTATATCAAGGGAGTAAATCTGGAAAATGTAAGCACGAAGAATCCGGCCGCAACCGATACGGCATTGAATATGATCGCCTTCCCTGTGGTAAATATTGCCTTTACGGTTGTCTCATCCCTGGAGGATAAAGATCGCAGGTTTGTTGCGTAACTTGAAAGGAAATGAATGGTATAGTCGATACCTATTCCGATTGAGATGCTTCCTACCATCGCAGTGCTGATATCGAGCTTGATGCCCGTAAGTCCCATGATCCCCATGTTGATCAGAACCGTAAGCAGCAGAGGAACGATACCTATTAATCCCGTAAGGACGGAGTGATAGACAATCGTAAGAATAATAAAGACCAGGATGATTGAGAGGATTATACTTGCAATAGATGATGTAACAATCAGGTTCGTCAAAGAACTCTCGACCAATGATGAACCGCTGATCGTAAAGGTGTAGCCTTCCGGCAGCATCATTTCAATTGCAGGAACAATTGCTTTTGTTATGCGCGAGGCAATAATACTTCCGCTTTTTCCAAGCTGTACCAAAATCCGTGCTTTCTGTGGTTCAAGGGCGTTATCGGACCAATCATCGAGGGAGCCGGAGTACAGAAGCAGATACTGGCTGATAAGATTCTTGAATTCATCCTTATTTGCAAGATGATACTTATCCAAGTCAGTGGGAATCTCATAGTAATCAAGACCGTCGTAATTTGTCAGCCGTCCCAGCTCATCGATAAAATGATCGGGGTCTGTTCGGTAGGCATCGAATAGTGCTTCGAGCATATCGACTTTCTCCGGTTTATTGTCCGGCATACTATTCTGAGCAGCATCCGTCGACATCGGGCTTGTCGCCTTTTCCGCAGCCTGGTCTTCCTCCTGGCCAATGGCAGTATCACCGAAAGCATCGCCGAAAAAGCTGTCCTCGAAAAAGTTATCGCCGGTACTATCGGCGGTCGAAGCCTCTTGTTGTTGGACCATGGTCCCGTCTGAAGTGCCATTGCTTTCCGACTTGAGAGCTATCTTGCCCGGAAGATCCTCGTTAAGGACCTGATTTATCCGCTTGATATATTCCGAATAGGAGATAACCTTACTGACTTCCGGATAGTTTGTCCGAATATAGTCGGCAGTGTTTTCCATACTCTGGAGTATTTCGGGATTGTTCAAGTCTCCCTTTTCTTGCCCCTCGATGGTGATGTTGAAACTGCTGGTGCCGGCGAATTCCTGACGGATAAATCTGTCGGCTTGCCGGATCTCTGTATCCTTCTTGAAAAAGTCGATGAGATTGTTTTCCACAACGACCTTCGGAATAAAGAATATCGAAAGGCCTGCAAGCAGAATGCTGACAAGCGGTACCATGGTTGTGTGTTTCGTGGCTGTGTTGCTGAGGATCTTCAAAAAAACATAGTTCCGTTCCGGCTTCGCTTGTTTCTCTTTTTTGATCTCTCCCGTACCTCGTGCCATTAAGAATACCGAGGGAATGAAAACAAAGGCGACAAAGAGGGCTGAAAGAACACCGAAAGCAGAAAAAAAGCCAAAAAATTTCATCGGTACTACGGTACTGACCGCCAGGGAAGCAAAGCCTATGAAGGTAGTCAGGCCTGCTAAAAATACTGGGCTGCCAACGGCATCCATTGTTTTGTAGACAATTTCTTTGTTGGTCATCCCTGAATTTTCGGGATTTCTCAATTCGTCATAGTAATGACTGACGATGTGTATCCCGTAGGCACTGCCCACTGCTACCATGAGGATGGGAATTGTCGCTCCCAAAATAGTCAGAGGAGTCCCTGTCAGGCTCATTAATCCGATGGTCCAGATGGTGCTGATGATGACATTTAGAAAGGGGAGCACCACTCCTCCGATGGTTTTGAAGCTGATGAAAAGAATAATGAGAACGAATAATGAAACAAGGGGAATCAGAGCCGAAAGGTCATGCCGCATATTTTCGCTGACCTGGATAGTAGTTGCCGGAAGACCTGCAAGATAATAGGAATATCCATCGGGTAAGATCTTTTTTGCGAGCTCTTGGATATCATTGTATATGGTTTCGCGCTCTTCGATCGATAGGTTGTAATCAATGGTGATGCCAATTTGTGTTGAATGCTCATCCTTGGAGAGGAGCATCTTGTCGTACATACTCTTCCAGCTATTTAATCGTTTTCGCAGGGTATCTGCGGGAATGAGCTTTCCATCTTCGTTTTCCGACACCGGACCTACCGTAAGGGTTCCATCCTTTCCTCGTATATAGTCGGTGTTTGTGATGGATTGGATTTTCTCCTGGCCCTTTAAGAGCTCCAGCTCATCGCTAAGCTTTTGGATAATGGCGAGGCTTTCCGGACTGATAATAGAATGTACATCACTATTAATAACGAGATCGATGACCAGGGCACTGCCAAACTGATCTTCAAAATCCTCGAAGGCTGTGAGAGCCGGATCATCATCGGGAACAAAATTCATCGTATCGTTATCATAAGTGATTTTGGGAATCTGCAGTCCGAAGAAAAGTGTCACCAAGGCGATGACGATGATATTTACTAACGGATAGCGATAAAGCTTTTTCAAATTTTCCTCCGCTTGCTTATATTACACTCATAATGTGTTATAAGTGTAATATAGTGACGAAGAATACAAAAAACAAGAGAAATCACTCATATTAACAACGAAATAATGGATTTCTCAGA
Source organism: Sediminispirochaeta smaragdinae DSM 11293 (assembly GCF_000143985.1). Lineage (GTDB taxonomy): Bacteria > Spirochaetota > Spirochaetia > DSM-16054 > Sediminispirochaetaceae > Sediminispirochaeta > Sediminispirochaeta smaragdinae. The sequence continues at coordinate 4,018,278 of NC_014364.1, read as the reverse complement.
TTCTTAGAGGGTTTGAAATGTATCGACGGGGAGAACTTTTTTCCCTTTTTCCGTGAGAAACGCATCTAAAATAAATTTCATGGTTGTTCCGAATAAATACTTGCTATCGGTATACACATCACTCACGGCTTTCCAGCTTGTAAGCCCTTTTATCATAGAAAGGATGATATAGATGATCATCCGAGTCGAATAATCGGTTCGGCAGAGACCGGCATCTTTTGCCTGCTCAACCAACTGTTCGAGCATCAATCGTATCTTCTTGTGTATAAAGTTGACGGGAATATCCTTTAGGTAAGGATTGGGCCGCACCAGTTCCTGTTGGAGGGCTTCGATTTCCCGGTCGAGTTCCCTGGATACAAACTCTATAGCTTTCACCAGTTTTTCCGCAATCGATACATCGCTTTCCATTAAGTTTTCGAAAAAGCCAACCATACGACGAGAATGCCACTCAATGGTACGATCAAGTAATTTCTCTCTATTGCCAAATCGGTTGTAAAGGGTTTTTTTACTGACACCTGCCGTATCGGCAATTTCCTGCATGCTGACCCTCTGAGGGCCATGTTTGATGTAAAGAGAAAAGGCGGCACTACAAATTTTTTCTTCACGCGTCATAGGTCCTCCGTCGAGCATCAAAAGTGTATAGGACTTGTATCAATAACTCAAGTTGTCATTATTTTTCTTTCGATACAGGCTTGTGGAAAAAAAGCTGTCGGTTCCCGTAAAGTTCTGACGTTCCGCAGGGACTGCTTCCCGGTAATCCCCACCGGTGCCAGCCGGATAGGAGGAAGGCTCATCCTGCCGAGAACCGACAGCGTCGTTAATTTATGTAATAATCGTCGTATTCGATTCGACCACGGTTAGACGGTCGATCTCTTCATCGGTGAAAGGCTTGAGGCTGAGACAACTGCTGAGAAATATCGCCGTAATCAAGACGATCAGCGCCGTTTGCAACACCCTTTTCATATCGCATCACTCCTTCCTTGCAATTGAAGCAAGGCTTAAAACATGGCTTTGACCTTGAGTTGAAGGTAACTGCTCTCGTCGAACTGTCCGAGCCTTCCGTCATCATCCCCGCCAAAGAACCTCGCCTCGGCGGAAAACTCAAACTCCCCATTGGGTGCAAGGGTTATCACCGGCCCTATCATCCAATCCTCATCCTCAATCTCATAGATCCCTTTCGCCTCTATACTCACCTTTTCGTGATTGAAGGTGTCGGAGATCTTGCAGACAATCAGATTACTCGAGTAATCGTCGTCACTGTCATACTCAATATCCCCGCTTGAAATCTCATCGTTGTTCAGGATGTAACTGCCTGTCGCCTGCATATTCAGGTTGATGTTGTGCAGCGGCAGGTCCCGGTCGAAGCCCACCAGATAGTTCAGCGAGTTGTTGTGCACCACAGGATCATCCCCCGCAATGTCTTCGGTCATGTAGTAGGCCGCCTCACTCCTGAGATTGAAGCCCGCAAGGATTCCTCCTGCCTCAAGACCGAAGGCATGAAGCCGGTCATAGGAGATATCGAGGTTTGCGACATCAACCGAAGGATCCTTGAGAAAGCCGCAGTAGTAGAGGGCCCCGACATCCATCCCGCCGAAACTGTCGGTCCACCTCACCGCCGCCTGACTGTAGTCGAGGGTGTCGGTATCGGGGTAGAGCATATCCTCGTAGCTGTTCAGGGTGGTAAAGACTGCATCACTACCAGCTAAGGTGTCCAGATAGCTTGTTACAGCGGCAGCAAGATCCTGGGCCTGCTGTGTGGCCCATGCCCCGCTGGTGGGGTTGGTATTGGGGGTGAGGGTGGGGATGTAGACGAACTCAAGCTTCCCCTGGCCCCCCACCTGCACATTGAGTTTTGCCATGGGTACGGCAATCCTCCGGTCGATATAGTCGGGGTTGATGAAATCGGTCAAGTCATCGGAGTTCAGCAGGTCCACAACATGCAGCTGGTCCCCCTTCCCCCAGACCACCTTCATCAGTCCGGTCTCAAAGTCGAAGCCGGAACCGTAGTAGCGAAGATAGGCCTCGTCGAACAGGGTGCTCATATCCTCGTCAAGCCGGTCCGGATCAAGCTGAAGGTTGATGAAGGCATCGATCTTGTCCCCGGTGTAGGTGAGGTTGAGTTTTGCTTCGCTGCCGTATTCGATACTGTCGTCCTCGCTGCTTATAGCACCGATATCCGAGAGTGCATCCTCCCCCACGGTTGCCCGCAGGCTTCCGTCCAGCTCTCCGTGCACTTCCAAGGCAGAGCTGTTTCCTGCAGTCGCTGTCCCCGTGTCATCGCCAAAGTCGGAGCTGCCGAAGTCGTCAAAGGAAAAGTCGTCTGCCGGAAGGCTTACCCCCGCCAGCAGGAGGGCGGCGGCCGTGAAGGCCACCGTTGCTGTTCTTTTCAAGCTGCTCATACCTCCCTCCTACTGGACCCGTCCGGTCTGGAGAAAGTTGGTGGTATACAGGGCGTCGGGCTGACTCTCGTCAAAGACGATCTTCTTGACCGTCAGCCTGGTGGAGTGACCGGTCTGTACGTTCTTCAGGAGGTTCTGGAGGGGAGTCCAGTATCCCTGGACCTTCTCAAGCTTTTCCACGGTGAGCACCTTTACCAGCTCACCCTGCTTGTCGTACATCTCCATCTTGACGGGAACAAAGGATTGCTTGTCGATCCAGGAGATGCGGTAGGAATACTGGCTGTCGGATGGATCGACCGGTGTGTCTTTGACCACGTAGCAGTTCCACTGGCCGACGCTCTCTTCCCTGATAAGGTCGTGGGTATCCTGTTCGACCTCTCTGGTGTCCATGTCGTCGTAGGTGGCATCCGATCCCATGAATGACTTGTCGCCTTCGCTGGAAGCGATCCTCCTGACCCGTTTGAGGGCGGGGAGGTAGATCCACTTATCGTCGTCCCGTCCCTTGTTTTCGATCTGGAGGAACCTGGTGTCGCGGACGGAGGCCGGGCTTCTGAAGACCATGACCACGGAGGTGAGGTCGTTCGCATCGTCCTTGCCCCACTCTTCGATGAGCCGTGCATCTACCGAACCGTCTTTATCGATGAGGTCCATCTGAACGGCGGTATGTCGGGTGGTACCGTCTTCCACATCGTAGGCTTTCTGAGCGATTTCGGTCCCGGTAAGGGCGAAGCTTGTCGCCGGCAGCAGGAAGGCTGCCGCCAACGCAATGATGGTTCGTTTTTTCATGTTACTCTTCCTTCCCGGAAGTCTCCGCTCCCGGTCGTTTGATGTTCGCCGGTCTGCTGATAAAGGCCGGTTTAAAGATGTTTAGAAGAACGGGCAGGATGGTCATTGCTGCAAGGGATGAGGTAATCATAATGATGGCCACCAGCAGCCCGATATATCTAAGCACCACGAAGGATGAAAGGGTAAGTACCAGAAAGCCGAGGGCGACCGATACCGCATTGATGATGATGGCCTGACCTGAAAGGAGTATCGTATTTCGGGTTACCAGCTCCAGATCATCACTGGCCAGCCGTTCGTGGTGATAGTTGTCGAGGAAGTGAATGGTATAATCGACGCCGATTCCAATGGCTATGGATGCGATTATCGAGGTAACCATGTCCAGTCTGATGCCGGTGATCCCCATGATGCCGAAATTAACCAGAATGGCCATGGAGAGGGGAATAATACCGAAGATTCCGGCAGCCAGGGAACGGTAGGAGATAGCGACAATGACAAAGACGATCAGGAGGGCCGCAAAAAGGCTGACGAGCTGAGAGCTGATCACCATGTCGGTCAGGGTCTTTTCCATCTCTGCCACACCGGTGCATTCCACGCGATATCCTTCGGGGAAATGCTTCGCCACATAGGTGTTGATATCCTTGATTACCGCATCGGTGTCGCTGGTTTTATGGGTTTTTAGCTGAATCAGCATGCGGGCAATATCCGGATCAAGGGGGTCGTTCGCATAATCATCCAGGGATCCTGAGTAAAGAAGCAGATACTGGCTGACCAGATTTCCCAACTCCTCCCTGCTGGCGACCGGATACTTTGCCGGATCGTAGGGGATCTCATAGTAATCTGCGCCCTTATAGTTGAAGCCTTTCTCGATGCCCTTCACCAGTTCGTCGACACTCATGGTGTAGCCGGCCCGTTTCGAAATGGCATCCTCAAGCAGAGCGAGAAAATCACGGTAGGTCATCTCGGTGCTGTAGGTATCGTAGTTGTATTTCTCCGTGGGATCCTGGCCTGCCTCGTGCGTATCCGCCGTGGCGGCAGCCGCTTCTGCTTCCCCGCCCGGCTCCGCATCGTCGAAGAAGCTGCCGAAACCGTCGTCGGAAGCCTCTGCCGTAGCAGCAGGTTCGTTGGCCAGGCTCGTATCGTCGTCAAAAAAACTATCCATTCCGAAGCCCTGATCGGAACCCTGGCCGGATTCCGTCCCCGTCTCAGGGCTTGTCGCCTCGACGGTGGCCGGCGGATAATTCATGATCTGATTCATCCGTTTGATGAAGTCGGTAAAGGAGATGATTTTCCCGATCTCGGGGTGATGTTCCTGGAGGTGGAGGCTCAGGTCGTCCATGCTCTTGAGAAGTTCGGGATCGATAATGGATTTCCCCTCATCGGCCCGGACCACGGCGCTGAAGGTTGTCGTTCCGCCGAATTTATCGCTGATGTAGTCGGTATCCACGCGCATGGTGCTGTGGCTGGGAAAATAATCGAGAAGGGCGCTCTGGATATCCAGTCGCAAGAGGCCCCAGAGGGACACCCCGACGACGACCAGGGAAATGAAGATGATCTTCCAGTGGCGCCTGCTTAACGCACCGTAGATCTTCATCAATGTTCCTTCTCCTTCCTCTGCCTTGTGCTGTTTTTCTTCATGCTTCCGCTGCTTGGGAGGGCTTACTACCAAGATTGCGGGGATGAAGGTAAGGGAGAGGAGCAGGGCGATGGCCGATCCCACCGCGGCAAAAATTCCGAACTGCTTCAGCGGTACGATGGGGCTGGTGGTGACCGAGGCAAAGCCGACGATGGTGGTAAAACCGGCAAGGAGAATGGGTTTTGCGACGTGGGCCGAAGAGGCCGTAACCAAAGCCCTGTGCTCGTCAAAGGAGACCTTTCCCTCCTTGCCTGCAATCTCGGCATAATAGTGGTTCATCATGTGGATACCGTAGGCGCTTCCCACGGCGATGAGCAAAACCGGCAGACAGGTGGACACAACCGTAAACTTGACACCGAAAAGGGCCATAATGCCGATGGTCCAGATGGTGCTGATGGTGACGGCGATCAGGGGAAGGAGGGTCCCTCGTATCCTGCGGAAGGAAAAGTAGAGACAGAGCAGGACCACCAGAATAACGACGGGAACAAGATGACCCAGGTCGCTGTACATATAGTCCTTTGCCCGCTCGAAGATGACCGGATCACCGGCTAACCTGAAGGTCAGGCCCTCGTGCAGCTCTTTCTGCTTGGCGATATCATCTTCGACATTCTTGTAGATAACGCTCATCTCTTCGGAGGGAAGCCCCTCTTCGATGGAAACGATCAACTGCGTCGAGGTGAAATCATCGGAAAAGAGGGCCCGTCGATACATCTGCGGCCACTCCAGAAGATGCTCTTTCAGGGTGGCAAAGGCCTCTGGACTATTGTCGAAATCATCCCATACCAGTGGGCCTACCGCCATGCCGTCGACTGTTCCCGTTGGAAAGTCCGAGTTTGTCAGCGCATCGACATCCTCTACATGGGCCATTGGTTCGATCGCTTCGACCAGATTGGAGACGGCATCGATCACCTCGGGGGTGAAAATCGTCCCCTCGTCATTGGTTACGGAGATTGCCATCATAACCTGACCGCTGAAGATATCATCCAACTCTTCCATACGAATATTGGAGGGATGATCTTCCGGAAAGTAGTTCTTCACATCATTGTCGATCACGATATTGGGGATCTGAAACCCCAATACAAGGGTGACGACAAGGATGATGCCTATGATCAGTTTTGGGTGCTGCACAATCTTTTTCATGTAAACATCCTTTGCGTGTATTTATTGCACTCTATGTGCAATAAACATAACAATCACATCATCCGTCGTCAATCAGAGGAGAAGAAAAAGCGATAAATATGTAGAGAATTAATGCTTAACCGAAAGGAAGAGAAGGTCGAACATCTCGCTGATTATCTCCTCCTCGCTGAAATCCGTGGCGTACTCAAGCAGTTCCTTGCGAATGGCCGCCTTTTGCATCGTGCTCATGATAATGGTGGCCATGGTAAAGGCGGTACGGTCGACCTTTTCTATGGGGCGAAGCGTCTTATCTTCCATCCCCCGCTGCAGCACATCCGAAAGCAACTGTACGATTTCGGTTATGATATTGAAACAGGTCCTGGCATCTTCCGTCGTGATATTCTTCGTGTTGAGCTTGAGATCGAAGTAGAGGGTAGAGTAAAAGTCGTCGAAATGGTTGCGATAGAAGTCGAAATAGGCCTCCTTCATCCGGTAGAGCTGACCCAGTGCCGTCGATGCCTTCTTTACCGCTTCCTTCAGCTTATCGCGAAGCAATCCGAAGGAGCCGACCATCACCGCAAAGGTTATCTCCTCTTTACTTCTGAAATAGAGATAGATGGTCCGTCTGCTCAGCTCCGACCGTTCAGCGATGTCCAGCATCGTGGTATGGAGATAGCCCTTGTCGAGAAACAGGCCCTTTGCCGCCTCGAGAATTTCTGCGACCCTTCGTTCCTTGTCGCGAAGCTTTCGTTCGTTTATGCCCATGGTTTATATACCTTCAGCGATAGATCCTTACCGTATGTTACATTATTGCGCGCCTGTTTTGTTTTGATCAACCATCATTCTGATACTTTGCTAACATTTGAAACAAGGTTTTTTGCTTGACAGCGTTGAACGGGGATTGATATACTGGCCACAGTATAAATTGAGAAAGGGAATTAGTCGGGCGGTATGCTTGGCTCCCTAAAACACAATGGAGGAAGAACGGATGAAAAAAATTGCTCTTGTTCTTATCTTGGCTTTGGCATGTGTTTTTGTTGTATCTGCCGAAGTGAGCCTGACCGGCGAATTCGACTACGGTTTCATGGCCGGTGACCCCGATGCGGGACCTGGTTTTACTGGAAAGTTTGATAAAATCGAACTTGATTTTGCGGTAACCATGGATGACTACAACACATTCAAGGCTGAGATTGAGGATGCTGACGGATCGAATGATCTTACTGCTGGAGCAGCTGGTAATTTGCACCTTGGTTATGCGGAGATCGTGACCGACTGGGGCGCCCAGCTTGGTCTTCCTATCGGTATCGTATCCACCGTTGGTTATGACGGTTTCAGCATCGGCGACGATTTCGACATCACCGGCTGGTCTCTGGAAGATCTTGGTGGTATCGGTCTTGCTACCGAAGGTGCCGGACAGCTTGAAATTATGCCTAACGACATGATTACCCTGCTTCTTGCGGGAACCTTTGATGCGGATGTCGACAATAATCCTGGCATTCTTGTCGGTGGTACTTTCCAGAATGATGCTCTGGGTATAACCGTTGGTTTTGTCTCCTCCGATGATACCTATGCTCATAATATTTTCTACACCGAAGATAAGTATGAGATGGATCTTGGTAATGGCATGGGACTTGCACTTAGTGCCTCTCTTGCATATGACTTAGATTATGATGTTGCTCCATCTCTTGATGGAAATGGTGACGGTAGTGTAACTGCTGCTGATGTCAACCAGGAAGTCGAATATGGTGCTGGTGCGTTCTTTACCGTTGCTGCTGCCGGTTTTGGCGTGAGCATGAATGGTAATGATGATGATGCTATTAACCAGCTTGGTCTTGATGCAACCTATGCCCTTACCGATGCTCTTTCTGCCGATGTTGGAACGATTTTTGATCTGACCGATGATGCTGATGATAATTTTCTTGGTCTTGATGTAAGTGCTACCTATGCTATCGGTGGTGCTGCCTATACCCTTGGTTACCTCTACTCTGATGGTAATGGTAAGGCTGCAAACTATAACTCTATTCCTGCTCTTGCTGATGGCGGCGTCTACTTCAAGGTTTGCGTGGATTTCTAATCCTATCTAAAAGCAAAGCAAAGATTTTTATAGGGCCATCCGCCTTCGGGCGGATGGCTTTTTTGATGTCTGCAAGCCTATGCCCAATGGCTGGGAACGCGGGCAGGCTTTCTTTTTGCTACTGTCAGGAATATTGGTGATACATACCCCGCAGCTCGTTTTTCCATAGTCATGTAGGGGGACAACCATGGGAAAAAGACAGACCGGGGGCTAAAAGAAAGGGTTTTGCCTTGGAATGGGCATAATTACCACCAGGATTCGGGACACTACCGGCAGACTACCGCTTCCACTCCAGCTGAAATGCAAAACGTTTGAAAAAGAAGTTTTCACTACTGCTGGTCCGCGTATCCTTGTCGATTTTCCTTGTAGTGATCTGAGGGATAAGAGCCATAGAAAAGGTTTTACCGATTCGGATGTTTGAAACCAACCCGATGGTATAGAAGGGATCGGGAAATGTCTTCCCGCCGAGGTCGAGTTCGTCGACCTCTAAAAGCACGCCGACGGTTTCGAGCGCAAGGGGCATCCTGTATCCTATGAAGTAGCTGGCATAGTAGTTGAAACCGTTTACCCTGCCGCCCGAAAGCTCGAAATCCCATAGCTCATCTTCGTCCGCACCAGTGTAGGCTGTATGATTTATTTCATGATAGCTTCGCAGCAGGATCGATTTCCAGGGGCTGGGAAAGAGCGCGCCGGTGTCGAACTGTACGGCTGCGCCGACCTTGCCTTTGAGGTAGATCCCTCCGAAGGCATCACTTTTCAGTTCTGTTCCATACCGGCCGACCTGTATGCCCTCCATACCGTCCAAGAGGGGGATAGACCATCCTGTGCCGATATTGCCTCCGGCGGAGAGCTGGAGGATTGCAAGGGGCGTCAATGTTGCTGTTGCCGATCCCTGGGTACTGATGGGGGAAAGCTTACCGCTAAGATCAATGGTGAGGTTGTTTCCTCTGGTCAGTGCCCCTGAGCCTGTCAGCATGGGCAAGCATAGGGAGTAGTTCCCCTGTACCTGGATTTCCGGTGCCGAACTTCCGATAAGTTTCAGGGTGGTGCTGCTTTCTGCAGCCGAAATCCGGCCGATGAGTATCAGGCTCATGGCCAGTACGCCAAGGGTCTGTGTATGTATCTTTAGCCGTCTATTGCGTCTGTTGTTGTTCATGAGGCCTACTATAGCATGAATTAAGGGACGGTATATTGAATTGTCGGTGTCGTTTCTTCGGTAATAGAGTGTGTAGACGTCATTCCGGAAGCGTCCATTACAGGAGGAACGTCGATATGCTGACTTGGGGAAATCATGTATTTGTTGCGGGAAATTTGACAAAAGATCCGGGCTTGAAGAAAACTCCGGGCGGAAGGGCGGTATGTACTTTTTCTATCGCCGTCAACAGAGATTACCAGGCGGGGGAGGAAGAGAAAAAGGATGTCTCTTTTTTTACCATTGAGACCTGGGCTACCCTTGCTGAAAACTGTGCCACCTATCTGGAAAAGGGGCGGGAGGTGCACGTTATCGGTCGATTGCAGCAGGATCGCTGGACCGATGCTGAGGGTGGCAGGCATGAAAGGGTAAAGATCGTGGCGAACCGGGTTGAGTTCGGACGGAGACCGAAAGAGAAGCATGAAGGGGGTGGTAAAGGTGATGATGCACCGAAACCGGAGATCATTTCTATTGAAGAGGATGAGCTTCTGAAGGCCGTTTGATACCGTATGATAAACGCCGGGGAGTGTGGGGGGATGAATCACCCGTTATTCTCCTCGGCGGATAAGGACGGTGGATGGTTTGTCAGGCAGAGCCGGTTGACAAGCGGGGTGAGGCTGTTAGATGCTATGGATCAAATGGCCTCAAAAGATGCCCAGCGTGGAAAACACCGACCGCCTAAAGCCAAACCTCTCTCGCAAGAGGAGGTCGGCAAGGCGGTCGATAAACTTCGTCGTACATACGATTCGATCATCGTTGGCTACATGCTTAGCCCCCGCTTGAAGTCGGGCTTTGAAGATCGTTATCTTCAGGCGCTTCGTGCCAGGATCGACATGAAAAATTTCCTGGCGGCGGAAATGCAGGCACTTAAAGAGCTTTCCGCCGATTGTGAGCAGCGCAGAATTGCCGATGAGAACCGAAGGCTTGCAGACTCCGGAAACGGCGTTGATAGGAAGAGAGTGGCTGCCAAACGGGAAGATTTTGCAGACCGGATATTACGCAGGCTGCGTGAAAAGATGGATATATATCCCGGAATTGGTCTTCGTTGGGATGAGTCCTACGATCTGGATAGGCTCTACGGCGCGATGCGACAGTTCGAGTCTGAGTATTGGGCTTCGATTGCGAAGGTGTTCCGGAGGATTTATCCTTCTCGTTATTCGGGCCCTCTTGTCGAATTAGAACGTAATCTTTTTGAATTTACCGGTTATGGCGGCGACGGTTTCCCTCCACGCCTCTACGCTTACAACAATCTTGAAAACCGTTTTCCACGGGACGAACGACAGTTAGGGCAGGAGTCGATGCGTGCAATGCTGGATGCGTCCTTTTTCCTCCACGAGCTTGAAGCCGCACTACGGGACCTGGAGCAGGAGGGTTCCGTCGACGGAAAGGAGCGAAAACAGGTGGAAAGTGCTGCGGAATTCGTGCATACTATACTGAGTAATTTTCGGTTACAAGATCTGAAACGCAGGAAGGAGTAATACATGGCAAAAGAAGTAACGCTTACCTCTGCCAACTTTGAAGATGAGGTCCAGAACTCTGCTATTCCCGTACTTGTCGACTTTTGGGCCGAATGGTGCGTGCCTTGTAAGATGATTAGCCCTATTCTTGAAGAAATTGCGGAAGCCTTTGATGGGAAAATCAAGGTCGGAAAGATTAATGTGGATCAGGAAGAAGCACTTGCCGGTCGTTTCAACATTATCAGCATTCCGACCTTGATGGTTTTCAAGGGGGGTGAGGTTGTAAATCAGCAGGTGGGCGCCGGTAGCCGGGACGCCATTGAAAAGCTTTTTGCCGATTATATCTAAAAACATTACGGTTCATAGACTTCATTTCCATTGGCCGATCCGAAGCTTGCTCCGCCGGTTGGGGCGATAAACCAATCGACGGAGCTGTTCGTATCTGCCTCTTCCGGTTTACGAAACATTGATCTGGTGGCGGTGCTTGGCTCCGGATTCACGGCATCTTCCGGACGCACCGGCCCATCGGCGGCCATCCACATCCCTGCTTCACAAATGGCTTCCGCTCGTCTTAGAACGGCCGAGCTTCCGAAGCCCCGATAGTCGCTATCCGATTCACTGGTCCTGTTGCTGTAGAGAAAGGCATCTATCGCAGGGCCTCCCGGTCTTGTGTAGAGTGCGATCACGCCGTTATTGCCGGAAAGGCCGCTTCCTCCCTGCACCCACAGGTCCCAGGCCTGTGGATGGGCTTTTAGGCCGCCGGATGCTGCGGGATCGTCCGTCTCATTTATCTCTTCTTCAATTCCCTGCGGTTTGAAATGAATGATGACGAAATCACCGGCGAGGGCTTCGATCGGTGGAAATACGATTTCCTGGATACAATCCCCATCTATCCCTTCACAGAGAAGGGCCCCCGCAAGATTTCCCGCTTCACTTACCCGCAGTTCCACCATATCCGGCGAAGAGGAAGAGCCTTGGGTTGTGATTTCGTTTATCAGCATTGCGGGGAGATCGGGGTTGATACCGTAAAAGGGAACCAGTAGATCGAGGCTGTTTCCGGCCTCGTCGGAAACGGAGAGCTCGGCGGTGCAACGTATTCCCGCCTCCGGAGGCTGTACAAAAGTGAGATCCAGTGTATGCTTGTGGTCAAGGATCTGTGTCACCGTGACGCTTTCACCGGAGCTGCCCGTGATACGAACTGTTCCCTCTTTTGCCGTAACCGCTTCGCTGAATTCCAGTGAGAGCGTCCGGTCATCGGGTTGGGAAAGGCCGAGGAAGATCGGTGGGGCCAGGTCTCCGAGATCAAAGAGGCTCGGTTCTTCCAGCGGTACGCAGCCGGAGATAAGAAGCGTTGCAATCAGTGGCGTCGAATAGAGAACCATACGGGCTGTTTTCATGATAACCTCCTGGTTATTACACGGGAAAAACAGCCGTGATGATTCAAGACGGAGAAGGCTATGGATGAGAATCTTTTTTCGAAATACGGCCAGACCTTTGACAGTGGAAAGATCATTTTCCGGGAAGGGGAAGAAGGGGATCGGATGTATATCATCCAGGAAGGCAGTATCCGGATAACAAAGACCATGGGCGAAAAAGAGCATGTTCTTGCCGTTCTCGGGAAAGGGGATTTCTTCGGCGAGATGGCGATTGTGAGTCGTATGCCCCGTAGTGCCAGCGCCACTGCTGCGACAACGGTGAAGCTCCTGAGCTTCAACCGTGAGGGCTTTATCAGCATGATTGAGAAGAATGCCAAGATCGCCCTCAATATCATTGATAAACTAAGCAGGCGTCTTCAGCAGGCGAATCTTCAGATACAACACCTGGTCCGGCGAAATGAACGGGGGCTGATTGCCCTCAATATTCTCTACGCCTTTACCGTCCAGTCGGGAGAGGGCGGGGGTGTGGAATATGTCAGGCTGCTGCGGGAACTGAGCCTTTCCATGGAGGTCCCTCAGGAGCATATTCGGGACTTTATCGAAGAGTTGCGAAGGGACGACATCCTTGAGCTGACCAATCAAGATACCCTTTGCCTTATGGACCGAAGACGATTGTCGGCCCTTGCCGAAAATCGCCCCTCCCGATCCTGACAGAAGAAGAAAAAGCGGGTATCTTGTTTTCTAATAACTGAACATGATCGAAAAGGAGTCTATACAAGCATGTGCGGAATAATCGGTTACTGTGGCCCGCGACCTGCCGCCGAGGTCCTGCTGGATGGGCTTAAGCGCCTCGAATATCGGGGTTATGATTCTGCAGGTATCTGTGTCGACGGCGAGGATGGGGGCCTTCATACCTACAAACGTACAGGAAAGATTGCGGATCTGCGTGCGATTGTTCCCGATGATGCGGCAGGCGGTTGGGGCATCGGTCATACCAGATGGGCCACCCATGGAGAGGTCAATGATATCAATGCCCATCCTCACAGCGACGACACTGGAAAGGTGACGCTGGTCCATAACGGTATTATCGAGAATTATATTCCCTTGAAAGAGCGTCTTATTGCCGACGGGCATAGATTTGTCAGCGATACCGATTCCGAGGTGATCGCTCACCTGATCGCCGATCTCTATCAGGGAGATCTTGAAAAGGCGGTACGGGAAGCCATTTTTCTTCTAAAGGGAACCTACGGCATTGCAGTGGTCCATGCCGATGAACCGGGAAAGGTTGTCGGCGCTCGTAACGGCTCACCCTTGGTTGTGGGGGTTGGTGAGGGAGAGATGTTCCTTGCCAGCGACGTCACTCCCATGCTTGCCTATACCAAACAGGTGATCTATCTCAACGATGGCGAGATGGTGAGCATCACCAGGGACGGGCACGTTACCTCCGACAGCAGCGAGCGGAGAATTACCAAGGAGGTCCATGAGATCGGCTGGGAGCTGGAACAGATCGAGAAACACGGTTTCCCCTTTTTCATGGAAAAGGAGATCCACGAACAGCCTGCGTCGGTTGAACGGGCCATTTCCGGTAGAATCAACCTCGACGGGGCCACCGGTCATCTTGGCGGGCTTAACATGAGTGCGCGTGATTTGCTTGGCGTGGATAATGTAGGTATCGTTGCCGCGGGTACCAGTTATTACGCGGGGATGGTCGGTGCGTATCTCTTGGAAAGTGTGGCACGAATCAAGAGCTCTGCCGAGCTCTCCTCCGAGGTCCGCTATAAAAACCCCATTGTGACCCCCGGCAGCCTCTACTTCGCCGTGAGTCAGTCGGGAGAGACCATCGACACCCTCTACGCCCTCAGGGAGCTTCAGCGAAAGGGCGGTAAGGTGCTCGGGGTATGTAATGTGGTTGGCTCCACCATTGCGCGGGAGAGCGACGGTGGCGTGTATATCCACTCGGGGCCGGAGATCGCCGTTGCCTCGACCAAGGCCTTTACCAGCCAGATTTCCGTCTTCTATATCTTTACTCTGCTCATGGCTCGTATGCGGCACATGTCCTGGGAGGCGGGCATCGATTTTGCCAAGGCGCTTAAGCATATTCCCTCTCAGATCGAAACGATCCTCGGACAGACCGAACCAATCCGCCGTTTGGCGAAAAAGTATGCCCGCTACCAGAATTTTCTCTTTCTCGGCAGGGGAATAAACTATCCTGTCGCCATGGAAGGGGCCCTCAAGCTAAAGGAGATTAGCTACATCCATGCCGAAGGCTACAGCGCCGCCGAAATCAAGCACGGCCCCATTGCCCTGATCAATGAACAGACCCCCAGCCTCTTCCTGGTTTCGGACGATTCTTTGCGGGAGAAGGTCATTACCAGTATGAAAGAGGTGAAGGCCCGCCGTGGAAGGGTCATCGCCGTGGCCGTAGAAGGGGATGAAGAGGTTGCCGACATCGCCGACGACTATCTCTATATCCCGCACACCGAGGAGCTGATGTACCCCTTTCTCATGGTGGTACCGCTTCAGCTTTTTGCCTATTACTGTGCCCTGGAGCTGGGCAGAAATGTCGATCAGCCCCGAAACCTGGCCAAGAGTGTTACGGTGGAATAGCACATTTACGGGGAGCTCCCCAAAAGGAGGATCTGCACTCCGGATTCTCCCGACTCGAAGCGGTAGTACTCCCGTATGCCGACGGAGAGTTCAATTGGGAGCTGCAGAAGGTTGAAATCAAGGTTGAGTTCGGCCCCCGCAGAGCTGTAGAAGGAATCCTCCTCCATATCCTGGAGCATATCGTAATAGACTCCGCCCCTCAGCCGCTTGAAGAACGCCAGGGCGCCGAGGGCTGCATCGGGATAGGCTATGGGAAAGATGTACTCGCTCTTCATCGCCGCCAGTTTTTCCGTTTCCCGGTAGTCCCAGCCCCGGGGAAAGGAGACGAGCCCTGAATCGTCGTTGCTGCACTGCTCAAAGGCAGCTCCGAATCGCATCCCATGGTTGGCCTGCAGGCCGGGAAGCATCATACTCGCTTCGAGCACAAAGTGATCCCCGGGAGTGCCGGTAAAGGGATCGTCGGTATATCCAATGCTTCCGCTTACTCCCCACCTCGGCTGGAGACTGCGAAACGTAGAGGGACCAAGACGTGAAGCCTCAACCTGGTAGCTGAGCTCCATCTGAGCGTCACTGGCTTCTGCGTCCAGATCCCTTTCGCCTCTCAGACTCACCTCAGGCGTCAAGGCCCAAGATTGGGTACCCCACGAGGCTCCGAAGGGGAGTGCCATCCCTGCTGTTCCTCCTATTTCCG
Source organism: Sediminispirochaeta smaragdinae DSM 11293 (assembly GCF_000143985.1). Classification (GTDB taxonomy): domain Bacteria; phylum Spirochaetota; class Spirochaetia; order DSM-16054; family Sediminispirochaetaceae; genus Sediminispirochaeta; species Sediminispirochaeta smaragdinae. Next base: position 4,002,944 of record NC_014364.1, on the reverse strand, counting down.
TCCAGCGATCCTCTCCGTTATCACGTCCCTTCGAATCAGCCTGGAAAAAGATATCGGGCCGGAATTGCCGAAAAGTAAAGGTGTATTCGGCACCGAAGGTTTCTTCGTTTAGGTTATAGACCATATCTGCCTGATGGCTCATGGTATGGGCGATGGTATCTGCCCTCAGGGTCAGGCCGATGGTTGGGTTGTTCAGCATGTCCGCAGAACGGGGCTGGAGGCTCCATGAGTGGAGTTTCAGCCCCTTGGTCGAAAAGTTGTATGCCTCATCCGGATACACTTCCTTCGGTATGTTATCCGCCTGCAGGATTCCCGCCCCCGGCTCTTGTTCAAGCAGCGGTCGAAAGAAATCTTCCCGCATTACCGGAACCAGGCTCTCCGGTATTCCTTTTGAGGATGGCAGCTCGGCGCTGCCGATGCAGTTGCCCCGGATGCCGTAATAGTCGATAAAATAGATCAGCTGCTCGCCGCTGAAAACGTCGGCATCGAATGTCGCGAGGTTACGGTGAAAGACCAGCTCGGGTTCTGTGTCTCCAGACCGAAGCCGATAGACCGCCGGGACCCCGGAGTAGCTCGAGGTAAAGAGGATACCGCCGTCGATGAATCTGGGCGACTGGAAGGTGAATTCCGTGGATGCTGCGAGCGTTTTGGTCTTTCCTGTTTCACGGTCGATCTCTCCGATCGTCTGGCCGAGAATCCCGCTACTAAGGTAACAAATTCGTTTTCCGTCGTCACTCCAGTCGAAGGAGAACCAGAATTCACCCTGCGGCAGGTCGAAGCGCTCAAGCGTGGTCCCTGTTTCGGTCTCCACGATCAGCAGTTCTCCGCTCTGATCTTCATTCCAGCGCAGCAAGCCGGCAAGCGTACCGTCGCTGTTCAAAGAGGGGGCGGTATAACGGCCCTTTCCGACGAGAGAACGCCGTTTTCCTGTTCGGCGGTCATACAGCATAATGCGATTCGATGATTTCATGAACTTGGCATCCTCGATATTCTCATCCCATATGATGTATGGGCCGCCTGCGTCGATGTTGCCGAGGGGTTCCGCCGCCACCCTTTCCAGTAGTTTTCCCTCTTTGGAAAGAATATGGATTTCATTTCCCCTGTTGAAGCTGTAAAACCAGGCAATAAGCATTCCGTCGGAGCTCAGCCTGAGATTCCGATAGATCTGAAAACCATCTTGGGCCAGGGGGGTGAGGCGGGTAAGGGTATCCTTGGGCAAAATCTCGGACTGGCGGCGCCAAAAATCACCGTATGTCTCCACGGTTTCCCGATAAAGCTCTGCAGGAGAGAGGTTAGTTGCCCGGTGGACCCCTATATAGGGCCCCAGTACCGGCAGCGGAACGTGTGCCAGGGCGGAAAAAACGGTATCGGAGGCCTGGGAATCATATTCGCTTCGGGCCCTGGTGTAGAGCATGTAGCCGAGAGGGTAGGCCCCCGGGGTTTTGGTTTTGTAGGATCCGAGAAGCATTGCCTGATAGGAGGGCGGCTGTTGAGAGAGGGCTATGGCCTTGAACGGCAGGCTGAAAAAGGGATTCCGGCCCCGGCCTGATGGGCTTAGAAGGGTTTCTGTTACGACGGCATCCCCTTCAAAGAGCCAGGAGGGACTGATAAAGAAAGGGGCCAGCCCCTGTTCCCCCAAAAGCCAGGTTAATACCTTGGTGGTTCCCTGTCTGCCCGTATCGAGTTGAAACATGTGCCGTCCTTCATGAACGGCAAGCAGGGGGTACCATTCGAAGCCCAGTTCCGTGCTTGGCAGCCCGAAAAACATGCTGAAGCGCGGAAGAATCGTTACAAAACCATTGGCCGTAAACATTTCCTCATCAAGGATGATCGTATAACGGTAGTTTTTTTCCGGGTGCAGGCTTTGCTGCTGATACGGGACAAGAAGTTCAAGCAGATTAGCGACATATTGTCCCGAAGCCAGGATGTCTGCGGGGCAGACGATATCGTAATGTTCCGTTTTAATAAGCCGCCACTGATGGCCGCTGACGGCAAGCACCGAAGAGCTTTGACCCCAGATGGACAGACCGGATGGCGGGCAAAGCCAAAGAAAAACAATAACCAGAAAAGCAGGGATTCGTAATTTCTGCATATATAAGGAGAATCATGATTTTCTCTCCTGCGTCAATAGATCCGCGCCATGTTTTTGCCACGGCGCGGATGATGCCTTATAAAGGCGTATCGATTTAGGAAAGCTTTCTCAATCCAACGTGCATCGGATAGGGCAGATATCGTGCCGGAGGCATCTTCTCTGTTGTGTAGAATCCTGCAGGGGATTCGATGAGAATCGGGAGACGGTTGACAATGGTGGCACAGGTCAGTTCTACCGTGGCTGGCTGTGTTACGGTTATGGTGGTATCGGGTTCGCCCTTCACGCTCCATTCGTTGGTATCGACCTCTCCGGGTGCATAGACCTTACCGATGCACTGGGTGACCAGGGTGATGCCTTGGTAGGTTTCTGTTGTGACGACGGCGGACATCCCGGTTGCCTGACCGGCCTTGATGACATGGCCGAGGGTTTCTGATTTCAGATCCTTATCGTGGAAGAGTGGGACCAGTTTCTGCTTCATCGATGCAATGGACAGTCCAAGTTGAGAACAGAGCCATTCGTTTGTGTTCCACATATACGAAGGAAGATTGGCGTTCTTTGCTATTTTCTCTTCAAAGTCCTCAGGCGAAAGCCCCGCACCATGGACCTCTGCCAGGGCAATGCCGTATTCCTCTACGTTATAGCTTGATGAGCCTTCGATGCGGTCGATTCTGTGTGTTGCACCGGCGATAGCGGTTACCAGATTTCCCCAGAAGACATCCTGGTAGCCTGAACCGGAAAGGGTGCAGTTGTGCTCCTTGGCAAGGCGATCAAGGCGATTGGTAATTGCGCAGGAGGTCGTCCATGGATAGAAGGACTCCTCGCAGGTCGAAATGGCGTTTACCCCGTAACGGGCCGCGATTTCGAAGGCGGGTTCGACATCGGTCATGAGACTTTTAACCGCAATGATGCAGGCATCGGCATCGCATGAAGAGAAAACAGCCTCGGCGTTAGAAGTGATTGGCACATTAAGTTTCATGCCAAGCCCTGCCACTTCGCCGGCATCCTTTCCCTCCAGGGCAGGATTCATGTCTATGGCCCCTACGATCTCTGCCCCCTTCTCTTGGAGGTAGCGGAGAAACACACGTCCCATCTTCCCGCAACCATACTGAATGACTCGAATTTTTGCGTGCATGGTATACTCCTTTTCAGATAAAATACCCGGCGACGTAATTCCACGACCGGGGTTGTTCAGGTCACATACAGAAGCTAAACCCTGCTCATGGAATAGAGTCAATAAAAAAATATCCATTTACATATTCCTATATGTTCTCAGAACATGACGGGAATTTCCAGTTTGACCAGCATATCTCTGCTTGCCGTCGGAAAAAGGGGGAGTTCGGCAACTACCTCGCAGAGATAATCACCGTTGATCCTCATCCTGTTGGCCGCGATGTGGTTGAGCAATCGTTCTGCAAAGCCCAGCTCTTTTTCGAATCCTCGGAAATAGACGCAGGCGAAGACGCCTTCTGCTATACTTTCGATCCCTTCGGCTCTTTCTTCGGAGTCGTCGGCAGTCGATTCACGGGATTGATAGCGCTCGGCAAATTCGTTGTCGACAAAGAGGAAGATATCCGCAGAGCGCATCCTTCCTATTTCCAGGTCGCTTTTACGGACGATGGAACCGACATTACAGAAATAAGCCATTGGAAGGCCTCGAAGTGCAACCCGGGCCTTTAATCGTCTAAGTAATGTCTCGTATCCCTCGAGGCCGCATTCGTAGATGTCGATGCCGCCGTTGTAGCGAAATATCAGGCGCTCGGGGAGGTGTTCCAGTACTATAAGCCCCTCGGTCGGCGCTTCTTCATACCGTCTGCAGTTTTCCAGAGCACGTTCCACGGCCCGACTCATCAGGTTGAGCTCTTCACGCCGTTTCTCGATGAGCCGGGCCTGCGCCCTGAGCAGGTCCTTGTACCGCCCCATATCCTTACGGTCAAATTGCTCTTTGATGGCCTTGAGTGGCATGCCCAATGTCTTTAGGTGCTGAATTGCATCCAGGCGCGCGGACTGCTTTAGATCGTAGTAGCGATAGCCCGAGATTGCATCCACCTCTTCCGGCTTCAGAAGCCCAAGGCGGTCGTACAGTCGTAGCGTCTGGACCGTCACGCCATTGAGAAACGCCATTTTTCCAATAGAAAGTCGTTCCATCCCGCTATCCCTTCCTGCAACACTCTCTATACTCTATACCAACAATAGGGTTTTGTGTGATTTCTTTTATCGGGGGATATTTCTGCGCTATTAGCTCGACCTTCCTTTGGCCAGAGATGCCGCCATGGTGTAGCGTCACATATCGTCTGGTAACTGTGGTCCTTTTCCGATTATCATGGAGCCGTTGAAATAGCGGTCCCGAATCCCCTTGGCTTCTTCAATAAAGCGTGATAACCCGACGGCTTTGATACGGCAGAGATTGTATACCTTGAGATTATGGGGGAGTTTGTCAGCCTTGTCTTTTGCCGGTAGCAACCGTTCACAAGGAAAGCGGTCGCATTCGTAGCAAAAGTCCTTTCCTTGTTGCCGTATGCATGCAAGCGTGTCGCAGGTGCCGGTGAGCGGGCATCCTCCCTGTTCTCTGCACCCTTTGCATACAAGTTCGCTCGGTGTTTTTCCTGCCGCTGTGGCCATTCGTTCGAGAAACGCCGGGGTGCAGTTTTGATAAAAGAAATCACAGTTCACGCAATCCACCCCGCATGGGGCGATGAAATTCGAGTTCATATATATATCCTTCCACACTCTTTGCCTGCAATTTCGAGCCAGTAATTTCGTCGTTCGGTAAAACTCTCCACACGCTTTATAAAAACAAATTTATTAACAAGCAGCTGCACCTTTTCATGTTCCCGTTCAAGGTCTTCGGCCTGAATGGGGGCCTTTAATTTACAGCGGCAGGTGCCCTTGGGGTTGTAGAGGAAGCCGTGTCCGTTGAGAAAACGGTTGATTTTTCGGGAAGAGCGCGAAAAACTCTGCCTGATGCTCTCTTCCCGTTTTCCAAAAACCCTTGAGAGATCCTGGTAGGAGAGCGGAGAAAGCGCCCTCATGAGATAGATCAGCCGTGATTCGTTGTCGAGACAGTGGATAATACCGGTAATACAGTCATGGCATTGCAGCTTAACCCATGCCATTCTATCTTCCGTGGCCAGCTCCTCCATTTCCGTCATGCCCTTGGATTCTTGTTCGACGAAAAAGTCGGAAAGAAAACGGGTCGTAAAGCTTTTTTCGTCATCGATGAAACGCCAGAGGGTTCGTCTGGCAAGGGTATATATCCAGGTAGAAAGCTTTGCCTCGCCCTTGAAGGAGGGGAGGCTCCTGATGATCTCATACCAAATCTCCTGGGCAGCATCCTTGGCCTTGTGGTCGTCGCTGACCATACGGCGGCAAAGCGATGTGATGAGAGGTCCGTATTCTTGTATCATGCTTGAGGTCAGGAGCTCACCGCTCATAATGATACTGTATTCCGGGTTTTTCTCATCGTCCACTCCAGAATATAATCCAGAACAAGGGGAAGATTGCCGATTTGGCAATGTTGGGCTCCTTCTTCTTTGACGGTAAAGAGACGTCCTTCGACCGAAGCTGCATTGTTCAGGGCCCTCAGCTGTTTGGGATAAAGATCGACGGGGACGGCATGGTCCTCTTCTCCCGCAAGGATCAGCACGTCCTGGGTAATGAGCCTGTTAATCGGTTTGGTTGAGTAACGCATGATTGCCTCGAAATAGGCGTGGGGGCTCTTCGATCCGGTGATATGGCATCCCTGGTTGAAGACCCACGCGGCCTTGTAGTTTGTTTCCAACTTTTTCAAAAGTCGCCTGTCGAAGCTCCGGGGAAAACATAGCATAACCCGTAAAAGAGCGTAGGCCAAAATGCTGCTGTGATACGGGTCATGCCTCCTTTTCGCCATGCAGCGTCCCCAATCGTAAAAATGGTCTAAGGCTACCACCCTGGTGATTCGCTTTTCAAAGGCTGCGGCCCGGAGGGCGAGACAGCCGCCCAGGGAAATTCCCACAACCGTGACATCGTCGAGTCCCAAATGGTCGATGATTGCCGAAACGGGATAATGCCAATCGGGCGTTAGTGTTAAACCGTAGCGGTGAAGGCTCTCACCCTGGCCAGGGCCGTCGAACAGCACGATTTCGTATCCTCTGTTTGCGAGGTAGCTTGCCATGGGATAGAGTTCCTCTTTATATGAGTCGTATCCCCCGTGGATGAGTATGGTTCCCTTTGCACGACCTTCCGGACGCAGCCGTAACAGCGGCAGAAACGCAGACTCATAGGGGACCTCTATACGCTCGATATCCTGATCTTTCATGGCTTCGGAAAAAAGGTTCAGAAAGGAGTGGTAGGCATCCGCTTTTTGGGCAGTACCTGCTTCGGCAAAAAAATCAACGGCCCGATAATAGATGGCGGCATGCAACAGCCGTTTTTCATGTTCGGCTGTTTTCGCCAAGTGGAGGAAACGGCTCTGCCATGTGCCGAAGCCCTCAATGTCGCCGGCGATACTTTCGATCTCCTCTTGAGATGCGAAACCCGTGGTGACCCAGCGGTTCAGCTGGAAATTGAAGCCTCCGACCTCGTCGATATAGAGCTTGTAGCCGGTTTTAAAAGAAAGTTGCTTGTATTTCATTAATCAATCCCTTTTTGTGGTATATCACTATGAGTGTAGATTCGGTCTTGTTGTGTGACAACTGTGATGTACCTTCTTATGTCCACCGGTCGAGGCTCTCTTGCAGGTACACCTCTTTTGTGGTACGGTGGCTATCGTCATAACAGGCAGGAAGGGTGATACTGACTTGCCGGTTTCTCCAATAGTATCTGATCCGCAGGATTGATCCCGGGGGATTGTCTGACGGAAAAGAGGTCTTTCGATGAAAGAACATGAAACACACTTTGGAAGGGCTGCCAAACGGCTTCTTTTGCCCGCTATGGTTCTTTGCGCCTATCTTATTGTTACCCTTACCGGCTGGGTGAATCCCTATTTGATACCTCCTCCCGGACAAATCGGACAGGCCTTTATATCCATGCTGCTGGATGGAAGCCTGGTGATGCATATACTGATTTCACTTCGTCGGGTCTTCCTTGGTTTTTTTCTGGCTGCCGGCATTGCTCTCCCCCTTGCGTTGTTATGTTACTTCTTCCCGCTTCTTTCGGAATACTGCTCGGGCCTCCTTCATTTTCTCCGCAACACCCCGCCTTTGGCGATGGTCCCGCTGCTTATCCTCTGGTTTGGTATCGGTGAGGGCTCCAAGCTGGCTCTTATCGTCCTTGCCTGTTTTTTTCCAATCTTTCTCAATACCCTGAACGGATTGCAGCAGGTCGATCATCGCCTGCTGGAAATGGGAGAAACCCTTGAGCTCAGCAGAAAAGAGCAAACGCTTCACATCCTGTTTCCCGAGGCACTCCCATCTATGTTGACCGGATTGCGGCTCGGCTTCGGTTACAGCTGGAGGGCCCTGATCGGGGCTGAGATGATAGCCGCTTCCAGTGGGCTCGGCTATCTGATCCTTGATGCCGAGCTCCTAGCCAGAACCGATAAGGTCTTCATCGGTATTCTCTCCATCGGATCTCTGGGACTCCTCATGGATTATTGTTCGATGAAAGGGCTGGAGAAGGCCTTTCCCTGGATCAGGGGGCAGGTCTGATGGAAGGAGTGCTCCTGTCGAACATTTCCAAACGCTTTCAGGTGGACGGGCGGACGATAGGCGCCCTGAAGCGGGTCAAGCTCTCGGTCCCCAAGGGGGCTTTTGTCTCGATCGTCGGCTACAGCGGCTGCGGAAAAACGACCCTTCTTAACGTGATCATGGGGCTGCAGCACTCCGATGAAGGCAGTCTCTTCTTCGACGGTATGGATGGACGTACTGCCATGGTTTTTCAGGAACCGCGCCTGGTGGCGGCACTCTCGGTGGAGAAAAACATGGCTTTGGCACTGAAACATGAGAAAAATCCAGCCAGAAAAGAGATGGTCCTCGACCATACCCTGGAAGTGCTGGGGCTTACCGCCTTCCGCAAGGCCCTGCCCTGCCAGCTCTCGGGAGGGATGGCACAGCGGGTGGCCCTCGGCAGGGCCCTTTGTCGTGAACCCGAGCTGTTGCTGATGGACGAGCCCTTTGGTGCCCTCGATGCTCTGAATAGAAAACGGTTGCAGGAGGAACTGGTCAGGATATACCTCGATCGGGAAATCACCATCCTTTTCGTCACCCACGATGTGGCGGAAGCGGTCCTCCTGGGACGGAAGGTTTGCGTCATGGATCAGGGAGAGGTGCGACTGGAAATTCCGGTGCCTCTTGCCTATCCCCGGAATCCCGGATCGGCGGAGTTCATCTCCCTGCGGGAGAAGGTACTCGAAGCAATATTGCGGGAGGATGGATCTGTTCTTCCGCATCAAACAACTGAATCAAGGAGTGTGTAATGAAAAAACTGTATGCGATTATTACGGTGATGGCCTTGCTGGTCCCTGCCCTCTATGCCGGAGGAAGCAAGGAGGATAGTCTGAAAACGATCGATGTCTCCTATGTGAAATCCCCTTTTAATCTTCCTCTCATCCTCATGAAAGAGAAGGGGATGCTCGAAGAGGCCTTTGCGGATGAGGGAGTGAAGGTCGCTTATCACGAGATCACCTCCGGAGCAAAACAGGCAGAGGCCATGGCTGCCGATTCTCTTGATATCGGGGGAGTGATGAACACCACCTCGGTTCTGCTTGCCCGAAGCGCAGGTAACGATGTTCGTATCATCGCGGGCTTCAGCCGTCCGGTGGATGTTTTCGCCATCGTGGCCATGGACCCCGGCATCACTTCCATTGCCGATCTGAAAGGGAAAAAGGTCGGAGGACCGAAAGGCACGGTGCTTCATCAGCTGCTGGCGGCTGCTTTGGATGCAAAGGGATACGGCATGAATGATGTCGATCTTCTGGAGATGGGGCTGCCACAGGCCTCCACAGCCATGCTTTCAGGGCAGATCGATGCAGCCCTTTTGGCGGGGAGCCTGCTTATTCAGGCCCAAAAAAGCGGGGCCCACGTCATTACCACCGCAAAGGGCTACGTCACGCCAAAGCTTGTGATCGCTGCGCGGGGAAAATTCCTCGACGAACATCCCGAAGCGGTAGAACGATACCTGGAGGTCCACCGTTCGGCAATGGCATGGATGGAGGCCAATCTCGATGAGGCCCTGGAAATCGGCGCCCGCGAACAGGGTATCTCCGTTGAAGATGCTGCCAAGCTCTATCACTGGACCCAGTATATTACCGCGCTTACCGAAGAAGATGTGAAGACCATGGAGGATGACGTCACGTTTATGGTTGAGAACGGAATGCTGAGGGAAGCGGTGGATCCCCGAAGCTGCATCAGCGATACCGCCTTTGAGTAATCGATTCCGGCCGGGATCTGCCCGGCCGTGCAGCCCTCCCGGCAAGAGACAAAAACGGCCATGGAGAGGCTTAACCAATGCTTTGGGTGCCTTTGCCGCGATCATGACTCTGTGCTACATTTGTTTCGGAGGGTGGCGATGGTTTCGGTAGATATGGATGTTGGTTCCGGCAGAACGACGGAGACCCTCGGCTTGGTTTGTCTATTTCGCCGAGGCCTGATGTTCTTATTTCTTGTAATGATCCTCCTGTCCCCTGCGGCTCAGGAAAATCTTACCCCGGAGGCCCATCGTCCCGAGGCCGGTGTCGCGTTGCTGGCCCGGGGGCCATTCACGGCAAAGGGGCTGCCCTTCATCTCAACCAACGTTATTTCCTATCGGGGAGGGATCTATCTATTCGATAAAGGAGAGGTGACGATTTTTTTCCCCGACCGGGAGGTGCTCCTTTCCGATGCCTGGGCCAATGCCTCTTGTCCGATGGCCGGGGCCTTACTGCACGAAGGTGATGTCGGGCGGACTTATCTTCTCGATACCGCTGAAGGACAAACCTTTTTTCTCTTTCGCGATTGTGACGAGAAGCTTGAATGTTCTTTTATGCGTACCTTTCTCACCCGTTTTGCCTATTTTTCTTCTGTGTCGAGAGATCCCGGTCGGCTTCAGCTGCCTGCCGTGGTGGATTTCGGCGGGTGAACCTGGCAGAGCACCTTTTTAGCGTGGCGATTGATGGCCGGTGTGCCTTTTCCATGGCGTACGGCCGCTAATACCCCTTCCGGATTGACGACGGATATGCCTCCCAGATAGTCCACGGGTAAAAAACGGAAGGCTTCGGGCATGATCGGGGTGGTGGGCCCCAGCATGGCGCAGCGGGCACCAGGGCGAAGCCGTTCCAGGATCGATTCGGTACTCCCGTTGATGATGCTGGTACTGGTAAGGATCAGCGCCTCCGCTTCGCTCTCCATGTAGCGGAAAAAACGTTCGGCATTCCCCATTTCTTTCCCCTCGTCGATTACTTCGAGGTGGGCCCCCGCCTTTTCCATTTGGGCGACGACCGGGCCGAAGTAGCCAACCATGGCGCAGCGGGTTTCCTTTGCGATACCGAGCTTTGCAAAAAGGGTTCCGTCGTCTTCGGGCAGTTCGGCCGAGGCGGGGTTGTTGACGGCATTGATGAGGGCGATCGCGGCCGATCGTTCCACGAGTTTTTCCGAGTCGAGGAGCTTTAACAATTCGCTGACCGGTTTACCTTCATAATCCATAGGGTCCTTGACTACGGTGCATCCCTCTTTCTTGTCCAGGTAGGTAAAAGAAACACCGCAGCTTCCGTCGCTGGTGGTTACGGCGGTATAGCCGAGTCCGATGGATATGGTATCGACAAAACGACCTTCGGATCGCTCCAGTGTGGCCTCTATCAGGTTGCGATAAAGTTCTGATTGCATGGATCTATCCTATCGCCGTAATCTCCTCCCTGTCAACGCGAAGGCCGAGCGTTGACAGGGCTTCTTTCTGTGAGTATGGTTTTTGCTGTGAATTCTTTCCGCGCCAGGCAGGCGGAGGGTGCCGAAGGCAGTCCGGCGAAGCCGGACGGAAGCCGTGAGGCGGACCCCGGAGCACAGCCGGCCGGACCGCTCCGGCGGTCCGGGGCGCCCAAATAAGGAAATAGCAAAGAAGGAGCTATAAATGGCAAAGTTGTGGCAGAAGGGGTACGAGCTCGATACCCTGATCGAAGCGTTCACCGTCGGACGTGATTGGGAGCTTGACGGGAGGCTTGTGGCCGCCGACTGCACGGCAAGCGCCGCCCATGCGACCATGCTCGAGGCTGTGGGGCTCCTGAAGCGAAAGGAGCTGGAGCTGTTGCTCGAAGGGCTGAAGGCTATCGTCCTGGCCGATGAGAAGGGAGAGTTTCCGATCCGTCGAGAGGATGAGGATTGCCATACCGCCATTGAGAATTTTCTGGTTGCATCCTGCGGGGATGCGGGAAAGAAGATCCACACCGGGCGGAGCAGAAACGACCAGGTACTTACGGCCCTGCGGGTTTACGGTAGAGAGGCTGCCGGTAAGGTGCTTGAGGCGGGGCTTGATCTGCAGCAGTGGCTCCTGAAATGTGCCGAAGAGAATAGGGATGTCCCCATGCCGGGACGGACCCACATGCAGGTGGCCATGCCCTCTTCTGTAGGGCTGTGGGCTGCGGCCTGGGCCGAGGAGATCGGCGACGATCTTGCCCTCCTTGAGTTTACCATCGCTATGTACGATCAAAGCCCCCTGGGCTCTGCGGCAAGCTACGGTGTGCCTCTGCCCCTGGACCGGGAGATGAGTGCAAGGCTCCTGGGATTTTCCAAGCTTCAGAATAATGTCTTATACGCGAACAACAGTCGGGGAAAGTTTGAGGCGATGATCCTCGACGCCCTCGATCAGCTGATGCAGACCTTCAGCAAGATGAGTCAGGACCTCATCCTCTTTTCCCTTCCGGAGTTCGGCTATTTTTCTCTGCCGAAAGAGCTGTGCTCCGGATCGAGTATTATGCCGCAGAAGAAGAACCCCGACGGGCTTGAGCTGATGCGGGCAAAGGCCGCTTCAATGAGCGCCTGGGCATCCCAGGTGAAGGGCATCATTCGCTCCCTTCCCAGCGGCTATAACCGTGATTTTCAGGAGACCAAGGAACCCTTTATCCTCGGTCTTGAGCTTGCTCTTCAGGCCGCTCTAGTGATGGAGCGTACCATCTCCCGCCTCGAAGTGAACCGGCAGCGGCTTTTCGACGCCTTTACCCCCGAGATTTTCGCCACCGATGCGGCGCTGGAGCTGGTTGCCGGGGGCATGAGTTTTCGGGATGCCTATCGAAAGGTGGGAACGGAGCTGGACCAGGTAAGCGGACGGGACCCGGTGGAGAGTATTCGTAACCGCACCGCCGCAGGAACTGCCGGAAATTTGCGGCTGGACTTGAGTCAGGAGGGGATCGACGGAGCACGGGAGCGGCTGGCTTCACGGCGCGGCCGCTGGGCCGAGGCCCGTAAGGCCCTGCTGGGAATCGATTTTTCTGTCGTTTAGTAGACCTGACGCAGGCTCTCGGCGACATTCAGGCAGTGATCCCCGATCCGTTCGACGTGACGAACGACATCGATATAGAGGAGCTCCGCTTTGACTTCTGCGCCGTGCTGAAGTCGCTTGGTAGCGTTCTTTTTCAGGGTGTTTCGCCGCTTGTTGATTTTCGTCTCTATCTTCTGCGCCACCTCAAGGTCTTGCCGGGAAAGGTGCGCGTTGAGGTGACTTGTTATGAATTCAAGGAATTCATGGACCAGATCTGCATAGGGGCGCAGATCTTCGACGGCCTCTTTGTCGATTTTCAGCTTCTTTTTGTATCGACGTTCGGCAAGGACGATAAGGTTATAGCAGCCGTCTCCTATGCTTTCCAGTTCGTTGGTGATTCTCATCATGCTGTAAACATTGGCTGCGCTTACCTTGTTCATGCTGTCCAGGCTGCATGAAGAGAGAAATCGTGTTATCTCTTCCTGCATCTGATCGGTAAAATCTTCCATGCCTTTCAGTCGTTCGACTTCGCCGCCCATTTTTTTATCCGGATGATCGAAGACCTCCCAAAAGCGGTCGAACATCTCGCTGACGATGCTCGTCATTTTTGCAAGCTCTTTCTTTATCGTCAGAAGGTAAAGCTCCGGCGTGTCCTGAAGGGACGCCGATATGTACTTGAGACGATAATTTCCCGACACATTTCCCTTTTCTTCCGGAACGAGGGTTGTTACAACAAGAGCGATCTGTTTGATGAAAAAGCTGCAGATGATGGTATTGGTGATGTTGAACATGGTATGAAACATTGCAAGATGGCTCGGGATGAGATTTGCGCTGCCGGGGGCAAAGACATCTCCCGGGACCATCATATTTATCATGGCAAGGAAGGGACGGAAGAATATCATCATCCAGAAGACACCGAAAACATTGAAAAGGGTGTGGGCCCGGCTTGCCCTCCGTGCGTTTACGCTTGTGCCTATGGATGCAAGATAGGCGGTGACGGTGGTTCCTATATTCTCTCCGAGGACGATGGCTGCGGCGGTTTGGAAGTCGATCCATCCTGCATATGCCATGGTAAGGGTGATGGCCATGGCGGCAGAGGAGGATTGCACGACGATGGTTAGGAGCGTGCCCACCATGACGAAGAGAAGGAAGGGACCGAGACCGCTGCCGGTAAGGTTACTCAGAAATTGAAGAATTTCGGGATGGTTTTTTATGTCAGGAACGGAATCCTTCAGAAAGGATAGACCGAGGAAGAGAATGCCGAAGCCGATGATGGCCTCTCCGACCTCTTCTTTTTCCAGTTTTTTGATGATGATAAGGGGTAGGCCGATGCCGATAGCCGGCAGGGCCATTGCCGATATTTTTACCTTAAAGCCGAGGATCGCCACGATCCATCCGGTAACGGTGGTTCCTATGTTCGCACCCATAATGACACCGATGGCCTGGGTGAGCTGTAGGAGCCCTGCATTTACGAAACTGACGACCATGACGGTGGTTGCGGATGATGACTGGATGATGGCCGTAATGGCGAATCCTGTAAAAATGGCCGCAAAACGGTTGCCGGTCATAAAATTAAGGATAGCCTGGAGGCGTTCTCCCGCCGCCTTCTGGATGCCGTCACTCATGGTTCGCATTCCGAAGAGGAAAAGTCCGAGGCTCCCCGCTATCTGGAGGATGGTATAGATCATTGGTACTCCTGATAGAAATGTAACGAAAAAATAACAGAAACGAAAGATAATGGGAAGGTAGCTGTCCGGCACTTCGACCTTTTGGGACCGCTTGCGTGCCTTGGGCTTATCTGCCTATAATGGCCTTCTATGAGTACGAATGCTTTCCACTGGGCGGATGTTACCGCCGAGAAGATTATCCGTGAACGGGGCGATAAAGAGGTTTACACCTGTGCTTCAGGGATTACCCCCTCGGGAACGGTCCATATTGGTAATTTCAGAGAGATTATCTCGGTTGAATTGGTTGTCAGAGCGCTGAGGGAGCGGGGCAAGAAGGTTCGTTTTATCTACAGTTGGGACGATTACGATGTCTTTCGTAAGGTCCCCAAGAATATGCCCAAGCCGGAATTGCTTGAGACCTATCTGCGCAAGCCGATCACCATTGTTCCCGATACCTCGGGACGTTACGCAAGCTATGCCGAGGCCAACGAGAAGGAGCTCGAGGCTCTTCTGCCCGGTGTAGGGGTCGAACCTGAGTACATCTATCAGGCATCCAGATACCGCTCTTCCTACTATGCGGAAGGGATCAGGCAGGCCCTTGAAAAGCGTGATACCATACGCGCGATTTTGAATGAGCACAGGACCAGCCCCCTTCCCGATGAGTGGTGGCCTGTTTCCGTGTTTTCCACCTTCACCGATAAGGACACGACCACCGTTCTCGACTGGGACGGCGAGTGGGGCCTGCGCTACCGCTGCGATGAGACGGGCAAGGAAGAGTCCCTCGATCTTCGTACGACCGCTGCGGTGAAGTTACCCTGGCGGGTTGACTGGCCCATGCGCTGGGCCCTGGAAGGGGTGGATTTCGAGCCTGCCGGAAAGGACCACCATTCGGAAGGCGGTTCCTTCGATACAGCCCGTAAGGTTGTTGAGCAGGTCTACGGGGGAAAGGCCCCTGTTTCCTTTCAGTACGACTTTATCAGGATAAAGGGGCGGGGCGGTAAGATTTCTTCTTCCAGCGGTGAGGTCATCGCCCTTCCCGATGTCCTTGAGGTCTACCAACCCGAGATCGTGCGCTATCTCTTTGCCGGAACCAGGCCGAATGCCGAGTTCGCCATTAGCTTCGACCTTGATGTGCTGAAGATTTATGAAGACTACGATAAATGTGAACGGGTTTATTTCGGGGTCCAGGAGATCAGTGCCAAAAAGGCGGATAAGGAGAAGCGCATCTACGAGCTTTCTCAGGTATCTGACCTTCCCGGGGTGATGCCCTATCAGGTACCCCTTCGCCACCTTTGCAACCTTCTTCAGGTTAATGAGGGGGACATAGAGGCGGTGCTCGATCTCTATCCGGACCTGAAGCCGCTCCAGCGCAAAAGGCTTGAGGTACGCTGTCGCTGTGCCTGGAATTGGATCACCACCTTCAGTCCCGAGGATTTTCGTTTCTCTCTGCGAAAGAGCGGCGATGAACTGCCTAAGATCAGCGATTCGGAGAAGAAGGCCCTTTCTCTTCTCCGCGATCAGGTCGATGCCTTGGCGGATCACGACGAGAAGAGCCTTGCCGAGGCGATCTATGCCGTGGCGGAAGAGGCCGGTCTTGATGCAAAGGAGCTCTTTACCCTCTGCTACCAGGTTCTCATTGGTAAGGAAAAGGGGCCGCGACTTGCCTCCTTCATCCTAACCGTCGGGAGGGATAAGATCCTTGCCATTCTTGATCGAGTACTTTCCTAGCTGGTACGCAATCGCTAATTACCGGTCATGCGTTTCAAAAGCTGGTCCCGATTACGCCACTTGGGATCGCTTTTGACCCGCAGGTCGAGGTAGATGCGGTAGGGGAAAAGGCGGGCGATCTCGGCCTGGGATGCTTTCCGTATGGCGGCGATGCCGCTTCCGCCCTTTCCTACGACGATTCCCTTCTGGCTCTCCCTTTCGACATAAATAACGGCCCTGATCCAGAGCTTTTCCCCCTTCCCGTCGCTTTCCATATCTTCGACGGCAACGTAGACGGCGTGGGGCAGCTCCTGCCTCAGCCTTCCGATTACCTGTTCCCTAATGATCTCGGTGACACGGAATTCCGGGTCCTGATCGGTGTAGAACTCCTCGGGATAGAGGAGTTCCCCTTCGGGGGAGAGCTCAAAGAGGGTGTTCAAAAGCGCTTCGGTTCCCTCGCCTGTTTCGGCGGATATGGTGAAAATCGGCCGACCGGGAAAGGCCTCGGCGGCTGCCGTTTCGGCGGCTGGGACAGAGGCTTCCGGAAGATCGTTTTTGTTGATCGCAACCACAAGCTTTTCGGCCAGGGGAGCGAGAAGCCCTGCTATCTCCCGCTCTTCCTGCCCCGCCGACCTTGTGGCGTCGATGATATAGAGAACTAATTCACACTCTTCCAGGGCTGCTTCGGTCGCCGTTTTTAGGTAACGATTCAGTTTCTTATCCGAGATGTGGTAGCCCGGGGTATCGGCAAACACCAACTGTCCCCGTTCTTCGGTGAGGATTCCCCTGACGGTACTCCTTGTGGTTTGGGGAGAAGGGGCCACAATAGAGATTTTTCTACCGCAAAGGCAATTAACCAGGGTCGATTTACCCACCGAGGGGCGGCCGATAAGGGTTATCCATGCTGATTTCATTGCCATGGAGTCTATCCCATGACCGGCATTTTCTCAAGGCTATGCCGGTTATGGAACGAAGCTATGGAACGAAGTGCGTTGCCTTTCGCTTTGCTTGTTGGTATACTCAAAAGATAAGCAAGCAAAGAGTAAGAGGGGAACAGATATGAGAGATTCCATCTTCCGGATCGAAGAGGAAGAGAACGATACCAATGATGCCAAAAAGGGCGGTCCCGACCCGCTGATGGAAAAGATGATGGAGACGAGAACCATCATTTTGTCCGGAGAGATCAACAAGGAGCTTGCCGAACGGGTAGTGCGCCAGTTGATCTTGCTGGAAGCTCAAAGCGATGATCCCATCAAGGTTTTTATCGACAGCCCCGGAGGCGATGCCGATGCAGGCTTTGCCATCTTTGATATGATGCGTTTCATTAAGCCCGATGTGTACACCATCGGCATGGGCTTGGTTGCCAGTGCCGCAGCCATTATTCTTTTGGCAGCCCCTGTAGAGCACCGCATCGGTCTGCCCAACAGCCATTATCTGATTCATCAGCCCCTTTCCGGGATTCGCGGTGTTGCCACCGAGATAGAGATTCATGCCCGGGAGCTTCAAAAACTGCGGATCAGGATCAACCAACTCATTAGTGAAGAGACGGGCAGGGACCTCGATAAGGTCGAAAAAGAGACCGATCGTGATTACTGGCTCAATGGAACAGAGGCCGTTGATTACGGTTTGATTTCCAGAGTGGCAAAAACCCGTGACGAACTCGGAGTGTAGAGGGCACTCATAATTAGGTGAGAAGCTTTCTATAGATTCTCCGCGCCTTATGCTGGCGGCGTTCGAACATGCTCCAAAGTTCCTGGACCCTATGGTTGTCCTCAAGTTCTGCAGTGGTTTCTGCCCATTTGATGCCTCGTTCCATGCTGGTTTTCAGAATTTCGTAGATCAGCAGGGCGGGAATTCCCATGGATTGATATTCCGGCAGTACCCCGACAAGATAGAGGTCCAGGGTTTCCTCGTGCTTGAGCGCACGCAGGATGTGAATGAAGCCAAAAGGAAAAAGTCTGCCCTTTGCCTTTTGAAAGGCCCTGCTCATGGAGTGCATTGCCACGCCGAAGCCTACCACATCCCCCTTTTCATTCTTCACAACCTTTACGTATTGGGGAAGGACGAAGGAAAAGTATTGCTGTATCAGGAGCTCGATCTCTTCCTGTGCGATATCTGCTACCGATGACAGGGGCCTGTACGCTTCATTGATAATCCCGAAGATTTCATGGGCGTAAGGGAGGACCTCCTTTCTATTTTGGAAGTTCACAAGGGTCAGTTTGCTTCGCTTTTTTATCAGTTCGTTGAGGCGGCGAAGCTTATCGGGAATTTCTTTCGGAACGGTAATACGAAACTCGATGTAGCCGGTCTTTTTTTCATAGCCCAGCTTCTGCAGATGTTCGATGTAGTAGGGGGGATTCCAGGGCCCGGCTATGGTCGGCAGCTCTTCGAAACCTTCAGCCAAAAAGCCGAGATGCTCGAGATGGTGGAAGCCCAGGGGACCGGTGAGGGCCGTTGCTCCTTTCTCTTCGGCCCAGGCGGCGGCCCTTTCAAGAAGTGCTCCGGAGACTTCGATATCGTCGATAAAGTCAAACATATGGAAGTTTGCCTCATGTTCTCCCTTTGCCTCATTGAGACGGGTGTTGATAAGGACGGTGATTCTTCCGACGGCCCTTCCATCGCGGTAGGCGATCCAGCTTTCATGGGGTGAAAATTTCAGCGACGGGTTCTTCGCGGGATCGAGCACCTTAAGCTCATCCTGCAGAAGCGGAGGGACCCAGAGGGGCTCTTTTTTAAATAGGGAGAAAGGAAAGAGGGCGTAAGCTTTTCTATCTGCAGAGGTTCTAACCGCTTTCAACTCAATATCCATAGGGACTCCTTACGTGGTGGGTCTGTTATCTTCAACGAAGGTCAAAGAGCTTTTGTAAGGTCTCTATGTTTCGTTGGTTAAAAAAGTCCTCGTCTTGGTACATTGCCTCTATCCGGTCACGATAGCGGTCGGTCACCTTGTAGCGGACCATTTTCATGGTGCTGTTGATAAGGCCCTCTTTTTCGTCAAATTGCTTGCCGATGAGCTCAAAAAAAGCGGGGGCCCAGGCCGAGGGTACCTTTTTCCCTCCTCTCCCGGCTTCTTTGAAGCGGAAGAATTCCTCCCTGATGAGTTCGAGGGCCTTGTGGGCCTCCTGTACCCCTTCCCTATAAAAAAGTTGTCGGCAGTGCTCTTCGTTCAGTGTAACAAGAGCAGTGGTAAACTTCCGCTGTTCATTGTAGACCATGATGTGGTTGAAGGCGTCGCTTGCATTGCTTATCGCCTCTTCGATCTCCTCCGGGGGATATTTTTCCCCGTCGCTGCTGATCAGGAGCGCCTTTTGCCGGCCCACCACCACCAGAAATCCGTCTTCATCATAGGCGGCAAGATCCCCGGTCCATAGCCAACCATCCCTGAGGGCCTCTGCCGAAGCCTCGGGATTACGGTAGTATCCCTTCATGACGTTGTCGCCCTTGATGACGATTTCGCCGATCTCCCCGACCTTTGCCTCCTCGGTTTCGCTTTTCATGATCTTACAGGTTACCGAAGGCATGATGCTTCCGCTGGTGCCGTATTTGTGCCTGTGGGGAGTATTTGCACTGATGATGGGGGCGGCCTCGGTCAGACCGTAGCCTTGAAAGATGGGAACACC
Organism: Sediminispirochaeta smaragdinae DSM 11293; assembly: GCF_000143985.1. Lineage (GTDB taxonomy): Bacteria > Spirochaetota > Spirochaetia > DSM-16054 > Sediminispirochaetaceae > Sediminispirochaeta > Sediminispirochaeta smaragdinae. The sequence continues at coordinate 3,983,499 of NC_014364.1, read as the reverse complement.
CAGGGCCGCGAAAAACTGTTGCTGTTTTACCTCTAAAAGGGCGCCGCCTCCGACACAGAAACCGATGCGGTTGCCGAAGATTGCCTTGACCTTGTTGAAGACCAGGGCCTTTGCCATGCGGTGTATCGGCGTGTAGCGTAACCTTGTCGACAGGGATGGCTTGTGAAAGCCGTCCCCCTCCAGGACTATCCCCGCTGTAATGCCGCTATGAAACAGTTTCTCAACGAGGCTTCCCTGTTGAGCGATGCCGTGAATGATCTTTTTCATGAAATTCCCGGAAAGGGCCGGGACCGTAAGGAGAAAGGTCGGGTTTGTTTCGGTCAGATTCACTGGGATGTTTCGCAGTATACTCATGGATCCGCCGCGGGCATCCACAAAATGGAGGGTGATTCCCCGGGCAAGAGCGGCATAGATCGCCACGGTGTGGGCGAAGGAGTGGTCGAGGGGGAGGATCACCAGGGTTTCACATTCGGCATCGGGAAGCTTGAAATGGTTTACCGCATCGTTTGCATTGGTCCAGTAATTGAGATGGGTGAGCATGATCCCTTTGGGGTTTCCCGTGGTCCCGCTGGTATAGCAGATATTGACCGTATCATCTTCTGCGATGAGCGCTTCCGACTGCTCGACCAGTTCCGGTTCCGCTTCAAGTAGAAGCCGTCCCTCTTTGATGATGCTGCTCCAGCTTATCCATCCCGGGCCTTTGGTGATGCCCAGCCCCTCCATTCGATTATGCTCGTCGTCATCGGGATCGTCGAGGAGGATTAAGAGTGGCTTTGTCTCTACCTGCTTCCAGGTATCGAGAAGTTTTCCAAGGGTGATACGGCTGAGAACCACATACCGACACGAGGAGTGGTTCAGTCTGAAGGGAACTTCTTCGGAGAGGAGCTTAATGGAAAGGGGGACCGACACGAGGCCCGCCTTGATCATTGCGAACTCTGAAATAACCCATTCGGGGCGTCCTTCGGCGAGGAGGGCAACCCGATCGCCTCTCTTCCCCTTTTGATGTAAAAACCAGGCTGCGGCGGTCCGGGAGAGGGTATCCGCGCTGTGAAAGGATATCGGACTCCACCCTTCGTCTGTTTTGGTTGTGAGATAGGGACGGTCACCATACCGTTTTTCGGCCTGGTGTAGCAGCGTAACAATTGTTCGCATGGTGCCTCCTTCTTACGTTTCTGGTTGCATATTATAAACCAGTAGTAGCCGTATCGAAAGTTTTCCCCTGAAAAAAGGAAAATTTTGAATAGTATGAACCGCTTAACGAGTCTTAACAATTATGAAAGAGGGAAAAATCACTATTTTATCTTTCGAATTTTTCGTTTTCGCAATGGCCGTTTTTCTTTCCTCCTGTACGGGATGTTCCTGGCCCACGGAGTCCCGGCGTGATGACCGCATCTCTCTCATGAGCTGGAATGTGCAAAACGTATTCGATGCTCGGGACGACGGGACGGAATATCCGGAGTTCGATCCTGCTTCGGGCTGGGGCCTCGGGGATTACCGGGGGCGACTGGCTTCGCTTTCGGAGGTGATCAGGCTGGCCGTGCCGGGAGGTGCGGATGTGGTCATGCTTATGGAGATCGAGCATGGGGGTGTTCTTGATGATCTGGCAAACGATTACGTGCAGGGGCTTGGATACGACTATTGGGCCGCTTCCCAGGGGGCTGATTCGGCGGTACAGCTTGGAATTTTGAGCCGTTTCCCTATTCGCAAGGCCCGCTCCAGGTCGATCCATCTGCCTTCTTCTCCCTCGCTTCGGCCGATCTTTGAAGTCGAGCTTGAGATGGAAGAGGGGGAGCCCCTTTTTCTCTTTGTTTGCCACTGGAAATCAAAGTCCGGTGGTGCAGAGGATACTGAGCCCCTTCGTATTGCCTCGGCCTCCTTGGTCCGAAAGCGCATACAGGAGCTTGAGGGGCGGCAGGTGATTGTCGTGGGCGACCTCAACGAGGCATGGAATGAGTGGGACCTTGTCGGCGGTGCATACCAGACGGCCTTGCTTCCTGTTTCGGCGAAAAGGCAATCCGGGGAGCTTGAGAATGGTGGCGTACTCTTCGATGAAGCTGAGGGCTTATGGATTAGCGGAGATCGGGAAGATGCAGGAGCCGATGGTTGCGGGCTTCCTCTGTATACTCCCTGGCCAAGCTGCGATTGCAACGGAAGCTACTACTATCGGGGGGGATGGGAAGGTATCGATCATATGCTTTTTTCCGCGGCGCTGGTCGACGGCAGGGGGATCGACCTTGACTCTTTCAGCGTTGCGGCTGAAGCTCCCTGGTGTGATGAGGATGGGATTCCGGTTTCCTATCGTATGCGGGATGGCTATGGTTATTCAGATCATCTTCCGATTGTGGCAACCCTTCGCTCCGAATGATCGTGTGCTACTCCTTTTCGGAGGCTTCAGTGTTGTCATCGCCAAGGCGATGACTGGTTGTGGATAGTCTTGCCAGGGCTGTACGGGAATCGTCGAAGCTGGCTTGAAGGTTTTTCAGATGTGTGGAAGAGGTTGAAAAGAGGCGTTCCAGGCGCTCGGTCTCCGACTTGATTCTTTGGATATGGGAACGAAGTTCTTTGGCTTTCTGCGGGAGGGAGAGCCCTTTCAGACCGTAGGCCACTGTCTGGAGATAGAGAAAGAGTGCCGAAGGGCCGACAGGTACCACGTGGAAGGATAGGAGTTCTTCCGAGAGCGATGGGTCTTCAACGAAACAGCGATAATAGATATGTTCCGATGGAAGATAAAGGAGGGCAAATTGAAGGGTCCCTTCCTCCGGGCGGATGTATTTTTCCGAGATTTCCCGCGCGTAGGCGGTAAATACCTTTCGTTCTGCGGGCGGAATCCTCCGATCTTCTCCTGTGGTATCATCCTTCAGCAGTCCGGCAACCCGTTCCAGGGGGAATTTTGAATCGATGGGAACCAAAAAGGAGCCTGCGCGGATGACGGCATCAACCCTTCCCCCATCGGAAAAACGGTATTGTCGTCTCCATGCGGCAGCAGGAAGCCAGTTGCCAAGCAACTGTTCCAGGAGGGTTTCTCCGATTCCTCCCCTTGTTCGGGGCAACAAAAAGATGCGACCGATATCGTCCAGCCTGCGGGCCATCTCTTCCAGGCGGTTGAAGCTTTCCCGCAGTAAGGTCTGATCGACGGTTTGAGAAGGCCGTCTTCTAAAGAAAATGATAAGAAGGAGAAGAAAAAGGAGAAAAATGCCGATAAGGGCAATCGAGAGTAGATCAATCGGCACAGTTGCCGTCTTCCTCTTCCCCGGCTTCTTTCGCGTTTACCTGGTAAAATAGGTGTTCAATCTCCAACGCGATATTTACATTGTGGATGATGCAGTTGCTGTGGCACTCTTCATTGTGACACTTCAATTCTACCGGTGCAAAGTTGAGCACACCCCTGATACCGGCTTCCACCATCTGGGTAAGCACCTTCGAGGCCTCGGTATCGGGTACGGCGATAACGCCCACCTTGATATGATGTTCCTTAATGAAATCTTCGAGTGTATCCATTCCGTAGACCGGAATGGTGGAGGGCGGCCGTACCTCCTCGGGTCGGATGTCGAAGCCTGCAACAAATTCTATACCGTCGGTAGAAAAACCGCTGTACTGCATCAGTGCCGTTCCAATCCTGCCGCAACCGACAACAATGACATGCTGGGGCTGGTCTCTGCCGAGAAGATTGTCCAGCCGTTCGATAAGCATATCGATGTTGTAGCCCCCTCGCTTGTTACCCGGGAGGTTAAGGGTTGAAAAATCTTTTCGTACCAGGGCGGGTGTTACGCCAATCGCATCTCCGAGATTGTTTGAGAAGACTCGCTCAAAACCGAGGGCTTTTAATTTGTACAAAAGTCTTTTGTATCTGGTAAGTCTGAGAATAATATCCTTATTCATACTTTACCGTTCCCTTTGTTCTGGTTTTTAAGAAAAATTACGTGCTTTCTGTGAAACATATAGCATATAATAGAAAATGTGCTATATTTCATTTTTTTGCAAGCCCTAATTGTTGTTCTTTGTTGCAAACTCGAACATTTAAAAAACGCATTTCACAAAAATCACTTCATACTACTGTTTATTATTCTTTGGTGCAATCATTTTCCAATGTTTTTTCACAATATAAATAAAAGAAGTGATTATTATCTTGCCTTTTGTCTGATTTTTGCTCTAATATGCTCAGGGAAACTGTGTTGGGTAGATGTTAAATTTTTTTTGGAGGTTCCATGTCTGTGCAGAGTGAAGTTGAGATGAAATTCTCTGATTCGTTGGTTGCCTTCATTGAGGAGTGGAAAAATAAGCCGGGAAACTTGATTATGATCCTGCATAAGGTTCAGGAAGAGTTCGGTTATATTCCTCGTGAAGCGGCAAAACGGGTTGCCTCAATGTTGGATGTCCCACTGGCAAAAATCTACGGTGTGGTCACGTTTTATCATTTCTTTAAGCTGACAAAACCCGGGAAACACAATATTCAGGTGTGTATGGGGACTGCGTGTTATCTGAAGGGGGGGGAGGACATCATTCAGGAACTCGAGAATATTCTCGGGATTGGTGTCAATCAGGTTACTCCCGACGGACAGTTTTCGCTTGAAGCCGTACGCTGTGTCGGTTGTTGCGGCCTTGCTCCCGTGATGGTGATCGGTGATGAAGTGTTCGGAAAACTGACCAAGGAGCAACTCCCGGAGATACTGGCGAAATTTCAGGAGAGCTGATGCACGAGTCCGTCTGCGATCTTCTGCTTGATCTTGTCCAGAACTCCATCGAAGCAAAGGCATCGCTCATTGAGTTGAGCTTCGATGAGGATGAGAGACAGATAGCCGTAACACTTCGTGACAACGGCTGCGGCATGAGCAAGCAGGAGCTGGAACGGGCGAAAGACCCGTTTTACTCGGACGGAACAAAACACCGCCAAAGGAAAGTAGGTTTGGGTATTCCCTTCTTACTGCAAATGGTCGAACAGGTCGATGGAACGGTCGAGATTGTTTCGGAAAAAGGAAAAGGGACCTGCATCTCTTTTGTTCTTCCGAAGGATAACATTGATCTGCCTCCGATCGGGGCGTTGCCTGCTTTTCTTCTCCCTGCCCTTACCTGGAGCAGCGAGTACGAAATGGTGTTTCGACGTAGCTTGAAATCCGGTGATGATCTTCATCGGTACGAAATTACCAGGAGCGAGCTTGCAGATGCGCTTGGAGATTTCCGGAGCGCTTCTTCCCTGTCGCTTCTCCGAACCTTCCTAATAAGTCAGGAAGATGATAGAGACTAATGAGGAGGCCAGAGATGGCAAAAATGACCCTGGAAGAACTCAGGAAGTTGAGAGATTCCAAGAAAAAAGAACTCAATAAACGAGATGTTGCTGATAAAAACATACAGATCATTGTCGGAATGGGGACTTGTGGAATCGCGGCCGGTGCGAAGGAGACACTCGATGCCTTCCTTCAGGAGCTTGATGAGAAAAAGCTCACCGACAAGGTGATGGTAACGCAAACCGGATGTATGGGGCTCTGCTATGTTGAGCCCACGGTTGAGGTAATTATGCCGGATATGCCCGACGTGATCTACGGTAAGGTTGATGCAGAGGTGGCCCGAAAGATTGTGCGTAAACACATCCAGGGTAAGGCTCTGGTCAACGATCATATCTACGACCGGCCCGCCGCCGACATTGTAGAATAGGAGGAACCGGAACATGGCATTTACAAACTATATTCTTGTCTGCGGCGGTACCGGCTGTGAATCAAGCAAATCGGACCAAATATTCAAGAACCTCATTGCGGAATGTGAGGCCCAGGGCTTAAAGGATACGGTCCAGGTCGTAAAAACCGGTTGTTTCGGTTTCTGCGAACAGGGACCAATCGTCAAGATTCTTCCTGAAGATTCTTTTTACGTACGTGTTTCGCCCGAAGATGCAAAAGAGCTCATTTCCGAACATATCGTCAAGGGCCGTGAGGTTAAGCGGCTGTTGTACAATAGAGACGAGAGTAAAAAACGGGCAAGAGTCGAGGATATTGAGTTCTATCAGAAGCAGTTTCGTATTGTCTTGAGAAACTGCGGTGTTATAAATCCCGAAAATATCGATGAATATATAGCCCGAGACGGCTACAAGGCGCTGGAGAGAGCCCTCTTCGATATGAAGCCCGAGGATATCATCAATGAATTGAAGACCGCAGGGCTTAGGGGCCGTGGCGGAGCCGGTTTTCCTACCTGGATGAAATGGAACTTCACCAAACAGGCTGCCGGCGATGTCAAATACATCGTTTGTAACGCCGACGAAGGTGATCCCGGTGCGTATATGGACAGATCGACCCTTGAGGGTGATCCTCATTCGATCATCGAAGCGATGACTATCGCAGGTATCGCCGTCGGTGCGCATCAGGGCTATATCTACATTCGGGCCGAGTATCCTCTTGCCATCAAGCGCCTCCAGATCGCCATGGAGCAGTCGAGAGGGTATGGCCTTTTGGGCAAAGATATCCTTGGCAGCGGTTTCGATTTCGATATAGAGATCAGACTTGGTGCCGGTGCCTTTGTCTGCGGTGAAGAAACCGCTCTTCTCGCCTCCATCGAGGGCGAACGAGGGATGCCGAAACCGAGGCCTCCCTTTCCCGCTACCAAGGGACTTTGGGGTTGTCCCACGGTCATCAACAACGTTGAAACCTGGGCGAATGTGCCCGTCATTATTTCCCGCGGCGGCGATTGGTTTGCCAAGATCGGAACCGAAGATTCCAAGGGGACAAAGGTGTTCGCCCTTACCGGAAAGATCAGAAACTCCGGTTTGGTAGAGGTCCCGATGGGAACCACCTTACGAGAGATTGTCTACGATATCGGCGGCGGGATCCCCGGAAACAAGGCTTTTAAGGCTGTGCAGACCGGTGGCCCCTCCGGTGGTGTTATTACCGCCGACTATCTTGATACCCCCATCGATTATTCACAGCTACAGAAGTTGGGTTCTATCATGGGTTCCGGCGGAATGATCGTCATGGACGAAGACGACTGTATCGTCGATGTCGCCAAGTTTTATCTCGGTTTTACCGTTGAAGAGTCTTGCGGAAAGTGTGCTCCCTGCCGTGTCGGCGGGCGGACCCTCTACAACATCCTTGACCGAATCACAAAAGGCGAAGGAGAGATGGAGGATATCGAAAGGCTCAAGACCATCGGGAAGGCGATGCAGAAGGCAAGTCTCTGCGGTCTCGGCCAGACCTCTCCGAACCCGGTCATGTCGACCCTCCATTATTTCGAGGACGAGTACAAGGCGCATATCAAGGATAAGCGTTGTCCCGCAGGAAAGTGTAAACCGCTGATCAGCTACCATATCCTCGCCGACAAATGTATCGGTTGTGGTGTATGTGCCAGAAAGTGTCCCGTTCATGCCATCAACGGAGAGCGGAGACAGCTTCATGAAATCGATCATGATATTTGTATCAAGTGCGGTGAATGCTACAAAGCATGTAAATTCGACGCCGTCTACGTACGGTAGCTAAGGAGGAAACCGGTGAAAACCGTCAATATACGAATCAACGGCGAATCGGTCCAGGTTCCCGAAGGAACGACCATTCTCAAGGCAGCAGAGCAGGTGAATGTAAAGATTCCCGTTCTTTGCTATCATCCCGACCTTCCCCCCTGGGCCGCCTGTGGTATTTGTGTTGTAAAGTTGGAGAACAGCCCCAAAATGGTTAGGGCCTGCGCCACCCCTGTTTCTGAAGGGATGGGCATCATCACCCATGATCCAGAACTCCATGAGATCAGACGTACCGTCATTGAATTGATTCTTTCGACTCATCCCAACGACTGCCTTAAATGCGGACGGAACGGGAATTGCGAACTTCAGAAGCTTGCAGCGGATTTCGGTATCCGTGAGCAGCCCTTTGAACAGCGGATACGTGAGATCGAACCCGACACATCGACTCCGTCGATCGTGTTCAACCCGGAAAAGTGCGTAAACTGCGGCCGCTGTGCCAATGTGTGTCAGGTTATGCAGGGTGTATGGGCCCTCGAGTTTATCGGACGTGGTGAGAATGTAAGAATTGCACCCTCTGCCGATGATACCTTGAACGACAGCCCCTGTATCAAGTGTGGTCAGTGTTCGGCCCACTGTCCGGTTGGAGCCATCTTCGAAAAGGATGAAACCGGAAAACTGCTTGCTGCCATCAGAGATCCCGAAAAACATGTTGCCGTCCAGATTGCTCCCGCAGTTAGGGTCGCCCTTGGAGAGGCCTTCGGTATGGAACCTGGGGAGATCAGCACGGGAAAGATCTATGCTGCACTGCGCAAGCTGGGGATAGATGCGGTATTCGATACCAATTTTTCCGCCGACCTTACCATCATGGAAGAGGGAAGCGAGCTGGTTCAGCGGCTCACCAAGGGAACCGGTGCGATTCCGCAGATCACCAGCTGTTGTCCTGCATGGACGGACTTCATGGAAAAGTACTACCCGGATATGATTCCCAACTTTTCAACGGCAAAGAGTCCCATGATGATGCAGGGTGCAATCACCAAGACCTACTATGCCGAGAAAAAGAAGATCGATCCGGCAAATATCTACTCTGCCGCCATCATGCCCTGTACCGCGAAAAAATATGAGATTACCCGCTGTGAAAAGATGTACAGCTCGGGTTATCAGGATGTCGATGTTGTTCTGACCACGAGAGAACTTGCACGTCTCATCAAGGCGATGGGGATCGATTTTGCAAGCCTGAAGGACGAGAAGGCGGATAGCCCCATCGGTGCATACTCCGGTGCAGGTACCATCTTTGGTGTTACCGGAGGTGTTATGGAGGCTGCGCTACGTACCGCTCATAAACTTATTACCGGCAAGGAGCTGGAAAAGGTTGAGGTTAACGAGGTCCGCGGTGTCGAAGGTGTGAGAAAGGGAGAGGTCGATATCGACGGCAAAAAGGTAAAGGTTGCAATTGCCCATGGTATGGCCAATGTGAGCCAGATCCTCGATGAGGTCCGGGATGCCCGTGAAAAGGGCGAAGAGCCCCCTTATCATTTTATCGAGGTAATGGCGTGTCGAGGCGGTTGTATCTCCGGCGGTGGTCAGCCTTACGGTACTACCGACGAGGTCCGAAAAAAGAGAATTGCAGGGCTCTACAAGGACGATGTTAACTCTGCTGTTCGCTGTAGCCATGAAAACCCTGAGATCTCTCAGATCTACAAAGAGTTCCTTGGTGAACCTTTGGGCCACAAGAGCCACGAGTTGCTTCATACCGGCTATACGCCGAGACCACTCTACCGCAAATAGTATCAGCTCTTCATTTTACCCATTTGAATATAGGGGGCCGGGGTTTCTCGGCTCCCTTTTCTATGTGCAGGCATAGTATCACCAGGATTCGGAACACTAGCAAACACTACCAATTTCTCATTGGACATTTTGCCCGTACCACTACTACAATGGAGGAAGAAAGCATCCAAGGAGGACTCCATGGCAGGAGATGACAGAAACAGCAATGATCGTAAGGTCTTTATTATCGATACCAACGTCTTCATCCACAAGTATGATGCGATCCTGAGTTTCCGAGACAGCGAAATCGTCGTACCCCTCTGGGTTCTCGAAGAATTGGACAAGCTCAAGACCTACAGCGACGAACGAGGACGGAACGCCAGGCATGCAATCCGTTTTCTCGATTCAATCACCAAGCATGGGGATCCGACCAGCGGTTCCAAGATGGAGAATGGGTCGATTTTGCGGGTGGCCCTTCACTATGATGACGATATCGAAATAGGTCTGGATCGAAGCAGACCCGACAACAAGATTATTCTCACGGCGCTGACCATACAAAACAGGGACGGCAGAAGGGTGTTTTTTGTCTCGAAGGATATAAATGCCCGGGTCAAGGCCTCCGCCCTCGGGCTGAAGGCCGTCGACTATGAAAAGCAAAAGGTCAATTTCGCCGAACTCTATTCTGGCTATCGGGGAGCGAATATCGGCTCTGACAGCTATCAGTTTTTTTCCCAGGAGGAATTTCTCAACTGGAAAGATCCCCTCAACCCAAACGAATTTGTTGTTCTGGAAGATAAGGAGCATGACGAACCCCTTTTAGGTCGCTACAACGGCCGGGACGGGGGGCTTGATCTGGTGTCCGAACTGCCTGGCGCGATCAGCGGAATCCATCCCCTTAATATGGAACAGAGAATGGCCCTTGAGTTACTTCTCGACGATACGGTGAAACTCGTAACCCTTGTGGGAAAGGCGGGAACCGGAAAGACCCTCCTTGCCATTGCCGCAGGGCTTAAAAAGGTTTTTGATGATTCGGCCTACGGCAGGATGCTGATAAGTCGTCCCATCGTTCCCCTCGGCAAGGATATCGGCTATCTTCCCGGAGCAAAGGAAGAGAAACTCTCCCACTGGATGCAGCCTCTCTTCGATAACCTCGAGTTTATTCTCTCGGTCCATAAACGCCCCAATCTCAAAAGTGTCGATGCCATCATCTCAAGCAACATGGTGGAGATCGAGGCCATCACCTATATTCGGGGGAGAAGCCTTCCGAACCAGTTCATCATCATCGATGAGGCCCAGAACCTTTCTCCCCACGAGATAAAGACCATTGTCAGCAGGGCAGGGGAGGGCACCAAGGTCGTTTTGACCGGTGATCCCTATCAGATCGACAGCCCCTACCTTGATGCAAGTTCCAACGGACTGACCTACCTTGTCGAGGCCTTCAAGGGGCAGCGCATCTACGGGCAGGTTCTTCTGGAGCATACCGAGAGAAGTCCCCTTGCCGAGCTTGCCGCCGAGTTGCTTTAATATCCCGCGACAGAGTCGCTCCGGCGACCCAGGCGTGGAAACTCCTTACGTCGGTAAGTTCCGGATGGAAGGCGGTGGCAAGGATGTTCTCCTGGCTGCCGCCGATAAAACCGACGGGTTCGCCGTTTTCTCGTGTTGCTATGGCCTTCGCCTCCCTGCTTTGGGATGCTGCGAATCGGGGGGCCCGTATGAAGGGCATCATCGCCCCTTCTGTGGGGAGAAATTCCGGGGAGAAGACCAGGTTAGCACCGCTGGCCAGCTGCCTGCCGTAGTCGTTCCTTCGTACCTGGATCTCCAATAGTGATGCACCTTTTCCCGCCTCTCCGTCGACATTCGTCGCCAGGACAATCGCTCCCGCACAAATCCCCCAGATCCTGTGTCCTTTTTGCGCAAAGGCTCTCATTGGAGCGATCATTCCGTAACGGTGGAGGAAGCGATGTATAACGGTGCTTTCACCACCCGGGATGATCAGTGCATCAAGCCCCTCGAGTTCTTCGGGAAGGCGCACCAGCCTATACTCGGCACCCACCTGGGCAAGGGGGGCAATGTGCTCCTGTACGGCTCCCTGAAAGGTGAGGATGCCGACAACAGGTCTATTTTTACTCATCTTCCCGCCATAACCGTCTGGAGCGTGGCTATCTCAAGCCCCTTCATGGCGGCCCCCAAGCCGGATGAGATGTCGGCCAGGCGTTTCGGGTCCTGGTAGTGAATAACCGCTTCCACAATCGCCGCCGCCATCTTTTCCGGATGTTCGCTGGTAAAGATGCCGGACCCGACAAAGACACCATCGCTGCCCAGCTCCATCATGAGGGCTGCATCAGCCGGTGTTGCAACCCCGCCGGCGGCAAAGTTGACTAGCGGAACTCTTTTCAATGTGGCCGTCTGTTCTACAAGTTCTATGGGTACCCGGTATTCGGCAGCTTTCCGCTTAAGACCTTCCTCGTCGAGCCCCTGCAGGCCGGCGATCTCGCCTGCAATCGTTCTGGTGTGGCGAACCGCTTCGACGATGTTGCCGGTACCCGCTTCGCCCTTGGTTCTGATCATGCTTGCCCCTTCATTGATACGCCGAAGTGCCTCACCAAGGTTTCTTGCACCGCAGACAAAGGGAACCTTGAAAAGCTTCTTGTCTATGTGGCGTTCTTCATCCGCGGGCGTCAGCACCTCGCTCTCGTCGATAAAGTCTATCTCCAGCGCCTCCAGGATACGTGCCTCGGTGATGTGACCTATCCTGCATTTTGCCATCACAGGGATGCTCACCGCTTCCATGATCGAACGGATCATGGCCGGATCGCTCATCCGTGCCACGCCCCCCGCCTTTCTGATATCGGCGGGCACCCGTTCAAGTGCCATGACCGCACAGGCTCCGGCATCTTCGGCGAGCTTTGCCTGATCTGGGGTTGTTACATCCATGATGACGCCGTTCTTGAACATTTCGGCGAAACCCTTGTTGATCTTTTCTCGTGACCTGTCCATCTTTGCCTCCTTCTCGTGGACAACATGCTTCGGAGCCGGTAGACTAAAGAACGGGCTCCGGGGCGGACGATTATGTACCGTCTCTAATACATTCTTTTCTCTTATAGTACAATCATATCATTGTACTATTTTGTCAAGAGGTGTTTATGTCTCTTATCGAAACTATGGTTCAATCATTGCGGCAGGCCATCGAAGAGGGGCGCTATGCTCCCGGGGATCAGCTCCCTTCTATTCGCGAGTGTGCCGAGAGATGGGGGTGTAACAAGTTGACGGCCAAAAAGGCATATGATCGCCTCAAGGCCGAAGGGTATATAGAAAACAGTGTCGGCAGGGGCTCCTTTGTCAAATACCCTCGCCGAATCGAATCCGAACGCGGGCTCTTTCCCTTTCAGGTTGCGTCTATCGGCGAGGACCTTTTTCCTCTGGATGCTGTCAGGAGATTGACGGGCGAGCTTTTTGCGGAGGTTGGTGTGTCTCTATTTGCCGCAGCCCCGCCTGGTGGTAACTCACGCTGTCTCGATGCCCTCTCCTCCTTTTACCGCACACCGCGGGATAGGACGGTAGTTATCTCCGGTGCCCAGCAGGGGCTTGATCTTGCCGGCAAGCTTTTTTCCGACTCGCTTTCGGAGGTTGTTCTCTTCGAAGATCCCACCTACTCGGGAGCCGTCAATCTTTTCAGGCCGAAACGCTTTGTTCCCCTCCTTGAGAATGGTCCCGACCTCGATCTTCTGGAGAAACATGCAAGGGAGGGAATCGAGGCTTTCTATGCCATGCCGCAAATACATAACCCGACGGGAATCAGTTATACCCCGGAAGTTATGAAGCGGATTGCCGAACTTGCCACCACATACGGGTTCCTCATCATCGAAGACGACTATCTTTCCGAATTCCTGCCTTCGTTTTTTGATGATCCGCCTATGCGTTTTCTCGATTTGATTCCCGAGCGGACCATCTACATAAAAAGCTTGTCCAAGGTGACTGCACCTGGAATTCGGATCGGCATTCTTGTTGCTCCGGGGACACTGAGGGAAGACCTTTTGTTCAGTAAATTTACCGCGGATATCGGAACAAGCAGTTTTATGCAGCATCTGGTCGCTTCTCTCGTTGAATCGGGAACCCTAAAAGAGAGTATCCTGATCAACCGAAAGATTTGTGAAGATCGGAGGAGACGCCTTGAAATACTTCTGGCCCGTTACCCCTTCCTCTCCTTCACCGCCGGCCGTCTGGGATACAACATCTGGGTCACCAGTACCATAGATCCCTCGCTTCCCTCGGCTCCCTGGGCCGGGGGCGAGAACTTTTCGTTTGATCCTGCTTCCCGCTACCGGTTCCGACTCTCCTTCATGGGAATGTCTGAAGAGCGCTTTGTGGCCGGACTCAAATATCTTGGCGGCGTCTTCGACGCCTTGGGCAACGACGGGCCGAAGGGAATTTTCTGATGAAGCAATCATCATGTACCGTTACCATTCTTGGATCCGGGACCAGCCACGGCGTGCCGGTCATCGCTTGTATCTGCCCTGTCTGCCGTTCAAAGAATCCGAAAAACCATCGCAGCCGGGCCAGTGCCCTGGTCCGCGGGGCGGAAGACGAGGTCATTCTTTTTGATACCGCTCCCGAGTTTCGCCTCCAGGCACTGCGGGAGGGAATTGCCCACATCGATGCGGTTTTCTATACCCATGCCCATGCAGACCACCTTCACGGCTTGGACGATCTGCGCCCTTTAAGCTTTAACGGCCCCATCCCCCTGTACGGGTCGGCCGAAACCATGGACGAGATACGCCGCCGTTTTTCCTATATCTTTTCCTCAGGCCAGGAGGGGGGCGGCAAACCCAAGGTTCTGCTCAAGCCCATTGGGCCGGAAGATCATATCACCATCGGTTCCCTTGAAGTGATTCCCATACCGTTGCTCCACGGCTCCCTTCCCGTATTCGGTTACAGAATCGGCCCCTTTGCCTATCTTACCGATTGCAATATCATTCCCGAATATAGCTATGAACTGCTTGAGGGGATCCGTTTCGTGGTTATCGACGCCCTCAGACCGGAACCCCATCCCACCCATTTTTCCTTCGGCCAGGCCCTTGAGGCGGTACGGAAGATCGGGGCCGAAAAGGCGTGGTTTACCCACCTTACCCATGATGTCGATCATGAGGATATTCGAAGGATGCTCCCGACCGGGGTGGAACCGGCCTGGGACGGGCTCTCATTTCGGGTGGATATACACAATGGATTCGGCTGAGTGCAGGCCTGGTATTATCCGGCAGCGCCTTCACCGATGTGTTCAGGATAAATATACGAAACTCATTTCGTTATCTTTCTCTGGCTCAAACAATGACCATTCCTCTTCCCTTCTTGAGTTGCATCCGTCCATGGGTAAGGGTATACTGTAGGTAATGGAACCGGTATCTTTCTGCCCTCATTGCGGGCATGTTCTGGAACGTGGGGAGCGGATCTGTCCGGGGTGCGGCATCGAAATTGTTGATCCGCCCCGGTTTGAATCGCTCAGCTTCGAGGAGGTTGTGGAGAACTCCTTTCTGCGCCTTGAGAAGGTGGCACTCCGCGGCTATGAGCGTCGATTGGAGGTGGCCCGCTTGCGACTTGAAGAACTTGATCGGGAATTGGAACAAATTATTGAACTGGCGATTCCTTCATGCCGACAATAATATCGATATGAGAAGAACGGTACTGTTTCTGCTGATAATGGGGTTTTGTGCCTCTTCCCTGGCTGCGGAAGTCGACTTTTCAGGGCTTCGCCTTTCCAAGGATGATCAACTGCTCTTTTCCGCTCGTACCGAAAGCCCTGTGTATGGTTCTTTCGATACCCTGCTTGCAAGTGATCTTTCCACGGGAACGATCAGTCAGCTCTCGTTTTTTCCCGAGCAGGTTGCCTTGCTCGACAGGGGGGAGCGGATACAGATTCGTAACCGCTTTGGGGTGTTTCGAAGCGGGTCGGAGCTGAAAGGACTTGAAACGGTGGGGGCCTTTCCCAGTTTCGGTTCCGGGGCCGATATCGAAAGCGGTAAGCTTTTGCAGATATCCTCTTCTCCCGACGGTCGGTTTCTTGTTTACCTTGAGCCGACGGGTGATGCCTACGCGGATCTCTATCTCTATGAAGTGGAAAGTGAGGAACTCTTTCAGGTCTCTTCATCGGTGGAGATTAGTTATAATGATCCCCCGGCGCTCTGGGCGGGGAATTCCGAGTTCTTCGTCTACCAAAAGGGTGGAGATGTTTACTATTTTTCCATGGAGCAGAAGGCCGGTGACCGGGTTATCGACGAATCGTATCGAAAGATAGGCCCCGGTGGTATCTCCAGTGTGGTGTGGTCGAAGCAGAACGAGCTTTTTTATATCAGAAGAAATCTTGTCTACCGTATCCTTGGTTCGGAATTCTTTGCCAGATCGATTTACGGGGGGATGCTTGATATCGGAACCATCGTGGGAAAGGTTCCTTTTGTCTTTGATCCGAATTTTGATGCCTTTGTGGTGAGTCCGGACGGAAACAAACTCCTGTACAATCGGGGAGGCCGCAGCCTTTTCCTCTATTATCTTCAGGCCGATGATTATCTGGCGGAAGGCGGCATCAAATCCTTGCCCTATCTTCTGCTTCCCCGCAATACAAGAGTGAAGCAGATCCTCTGGTCTTCCGGCAATATCATTACGGTGTTGACCGGTAGTTTTGAAGACGGCGGTAAGAAGAGCGGTCTTTTTCGGATCGATCTTACCGTTGAGAGTGACGCCCTCAGCTTTCAGCAGATACCGGGCAGCGGTGTTTCCGATATAGAGCTTTCTCCCAACGAGGAGCTTGTCGCGGTGGTGCGAGGTGACGGGGTCGATCTGAAGGCGTATGATAGCTGGAAGAGTGTTTCTGCCTTTACCCATCCCGATCCGATGCATGTATTATGGCCCAGCGATAAGGAGCTGCTTATTGCCGGTAAACGGTATACCGAGTTGGTCGGCCTTGATAAAGGAGAGCGCCGCATTATCGCCCTGAGTCAGGCGGGGGAATACGGTTTTACCGAAGCCGGGGAGGAAGAGAATATTGTAGGAGGTCGTTATTTTCGCCTTACCGGCTCGGAAGATTCCACTGCTTGGGAAGAACTGAAGGAACGATCTACCTTGGTCGACCCCTCCACCGCAGGAACGGCTTTTAGGGTTTATATCGAATCGGTGAACGGCAGCAGCTATCGCAACATTGTCATGGTGCGCAGCGTCGCCGGCTACGGAACGAAACGGCTCTTTCCGGAACCTGAAAAACGTTATGTTCCCTTTCCCGATGTCGATGAGCCCCTGGTCGGCGAAAGCTTTACTCACGGATCACGTATCAGACGTCGGGAGGTCGCCCTTGTTTTCAATGCCATCGATAGTCCCGAAGGGCTGACCGAGGTGTTGCAGGTCCTCGACGACTATGCTCTTCGTGCGACCTTCTTTGTCAACGGAGAGTTTATTCGCCGCAATCCGGGTGCGGTAAAAGAGCTGGCATCCTCCCGCCACGAGATCGGTAGTCTGTTTTATGTCTATTTCAACATGACTGATGCCCGGTTCAAGGTCGATGTTGACTTTATCAAACGGGGACTTGCCCGTAACGAGGATGATTTTTTCGACGCCACGGGGAAAGAACTCTCGCTTTTGTGGCATGCACCCTACTACTTTGTCAGCACCAATATCATTTCGGCCGGAAAGGCTATGAACTACCGTTATGTGGGAAGAGATGTCGATCCTCTGGATTGGGTACCTGAAACCGAATGTGACGGAGATAGCTTTTATCTTGCAAGCAGGGATATTGTCGAACGAATCATGCAGCTGAAGCAGCCCGGATCGATCATCCCCATCCGTCTTGGAGAGCTCGAAGAAGGCCGGGGCGATTACCTGTTTCAGTATCTCGATCTTTTGATAAACGGACTCATTCGGGAAGGATATTCCATCGTTCCCGTTACCACCTTGATGGAGCACGCCAGATGACATATAGTATGGCCGTGCAGGTCCTGGGAAAAGTTATAGACAGATCTCATTTTTTCCTTAAGCTTTTCGGATCCTCTGACGATATGTGTAAAGAGAACCCGAAACGGGAGGGGAGGAAAGCGTGAACCGGTATAATGGAGTAAACGCCTACAAAACGACGAGCATCAAAACCGCCGGCGGTGGAAAGCTGATCATCATGCTCTATGATGAGGCGATCAAACAGCTGGAATACGCGGTTAAACTTCTCGGAGCGGAAAGTAAAAAATACGATGCAATCAATGCCGCGATTCTCCGAGCCCAGGATATGGTAACCGAATTGATGGTTTCCCTTGATTTTGATCAGGGCGGTGAGATAGCAACGGGGCTTTTTAGCCTCTACACCTTTTTCAATCGTCAGATGATGGAAGCAAACCTTGAGAAAAACAGCGATAAGCTGTCGGTGGTGAAAAACCAGCTCTCCGAACTTCGGGAAGCGTGGGACCAAATCATCTCGGGGAAGGCATCCAAGTCGGAAGGCAGTTCCTCCGGCGGAATCAATATCGCAGGCTAGCACAATCACATACAAGAGGGAGGGAAAGATGGCTCGTTCCCTTACCGGAGACAGAAACGCTATCTACAGGCGGTTGCATACACATCTTGCAGCCCGCCGCAAGGCCATGGCGCACTACAGGGAGTTGCTTAACCTCATGAACCGAAGCATCAATACAAACGGGTTCGGCGAGAGCATGAACCAATATCTTAAGATGGAGCAGGAGCTTCTGGATCGTTTAAACGGGCTTCAAGGGGTCATCGTACCGTTGCGAAGTTCCTTAGAGCCGAATCAGGGGCAAAAGGATACTATTTCCGCTTTCGATGCCGAATTTATCAGGGAGAAGGATGTCGTTTTGGACCTTCAATCCACGCTCAGGCAGTCGATGGAAACGGAAATGAAGGTACTTTCCCGCAGAATTGCTTCTCTCCATGCCATGCCGTTCAGACCTCCTGCGTTTCCCCGGGTAGACGAACCGAGCCGCTTCGACATGACCGGATGAAAAGATCGGAAGAAACAACCACACTCTATCTGCTTGACGGCTATAGTATTATTTACCGTTCCTATTTTGCCTTCATGGGGAGGCATCTCAGTGCGCCCGACGGGACGAATGTTTCGGCCCTTTTCGGATTTTTCCGAACCCTTTTTTCAATCCTTGATGAATACCGCCCCGGCGCGCTCGCCGTCGTGCTCGACTCAAGGGTTCCTACCTTTCGGCATGAGATGTATCCCGAGTATAAGGCCAATAGGGAAAAGGCTCCCGAGGAATTACACGCCCAGGTCCCGATGATCGAGGAAATCCTCGGTGTCATGGGAATGACCGTCTTGCGAAAAGATGGTGTAGAGGCCGACGATATCATCGCCACCATGGCCGAACGGTGCAGGAAAAAGGATCGTCCCTGTGTCATTGTGACCGGCGACAAGGATCTTTTGCAGCTTCTCGGGGGAGAGATCCGTATGCTGCGTCCCGAAAAGGGAGGCTATCAGCTCATCGGTAGGGACGATGTCTTCGATCAGTGGGGTGTCGAGGCTGATCAGATCGTCGATTATCTTTCCCTTACCGGCGATCAGGCCGATAATGTTCCTGGGGTCAAAGGGATCGGTCCCAAGACCGCTTCCAAGCTTTTAACGAAATTCGGTGATCTCGACGGGGTGTATGCAAACCTCAATGCATGCAGTACGGGAGAGCGGGCAAAGCTCGAGGCCTCCCGGGAGGATGCCTTTCTCAGCCGCTCCCTTATCATCCTGAAAAAAGATGTGTCCCTTCCTCCTGAGGCTCCTACTCCGGTGGGGGATCTTAACCGCGAAGCTGCAGTCCCTCTTCTGTTGCGTTACGGTGCCAAAGCCCTTGCCGAGCAAGCAAAAGGGGCTAAGATAAGCGAAAAGCAGCTTTCCCGGCAGCGTGAAAAACGTGCCGAGGCTTCCTCCGTTCCCGATGAGCTTCTCGGAGAGGGGCGTTATGAGCAGATCGATGATCTTGAAGGTCTTGATCGATGGATTGAAAAGGCTATATCGGCGGGTGCTTGTGCCCTTGATATAGAAACCGACAGCCTGGATGCCATGCTGGCCAATCCTGTCGGCTTTTCATTGGCCGTTAGCCCGAAACAGGCTGCTTATCTGCCACTTATTGCGGAGGGGCAGCGAAAATTCGACGATGATGCCGTGCGTGAACGCCTTGTGCGCCTCACTTCAAGCCCTTCGGTCCGCATTATCGGGCATAACTTCAAATACGATTACAAGGTCTTGCGTCGCTGGGGAGTGGTCACGAAGAACCTTGCCTTCGATACCATGGTCGCCGCATGGCTGCTCGATACCACGGCCAACAGCTATGGCATGGATCCCCTTGCCGCTTCGCTCTTGGGCTATAAGACCATCTCTTTTAAGGATGTGGTACCGAAGGATGGGCTGTTCCAGGATATCTCCGTGGAGACGGCAACCCGCTATGCAGCCGAGGATGCCGACATCACCTTTCGCTTCTATGAACTTTTTCGTCGCCAACTGAAGGAACGGGGCCTCGAAAAGCTTTTTTTCGAGCTTGAGATGCCCCTTGTGCCCATCCTTGCGGAGATGGAGTGTGCCGGCATTACCCTGCTTTCCGACCGCCTGGAGGCATATGGCCGGGAACTTGAAAAGGATCTTGGAACGATCGAGGATGATATCTGGCAGGCCTGCGGCCACAGCTTCAATATCAACTCGACAAAGCAGCTTCAGCAGGTTCTCTTCGAGGAGCGGAAGCTCACCCCGATAAAGAAAACCAAAACCGGTTATTCGACCGATATCTCCGTGCTGGAGGAGCTTGCCAGGGAAGACGTTGTGCCCTTGCTGGTCCTTCGTCATCGCAGCCTGGCAAAACTCAAATCAACCTATGTCGACGCCCTGCCCAAACTGGTTAACCCGGAAACTGGCAGGATTCATACCCAGCTGATCCAGACCGGGACCGCTACCGGGCGTCTTTCCAGTAAGGATCCCAATCTCCAGAATATCCCCATCCGGGATGAGGACGGCCGAAGGATCCGCTCTGCCTTTGTTCCTGCCGAAGGGAATCTTTTTATCTCCGCTGACTACAGTCAGATCGAGCTGGTGGTTCTTGCCCATTTGTCCGAAGACCCTGAGCTTTCCCAGGCCTTTCGCAGCGGAGGGGATGTTCACCGCCGTACAGCCTCCCTGATTTTCGATGTGTCAGAAGCGGATGTCAGCTCTGAGCAGCGGCGGATTGCCAAGACCATTAATTTTGGTGTGATGTACGGCATGTCCGCCTTTCGGCTGAGCCGTGAATTGGGAATATCCCGAAGCAGGGCCGATTCCTTTATCTCCGCCTATTTTCGCCGTTATTTCAGGATCCAGAGCTTCATGAGAAAGGTGGTGCAGGAGACAGAGCAGAGCGGGGTAAGCAAAACCCTTCTCGGCAGAGAGCGTTCCATCCCCGCCATTAACAGTAGAAACAAGACGGAGAAGGCGGGGGCCGAGCGCATTGCCGTCAACACGCCGATTCAGGGCACTGCCGCCGATATCGTGAAGCTGGCCATGCTCGCCGTTAGTAGGCGAATGGCCTCTGAGGAACTGAAAAGCAAGATGGTCCTGCAGATCCATGATGAGCTGCTGTTCGAGGTTCCCTTTGATGAGGCCGACCGTATGGAGGGGCTGCTGAAAGAGGAGATGGAGTCGGCGGTGAAGCTCTCGGTTCCTTTGCGGGTAAGTATTGAGCGAGGTGGGAGCTGGGGAGATCTCCATTGATGGTCCTTGGTCTCACCGGCCGCTATTGCGCTGGAAAGGATCTTGTTGCCTCACTGCTTGCCGAAAGGGGCTGGATTGTCATCGATGTAGATGATCTTGGCCACGGTGCCCTTACGGCCAGGGCCGCGGATGTTATTGCGGCCTTTGGTTCTGATGTCGGAGATGGAAAGGGCGGCATCGATCGACGTCGTCTGGGCGCACGGGTTTTCGGTGATGATGAGGCCCTGGCCCGGCTGGAGGCTATCGTGCACCCTGAGATGGTACGTGAGGTCCGGCGGCGAATCGACGACGTCGGGATCGGGGGGAAGGTGATCGTCAATGCTGCCATTCTTGAAAAGATGGGTTTGGATAAGCTCTGTGGCGCGGTCCTGTTTGTTGCCGCTCCGATGCCGCTCCGCTTCTTTCGGGCTCTGCTGCGGGATGCGCTCCCCCCGCAGCGAATTCTTCAACGCTTTTCCGCTCAAAAAAGTATTGATGCTAAACGACTGAGAAAAGATGTCGATACTTATACTATATACAATGTCGGTTCGATACGGTATTTGCGGAAAAAAGTCCTTCGAATCGAGGCGAATTTGTTGAAGGGATGAAGCAGGCAGGAATAACGATGGAACAAAAGAAGATAGTGTGGATACTTTTTTCGGTGACGCTCTTTCTCCTGGTGTTGGTAGGGACCGGATTTATCTGGTTTTTCCCAAAGGGGAATGATGTTCCCGTTGCCGCAGGCGACGGTTCTGCCGAAGCGACCTCTTCGGCGGCTGGCCCGATAAAGGATCCGATTGAATGGGTACGAAGTGATGACTCCGAGTATCCTGGTTTGGAAGAGGCGTCCTCTGGGGCCTCCGGCGATGAGAAGGCCGGAGACGGCAGTGATGAGTTTGTCATTGTGTATGGAGAAAAGGACTCATCGACAGTTTCTGTTGATGCCGGGACGGGCAAAAGCCCCGAACCAGTACTTACTCCCGCTCCCAAACGGCAGAGTGAATCGGTTTCTACTCCTCCTTCCACTGCCCCTCGAAGTGAGCCGCCCCGGACACCGACACCGGTTCGGCGTACCGTATCGGTCTTGGAGTATTGGATCCAGGCGGGATCGTTCCAAAGCAGAAGCGGGGCCGAGGAAGCGAACAAGCTTCTTGCAGATAAGGGGTTTACCGGGCGTCTTACCACAAAGGAGGTCGACGGCAGAGAGTATTATCGTCTTCGCCTAGGCCCCTATGCCGGGAAGGAAGAAGCGGAAAAATTTCTGCGCTGGGTTAAGGATGTGGAACCTTTTAAGGAAAGCTACATCAGCCAGGTCCGGGTCACAAAAACCGTCACCGAATAGCATGATATCATGCATCATACCGTTAAATGGGGCTGCCAGGCAAAAGGCAGCCCTTTTTCGTGTACGGACGGCTACTCTTCCGCCTCACCCTTTCGTACCAGCCCCATTACAAGAAAAGCGGCAAACATGCAGCAGGAAGCGGTAAGAAACATGCTGCGATCTCCAAAGAGGTCCCTCATCGCACCGGAAAATCCCGGTGCGATGATACCGGCGGATTGCGAGAAAAAATAATAGAGCCCGGTGTATATTCCCATGGTTCCGTATGACGCCATCTGCCAGAGCATCGGAAAGCTGTTGGTAACCACTGTGACCCAAAAGATCCCGAAAAGGAAAAGCAGCAGCCAGAAACTGAGTACCAGCGGCATGCCTGTTAAGCCGAGAATTCCGGACGCCAGGGGATGGTGCAAAAAAAGTAAGACCGTAACGAGGGTGAGGGAGAAGAGGGATCCCCGTATTGCTCGTTTCCTGCCTATTCGATGAGCCAGAATCCCCGAGGGAATGGCGAAGATAGCATAGGCGATTCCCACCATCCCGGCAGAAAGGGCCGCTGTCCCCGGCTTTAGACCGAGGAATTCACGGGAATAGATGCCGATCCAGGGAAGCACCCCCTGGTAGCCGATAAACCAGAGCAGAAGGCTGACAAGGATGAAAAGGGCACTCTTATCTTGTGTCCCGATGATCATGTGCAAGCTTTTCCATATCGGGACCTTCTCTTCCTGCTCGTGTTCCTGGGCAACCTGCTTTTCCTTGACAAAAAGGAAAAGCAGAAGGACCGCAAGAAGAACCAAAAGGGCGGAAAGCAGAAAGGGAAGGGTTCCTATGTAGCTCCCTGCTCCGCCTGACCGTATCGTTGCTCCGAACAAGGGAAGCGTAACGTTCAGATCGTAGAGCTTTGCCAGTCCAACGGTGCCGACGATGGCCGCAATTCCCCCCATGGTATTAATAACACCGTTTGCCTCGGAGCGATATTCACCGGGAATCATATCCGGCATAAGGGCCACCACCGGCCCCCGAGCGGCTTGTTTGAAAAGGTTGAGGAAAAAGATGGCCAGAATCAGCGCCACCAAACTGGTAAGAGCGGAGTAGGGGAGGAGACCGAAAAAGAGCGCCGTTGCAGGAAGCGTGACAATGATATATGGCATTCTTCTTCCAATAGGGGTCCGCGTTCTATCCGAGAGGGCCGAAACAATGGGGATAAGCAAGAGAGCGAAAAGGTTGTCGAGTCCCATGACGGTGCCGACGATGCTGTCCATGGAGATAAAGTTGGATAGGAACATTGGAACATAGGTATCGTACAGCGGATCCATAAGTCCCATGGTAAAGAAACCAAGGCCGATCAAAAAAGTTATACCGTAGTACTGTCTCATTCCCTCTTTTTTCTTCATCATCGCTCCTTGCCTTTTGGGTGTATTATGGAATGGCTTAGAGCTTAGTCTGCCCTCCTCCTTGCGTCAATCACTTCCCGATGAGGACAGTTCCATGGTACAAAGGGAACATGGAGAGCTGGCAACGGGAACTAAAAGAGCGGGTAACGAATCTGGATGAGCTGGAGAGGCATCTTTGTCTTGAGGATGAGGAACGGGCCTGGTTTGACTCCGAAGAGGAGCGGCGCCTTCCCTTTGCCCTGACACGACACTATCTGTCCCTTATGGGCGATGATCCGGCATCGCCCCTGCGTCGGCAGGCCATTCCCAGGAAAGAGGAGTTCCACTTTCTTTCCTATGAGTCTGCCGATCCCCTTTGTGAACAGGAGTATAGCCCGCTTCCCCGTTTGATTCATCGCTACGAAGACAGGGCCCTTTTTTTGGCCTCCGATCGCTGTGCCCTCTATTGTCGACACTGCTTTCGTCGCCATTTTACCGGTGGCGCTGGTCAGGGAGACCGTGAGGTAAAGAATCGAAAGGACCGGCGTTCGCTTTTTGAGGCGGCCCAGGATGCCGCCTGTTATCTTGAAAAACGGCCGGAGATCAGGGAACTCCTTCTCTCCGGTGGTGATCCCCTGATGCTTCCCGATGGTACCCTTTTTCGGCTTATCGATCTTTTTCGTAAGCACAGGCCCGATCTCATTCTTCGTATCGGTACGAGGATGCCGGCGGTGCTTCCCTCACGGATAACGCCTGTATTGGCCCGGGAGCTTGGTCGCAGGGCACCGCTTTTCGTCGTGTGCCAGTTCAACCATCCCGATGAAGTCTCTCCTCCGGCTGTCGAGGCCCTTGCGCGGCTTGCGGATTCAGGAATCCCGATTCTCAATCAGTCGGTTTTGCTGCGTGGGGTGAATGATGACCGTGAGACCCTGAAGGTCCTGAGCGGGGCGTTGCTCGCCGCCAGGGTTATTCCCTACTACCTGTTTCAGGGGGACCTTGCGGCCGGCACATCGCATCTCCGGGCCCCGATCCTCAAAGGCGTGTCGATTATGCGCTCATTGCGGCAGTGCATGTCGGGGCTCGCCACACCGGTCTATGCCGTTGACCTACCCGGCGGCGGAGGAAAGGTTTCTATTCCCCTTGATCCGGTTCCCCGGGTGGAGGAGAGAGAGGCATTGCTTCCCGGTCCCGACAATAGACTCTGGCCCTATCCCGTCGAGGATTAAGCTTCGGCTATTGCCGCTCTTCTTTCCCTTTCGCCGAAATTTCAACCCGTCGGTTCAGCTCCTGTTTGTCAGGGTCCCGGGTGGCGGGCCTTTCGCCGGCAAACCATTGCAAGGAAACTCCTTGCGCGGGGATCCCGATCGTTTCGAGAAAAGCGGCACTGTTTTCGGCGCGTTCCCGTGAGAGCTCTATCCTCCCCTTTTCGGTGCCCAGCAGAGCGCAGTGGCCTTCGATACTCACGGCATCGATACTGTTCCACTCCCTGAGTTGCCGGCCGAAGACGCGGAGCTGGGTTTGGGCCTCGGCGGTGAGCTCCGAATCGTTGGGATGAAAATAAATGACGGCTCTTTTTTCGACGGACCGAAATGCGGAAGCCGTTACCGGGGCCGTTGGCTCCTGCTCGGCTATCTTTCTTTGCTCCTGAGGCTGCTCCTGCGGGGGCGAAGTAGGGGGGGGCGATGAAGCTTGAGGCGATGGTTTTGCAGGGCTTTGCTGTGTTTCGATAGTCTCTGAAGCTTCTTGCGTCATCTTCCCCGTTGCCGCCGGAGAGGATTCCTCGCTGTGTCTGCTTTCTTCTGCAGAAACGGATGCCGTTACCGTACGGTCCGTATTCTTTCGGGATGTACACGTTCGGGGAATAAGCAATACCGCAGCAGCCGCAAGCAGCAGGAACACCGGAATCAGCAGAAGCATCGGTCGTTTCCGCCTGATAAATCGGCTTAGGTCGACGCGTTCTGCGGCATACTCTTTCCCGTCCACCTTGAGCCGAATAGTGAGCAGGCTATTGCCGTCGTACAGGCAGGTGAGAAAGAAGCGGGGGGGGCCTGCCGGCTTCGGCCGAAGATGGGTCAAATCAAACTGTTTCAGAAGCTGCTTCGTGGACCCTTCGCACAGAAAGATGGTGACGAGTGCTCTCCTCTGATTGTCGACCATCGTGGTCAACTGCAGGGTATGAGACTGCTTACCATCCTTTAAATCCATACAGCGGGTAAGCGTGGTGTTTTCTATTTCAATTGCGATATAGGCGATTTCTTTCTTCATGGCTTCTTTTATTCTCGCAGGCTGCTATCGATCTGGCAAGCCCTTTTCCCCTGCCGTGTCGTTTCCCGGAACTATTTGACCCGTCAGGCACGAAGGTGTATAACTGTTGGAGTGGATACGGTACTGCTGAGCATAATTGAAGAAGTCTCCGACGGAATCCTCATCATTGACGAGAAGAGTGAACTTCTTTTTTTTAACGATGTTTTTTCGAGAATGTTTGGCCTTCGTGCCGACGAAATTCTTTCGGGGCATCATTCGTTTCTTAAGAATATCGGTTTGGAACATCCTGAAGAGACCTCTTTTAGTGTTCACCTTTCGGGTACAGGATTTCGGTTCGACGAACCTACGCGCGGTTTCAGTGTTAAAAGTACACGCCTTACCACGGACAACGGCTTTTATTTTTTGATTATCCTGAGGGAACTGGTCGACGGCAGCAACAATCAAGCGGCGGAACAGGAGTATGAGCAACTCTTTCGAACGATCGGCGATGCAATGTTTACCGCACGCATGAACGGCCGGGTCGAAACCTCAAATCCCGCTTTTGCCGAGCTTCTTGAGTACCATGAAGAAGATGCACCTTCCGATTTGCGCGAGGTCTACGTTTACCAGGATGAACTTGAGGATAAGCAGCGCAGATTGCTTGAGGCTGGGACGGTTTTTAATCTGGAGACTCACCTCTATAACAACAATCGTGCAATCAAACGGGTACTTGATACCAGCTGGATTATCAAGGACCAGTCGGGGAACGTGACCGGCTATGCCACTCAATGGAAAGATGTCACCTATCTTCGGAATCTTGAATCCAGGCTCAAGATATCGGAACGAAATTTTACCATTCTCTTTGATACCATCCTTTCCGGAATCATCATTTTTGACCCCGAAGGAACCATTCTTAATCTCAATACCGCCGCAGAACGAACCTACGGCTACCATTGGGAAGAGATGGTCGGCCAACATTACGACGATTTGCTTAGGGTCGATCGGGGCAACGACGCCTTTGCAAAGCTGGTTGCCCTGATTCAGTATAATGAAGGGAGTTATGTTGAGAGCGAGGTGAAACGTCGTCGGAAAGATGGAGCGGTCATCTACACCTATGCAAGTTTCACTTCCATTGTAGATTCGACGGGAACCGTTATCGCCTATTCCATGGCCGAAAAGGATTTGACCGAGCGTGTTCATCTGGAGCAGAAACTAAGGGATTCCCTTCATGAGCTCAAAGACACCCAGTCGGCAGCCATCATCGGCTTTGCCAAGCTTACCGAATACCGAGATAAAGATACCGGTGCTCATCTCGAACGTATTCGCGAATTTACGAGAATCATGGCCCAAACCCTTCGGAGACTGCCCAAATATGCGGCCTATATAACCGACGACTATCTTGAAGATCTTTCGCTTTCTTCCATTCTTCACGATGTCGGGAAGGTGGGAATTTCCGATTCCATCCTGCTGAAACCCGGACGCTTTAACCCGGATGAGTATGAACAGATTAAGGCTCATTCCAGGCTTGGAGGCGAGGCTTTGGAGGTTGTTGATAAACAGCTTACAAAGACCAGTTTTCTCACCATGGGTAAAGAGATTGCCTACTATCATCATGAACGCTGGGATGGCAGCGGCTATCCGGAGGGCCTTAGTGGGGAGGGTATCCCTCTTTCGGCAAGAATTGTTTCCATCGCCGATGTCTACGATGCTCTTACCAGCAAACGTCCCTACAAAGAGGCCTATAGCCACGAAAAGGCCGTGGAGATTATCGCAGGGGAGCGCGGCAAACAATTTGATCCGGAGATCGTGGATGCCTTTATGGAGAACCACCAGGTTTTCGCTCGTATAAAGCGTTTTTTCGAATTTGAAGAAAACCCCGAAACCATGTATGATCTCCTTGAAGGAAAACATAAACAGAAGGAAGTTGATCTTGCCTGACCTGCTTATCGCTTTTTTCAATAAGCCCCTTGCCCTTGGAGCCATATCGTTTCCCTTTACCCCATTGCACCTTCTGCTCGTCTTTGTCCTTCCCCTTGTCTGTGCATTTGTTATCTACCGCCTCTTGCTGCGCGGCGGAAGGAAACTTCTTTTCACACTGAAAATACAAGACGAGATGAAAGAAAAGATTGGTCACTGGTACCGTCTGATCTTGCGTCTTATCTACCTTTTTCTCATTATCGGCCTTATCAGCAGGCTTTTTGGTGCCAAGCTCTTCGAATACTGGCGACTTTTCTACAGTGCACTAAATCAACCGCTGATCAAGTCGGGAGACACCAGCATCAGCTTTGTTACCATCATCCTTACGATCCCTGTGTTCTATCTTGCCAGCTGGGCGGGAAGAATTTCGAAAGGAATGATGAATCAATCCTTCCTGCGCCGCATCGGTATTGATGAAGCAAAACAGTTCTCTCTTGCAAATCTATTGCGCTACTCGGTCATGTTTATCGTTTTGCTGATTGGCCTTTCGGTTATCGGTATTAACCTGTCGGCCCTGACCGTCATCTTCGGTGTGCTCGGTCTCGGTCTTGGTTTCGGCCTGCAAAATGTAGTTGCCAATTTTTTTGCCGGTGTTGTGATCATCATCACCAGACCGATAAAAGAGGGGGATTTCATTATCGTAGAGGGAAACGAGGGGTCGGTCGTTCAGATTCGGATTATCTCTACGGTTATTAATACCCTCATGAACGAAACTATTATTGTTCCCAATAGTCAGCTGGTTTCCAATACCGTCTATAACAATACCTATGACGACAAGAGTGTTTTAATACGAAACGATATTGGTGTTTCCTATCGTTCGGACGTAGAACGGGTGGTAGAGATACTGGAAACGGCCATAATCTCCTGTCCTTTTCGGAGAAAGGATAAGGCCCCTGCCGTGCGGCTGAAGGAGTTCGGGAGTTCAAGTATCAATTTTGCCGTCTTTACCTGGATTAAAGACGTTCACGATAAATATGTCGCCCATCACTGGATCAATATGGAAATTTGGAAGGCATGTCAAACCAAGGGAATAGAGATCCCCTTTCCTCAACTGGACCTTCATCTTAAAGATGGGGATAACGATTTGCCATTACATCGGCAATCGTGATGGCACCAAAATAGGATTGTAGCATTTCGTAGGTATGTTCCCAAAGACCATGGACCAGACAGCGTTCTTCTCTGTCGCACTGTTCACCGTCCTGAGTACAGGGGGAGAGAAAGAACCCCTCTTCTACGGCATCGAATATTTCCATGAGGGTGAGATCATTAGCCTCTTTCATAAGCCGAAAACCACCGCCCGGCCCCCTTGTTGAATTAATGATGCCACTTTTCCTAAGTCGAAAGAAAATCTGTTCAAGAAATTCCGGAGAAATTCCTTCCTGTGCGGCGAGAATGCGTATAGGAATAGGGCGGTGCTCTTCTGCTTGTGCCAGCCGAAGAACCGCCCGGATTGCGTAGCGGCCTTTGGTTGTTATCCTCATGTATACGAATATAGCATGAAATACACAAAAACAATAGATAATGGCTATCAATTCTTCGAGAAAAGCAAAAGGCGATACCCTTTGTATTTTTTCGTATGAATGAGGGAGAAACCCTGGGCTCCATCTGCTATTCGGCCTATAAGAGCACTCTTGCCGAGAAATAGGACGCGGCCTGTTGGCAACAACTGTTGATCGGCCCAGAGCCAAGTCTCTTTGCAAATATCGCTGCCGGGAACATAGTCGATATCCATGATGGCCAGAGATGCCTTCGTTTCTTCATTCGCCGTGTCCAGGATTGGAGAGGCATCGTGTTCGATGATATGCGGTATCCCTGCTTTCTGTAGGTTCCTGCTGCTTATCAAAAGCTGCAATCGGTCTCTTGAGGCAAGCCGAATAGGGAGGGGCAGCTTACGTTCTTGTTTGTTTACTTCTGCTGCAAGAATAAGTGGAATATGTCCCTGGCCAGGATTTCGTATGAGTGTTGTTCCCTGTTCGGGAGCCAGACACTCAACTACTTTAGCTAGTTCCGAAGCGAACAGCATGTGGTGAAAGGCTAGGGTGTCGAATCCTGGAAGACCGTAGACACTTTCCATTTGGTAGCCTTTGCCTTTGAAGATTCCTCGAAGGTAGGGAGAAAGAGAAAAGGTGGGGCTATGCTGCTTTTGGGCTTCCCCAGACAGGGAGGCAAGGAAGGCACAGTGGTTTGCCGTGGTCTCAGAGGCCTGAACTTCCCAACCGGCCTCCAGGGCGAAAGCGAGAGCCTGCTCTTTAAGCGGGCGCACCACTACCATGGCCAGGTCTCCCTTCTTTTCCAATGAGGCAGCGGCAAGGAAAAAGAACTCTTTAAGTACCGGGATGCCTGCCTTTGCCGGCCAGTTCGATACGATGAGATCGAATGTGCGTCCTTCCTGGCCCTCGAAGGCCAGGGCGCCTGCGAATCTCAGATCCGGGGATTCTTCGGCCCCGTCGGGCAACAGGCCGTTACGTCGTGCGGCAGCCTGCGAAAATGCCACGGCAAGGGCATCGCGGTCCTGCAGTGTGGCGTTAATTTCCGGATGTCGCTTTTTGATGCTAAGCCCGATAACCCCTGCTCCGCAGCCAATGTCGATAAGCGATCGCTTCCCTTCGGCAATCTTATGCTGGGCGATCAGCTTTAGAAGAAGGGAGGTTCCGGCATCAATTGCATAGCTGCTGAACAGCCCGTGGCTGAGAAAAAAGGAGAGGCCGCATCCATTATAGCGGAATGCGACCTCCTTGTGTGAGTAAAATCGTAACAGGTTACTGGTTGACCCGTTCGACATATTCTTTTGTTTCCGTATTGATCATGATCCGTTCGCCCTGCTTGATAAAAATCGGAACCTTAACCTGAAGTCCCGTCTCAACAGTTACCATCTTCGTTGCTCCGGTGACGGTATCACCCTTTACCGCTTCCTGGGCCTCTGTTACTTCGTAGACTACCTTAAAGGGAATCTTGATATCCAGAGGCTTGTCTTCCCAAAAGACGATGTTGTAGGTTTCCCCATCCTTCATCAGAAGTTTGTAATCCTCGAAACCCTGCATAGGTACTTCGAACTGATCATAGGTCTCCAGATCCATGAAATGGTAGGAATCATTATCGGCATAGAGATACTGACAATCCTTATCGGAAACAATGATATCCTCCACCGAATCTTGAGTCTTGTAGGTTTCTCTAAGAACCTGCCCTGTGGAAGGGCTTTTTAGCTTGAGTCGTACAAAGGCCGATCCCTTTCCGGGATTGACGAATTCCCGCTCGACAACGACATAGGGTGTCCCCTTAATCAGCAGTGCGGTTCCCTTATCGATCGATCCAGCTTTTATCATCTATCTTTACCTCGATGTTAATGAGTTTTATGCTGACAGCCATAAGGCCAATATATTCATTTTAGCGAAGCATATCAGAAAACGGAAACAACATCACCCCCTCTATGGTGGCTGCTCCTGAAAAAAGCATGGCCAAGCGGTCCATTCCCAGGGCCACCCCACTGCACTTCGGAAAGTTTCGGAAAATTTGTGGATACTCCGGATCAATATCCGGCACCACACGGCTCGATTGTACTTTCTGGGCTGACTGACTATGAAAAAAACTTTCCACCTGCTTTTGCGAACGCTCTTCGGCATAACAGTTGGCAAGTTCCGTCCCCTTGACGTACAATTCCCAGCGGTCGAGCCAGCCGGTTCCCGGAATTCTTTCGGCAAGGACCTCGACCGCCGCAGGGTAGCGTTCCAGGACGAGGGGACGGTCGGCCGGAAGTTCCGGCTCGACGTGCGTGAGAAAGATGCGGTGAAAGAGCTCTTCCCAGCTTTCTTGTTTGTCTCTGAGATCGATGCCTGCGGCTTGTGCCTGTTTCCTCAGCCCGGGAAGGCTCAGCCCTTTTTCGAGATCGATACCGGCAAAACGGTCGAAGGCCTCCGCCATGGTCATCCTGCGAAAGGGGGGGCTCAGGTATTCACCGTCTCTGTGGAGTGTTTCGGCCAAACAGGAAAAAAGCTCTTCGGTCGTGGCAATATTTTCTTCGCTGCTTCCCTGAACCGCATACCACTCCAGCATGGAAAATTCCGGATTGTGGTAGTGACTCATCTGCTCATCATTTCGAAAACTCTTACAGATCTGGAAAATACTTCCCGATCCCTCGGCAATGAGCTGCTTCATGTGAATTTCTGGGCTCGGCAGGAGGTAGAGTTCTCGTTCTCCGAACCTGTCGCTGAAAAATCGGGTGGAGAAGAGTTCGATATGGGCTTCGGGAATGACTGTTGGAGAAAGCTGAGGGGTTTCAACTTCAAGAAAACCCTTTGATTCGAAAAAATTTCGTACGGCCCTGTTGAGACGGGACCGAAAGAGGATCATCTCTCTTTGCATGGGCTGATTCTATCCTATTGGGGAGGGATAGGGAATCGGGTGAAAAAAACTTGACAGTGGAAAAAGGGTGGGCATACAATGTATTAAATATAAATTAATATATTAAATATTAGTTAATATATTGGAGGTCATGATGGACCAGAAGATCAATTCGATTCAGCGAACTGTTCGTGTTCTATCGCATATTTGTCACCAAAAGCATGGGGTAAAGGTGGCGGAGCTTGCCAGATCATTCCATACATCATCTCCTGCAATCTATAACTATCTGAAAAGTCTTCAAAAAGAAGGCTTCATATTTAAGGATGAAATCAGTGGCCGTTTTAGGGCGACCTTTCGCATTGTTGAACTTGCGAGTGTGGTGCAGGAAAACAACGACCTAACCGAGATAACATATCCGCTTTTGGGCAAGTTAAGCGAAGAGCTTAAATCCACGGTTCACCTTGCGATACAGGAAGGTGATCTCGGCGTTTGTATTAGCAAAGTTGGGAATAGCCAGGCAATTCCCTCTATTACCAGGGTCGGGATGAGTTTTGATCTCTACCCGACGGCCCTTGGCAAGGTTTTGCTTGCTTACCTTTCGGAAGAGATGTTTGCCGACTATGTGGATAGAATCAGTCTCGTTCCATATACCGAGAAAACCATTACAGATCGAAAAGCCTTGGAACATGAATTGTCAGAAACGCGGAGGCGTGGTTACTCCATCGACAATGAAGAGCACAGGCAGGGTTTGCATGCCGTTGGTGTTCCTGTTTTCGACCACACAGATGAGGTGGTAGCTTCCATTAGCACCATGATTCCTTCAAGCATTTCCGAAAAGCAGCTTGAGGATACTGTACAAAGTATGCGCACTGTTGCTAGGGAGATATCTCAAACATTAGGAAATACCAATAGTCGGGATTAGTGCCCGATAAAAGGAGGGTATTTATGAGTAGATTTCTTTTTAAGGATAAAACGGCAATACAAGATTTTGTTCGAGGTTGCACGTTTTTTGCCACAGGGGGAGGCGGTCTGCCGAACAATGGAATTGCTTCGCTGAACAGTGAACTTGATGCGGGACGAAGCGTAGGTTGGATAGATGCTTCTGAGCTTGATGATGATGCTCTGGTTGTCTGTCCGTTTCTCATGGGGTCTATAGCACCGCACACTCCTGAAGTCACCAAAGAAATGGAAGGTTTCGGTCTAGTTTCAACTGTCAATACAGAAAAAGACCGACTGAAAAAAGCGGTAGAGGAGCTTGCCGATTACACAGGAAAAAAGATAAGTGCTATTGTGCCCATAGAGCTGGCAGGTGCAAATACATCGGGGGCAGTGGCTGCCGCCGCCGCTCTTGGTATTCCTGTTTTGGACGGTGATTATACCGGCAGAGCTATTCCTGAAATCCAACAAACTACTCCTTACCTTCATGGAAAGACAATTTTGCCCATCACTTCAGTCGATGAATGGGGAAATGTTGCGATTCTCAAAAGTGCAATTAACTATCGGGTGACTGAACGTATCGGAAAGCTCATCAGCGCCGGGGCGTACGGCCTTGCTGGCCAGGCTGGCTTTCTTATGAAGGCGGCAGATGCAAAGAAAATTATCATCGCCGGAACAATGACCGAAAGCTATGAACTCGGGCGATTCATTCGAGAACGAAGAGAGGCAGGCAAAGCCGTTGTTAAGGATCTTGCGGACAAGTTACACGCATGGATTTTAATTGAAGGTGAAGTAACCGGTAAAGAAGAAGATGACAGGCTAGGGTATTACTGGGGAACAAATACGATAACTGGAATCGGAAGGTTCTCCGGAGAGGTCTTGAAGGTATGGTTCAAAAATGAAAACCACGTTTCATGGAAAAATGGTAAACCTTTTGTCACGAGTCCGGATATTATCTCGTTAGTCGACCTTAAGACAGGAGAACCAATTCCCAATCCTCTTGTTCGAACCGGACAAAAGGTGGCTGTGATAGGAATGAAAGCACGATCGGAATTTCGAACCCCGAAAGGAATCGACATTTTGGGGCCTCGTTATTTCGGCCATGATTTTGATTATCGTCCTGTTGAGAATTTTTTTTAGAAGGAGGATAAGGTATGAAGGCATATAAAGAAAGCCTATTGTATGACTATCCTACCGAGCCGGTTCCGAAAGAAAAACGGCGATCACTCCTAAATCTTTCTTTTGTTACTGCGGGTCTGGCGGTTGCGATGTCGACGCTTTATACAGGGGCTTCATTGGCAAATCTTTTGACCTTTCGAGATGCTGTTTGGGCGATTATTTTGGGCTCTCTTTTTTTGTTATTTATGGCCGGAATTATGGGAGGGATCGGTGCGGATACCGGCGTCCCTTTTTCCGTTCTTTCTCGGCATGCTTTTGGACGTTCAGGCTCGAAGATAGTCGGTTTGGTATGGGCTGTAAGTCTAACCGGGTGGTATGCATACCAGACAGGTTTTTTTGGGCAAACAATGCATATCATGTTTCCAAATGTATATTTGTGTTCGATCCCTGTCGCTACCGTTTGGGGCGGTCTTTTGATGATGACTACCGCAATTGTCGGCTATAAAGGTCTGTCTTTTCTTAGTACGATTGCCTCTCCGCTTATCCTTATCATCTGTCTTTGGGGAAGTACGAAAGCATTTAGAGAAATTGGTTTCGAAGCCATCGTGAATAGTGCCCCGTCAGAGCCTGCCAGTTTGGGAACAGGAATTACCATCGTAATCGGCGGGTGGATTGTCGGTAGCATTATGCAACCCGATGTTTCGCGCTATGTAAAGACGAAGTTACATAACTGGATAGCGTCTGCCCTTGCGATGTTTGTCTTTGCTCTTGCCAATTTCGCCGGGATGGTTATGGTTAAAGCCGCAGGTAGTGATACCATCATGGCGGCCATGGTTGGACTCGGAATGGGGCTGGCATCTTTACTGATGGTGATACTTGCGCAGTGGACCAGTAACGACAATAATCTTTATTCTGCATCGTTGGGTATTTCGAATATTCGAGAAATTCCAAAATACAAAATATCACTTATCCTTGGTATAATTGCTACTGCTATAGCCTTTTTGGATATTACCGATTTCTTTGTTCCGTTTTTGGTATTTCTTGGCGTTTTTATTCCTCCCATTGGTGGAGTCATTGTTGTGGACTACTACTTTCTCGGTAAGAGAAAGAAATATCAATTTTCCTCTGATACTCGTTATAGAAAATGGAATCTTGCTGCAGTTCTTACCGTAGTCATATCCGGGATTATTGCCAAGCAACTTACGTTTGGTGTTGCCGCTATCAACTCCTTTGTTATTGGCGGCATCCTTTATTTTCTTGCCATGCGGCTTGCTTCAAAGATGAATATCGATACCTATCGAGGTTCATTTCAACGTTAAGTTCTGCCGATAAGAAATTTCACCTTCCGTTGCTATTGGCTGCGGAAGGTCTTGGCTTTCGATATAATCAAATGATTACTGGTCATTGATGCTCTTCCCTGTTTTCTCCCCAAAGGCTATGCTACTCTCCTATTGTCGTTGGATTGTGTCTTAAGGAGGAGGCAGATGGACGATGCGTTGATACAGGCCGTGACCCTCGAGACGGGGCTACTGGAGCGAGGGGTTCGAGCCGTTATTGAACTTTCGGCTTCAGGAGCGACGGTTCCTTTTATCGCCCGGTATCGCAAAGAGGCAACGGGCGAACTTGATGAGGAAGAGATCAGAGGGATACTCGAGGCAAAGGAGAAGACAGCGGCGCTCTGGAAGCGGCGGGAGTCTATTCTTGACAGTTTGAAAGAGCGTGATCTTTTAAACACCGACTTGGAGAAGGCCCTTTGCCAGGCAACGGCCCTTTCCGAGCTTGAGGATCTCTACCTTCCTTTCCGCCCCAAACGAAAGACTCGAGCCTCGGCAGCCAGGGAAGTTGGTCTTGAGCCTCTTGCGGAGCTTCTTGTTTCCGGACGCTGTGATGATGTGGATGCTGCTGCCGCCGATTTTATTGATCCGGATAAGGGGACTACGAGTGTCGAGGATGCCCTCGGAGGTGCCCGGGATATCATTGCCGAGGAAATCTCGGAGTCCGCGGCGGTGAGGGCTTGCCTTCGTGAACTTTTTGCTCGAAAGGCCATATTTTCTGCTATCTCCGTGAAGAAGAGGTGCGAGGAAGATCCGAAAGGCTCTGCACGGTTTCGTGACTATTTCGACTGGAGTGAAGCTGTGAAAGGCGTTGCCGGACACAGGGTCCTTGCGGTTCGCCGTGGGGCAGCCTTGGGCTTTTTACGTTGGCACCTCCTGCCTCCCGAGGAGGATGCCCTCCTTTCTGTTAAGCATCTTTCCATGCGGGTAGGGGGCGTTCCATCTTCCCTTGAAGCCTCGGAAGGGCCTCATACCCCGTTGCACGGAGAGGCTGCAAAGCAGGTTGCTTCGGCTGCCGAGGATGCCTACTCCAGGCTTTTGGCCCCTTCCCTTGAAACCGAATTGAAATCGGTCCTGGTGGCCCGGGCCGAAGAGGAGTCTATCCTCCGTTTCGGAGAGAATCTGCGGGAGCTTTTGCTTCAGCCTCCCCTTGGGCCCCGCTCCGTTTTGGCCCTTGATCCCGGCCTTCGAACGGGATGTAAGCTTGCGGTGATCTCCTCAGGAGGAGCGCTTTTAGAGCATGATGTCATCTTTCCCTTACCACCTCAGAATAAAAAGGTGGAGGCTACCCGCAGAATTCTCGAGTTGATTGCGCAGTACGGTATCGAGGCCGTGGCTGTGGGCAACGGGACCGGCGGCCGTGAGAGCGTCGACTTTCTGAAGGAGGCCGGACTTCCGGCTTCCGTTAGCGTGGTGAGTGTGGACGAGAGCGGTGCATCGGTTTATAGTGCCTCGCCCCTTGCCAGGGAGGAGTTTCCCGACCAGGATGTCACGGTCCGGGGCGCAGTCTCCATCGGACGGCGCTTGCAGGATCCCCTCGCCGAATTGGTGAAAATCGATCCCAAATCGATCGGGGTCGGCCAGTATCAGCACGATGTTGATCAGAAGGCACTGAAAAAGGCCCTGGATCAAACCGTAGAGAGCTGTGTAAATAACGTCGGAGTCGAGCTGAACAGCGCTTCGGTACGGCTATTATCCTATGTCAGTGGGGTCGGAGAAAAGCTTGCATCCTCTCTCATCGCTTTTCGCAATGACAACGGCCCCTTTCAAAGTCGCAGCCAGCTACTTTCGGTCCCGGGCCTCGGCCCGAAGGCATACGAACAGGCCGCCGGCTTCCTTCGAATTCGGGGAGCGAATAATCCTTTGGACGCCTCTGCCGTTCATCCCGAGCGTTACACCTTGGTTGAAAAGATGGCCGTCACTGTCGGAGTCTCCGTTGGCGATTTGATTGGTGACGACAATACGGTACGATCGACCATCGACCTTCATTCCTATATTAATGAACATACCGGGATGGCCACTCTGCGTGATATCATGGCCGAGCTTGAAAAGCCAGGCCGGGATCCGAGAAGCCCCTTTGAAATTTTCTCTTTTGATGAAGGCGTTAGAAGCCCCGAGGACCTTCGGGAGGGGATGATTCTTCCCGGTATTGTTACCAACATTACCTCCTTCGGCGCCTTTGTCGATATTGGCGTTCACCAGGATGGTCTTGTTCATATCAGTCATCTTGCCGATCATTTTGTAAAGGATCCTGCGGAAGTAGTCCGGCTCAAGCAGCAGGTACAGGTCAAGGTTATTTCCGTCGATCTTGAGAGGCGTAGGATCGGATTGTCCATGAAAAGAGAATAGGCTTATACTGGAGGAGCGATGAAAACATTACATATAGGCGACACATTACACGGTTTTACTCTTATTGGTGTGGATGATCAAAGCGAGTACCGGGGAACCGGCTACCGGTTTCGCCATGACGCCACAGGTCTCGATCTTTACCATCTCAACTGCGACGACAGTGAGAATCTCTTTTCTTTTGCCTTTAAAACGCCTCCTTCTGACGATACCGGAGTTCCTCATATCATAGAACATTCTGTGCTTTCCGGGTCGGCACGCTATCCTGTGAAGGATCCCTTCCTTGCCCTTATGCGGGGAAGCATGAACACCTTTCTCAATGCCATGACCTATCCCGATAAGACGGTCTATCCTGCGGCCTCTCCTGTGGCCAAAGATTATTTCAATTTGATGGCTGTCTACGGTGATGCCGTCTTTTTTCCCACCCTGTCGGAGGATGTTTTCCGTCAGGAGGGTCATCGCCTTGAGGCCGACGAAGAAGGGCGCTACGGGGTGACCGGCATTGTCTTCAACGAGATGAAAGGGGCCTATTCGAATCACGACTCTATTGTCGGGGAGTGGTCCTACCGATCTCTTTTCCCCGATACCCCCTACCACTACGATTCAGGAGGAGATCCCTTATCGATTCCCAAGCTGAGTTACGAAGCCTTTCGCGATTTTCATCGCCGGGCCTATCACCCCTCCAATTGTCGGATTTTTCTCTATGGCGATATCGATACGGAGCAGCAACTCGAGTTTCTTCAGGAACGTTTTCTTTCCCGGTTTACCATGGGAGAGAAGGCATCGGATATTCCGACCCAGCCTCGCTGGAACAGTCCCCGACGGTTTTCCTTTACCAGCCCGGCTGACGGAGATGAAAACACAAACAGGGGGTCTGTTGTTCTGAGTTGGATTGTCGGTGAGATATCGAAGCCCGACGAAGTACTGGCTCTTGAGGTTCTCTCGGAGATTCTGATCGGGCATGTGGGTTCCCCCCTTTACAAGGCCATGGTCGATTCCCGGCTTGGAGAGGATATCTCCCCTGTTAGCGGCCTTGAAACGGATCTTAAAGAGTTGATATTCGCCGTTGGCCTGCGGGGTATCGATCCCCGGCAAACCGAGGCGCTGGAAGAGCTTGTAACGAAGTGTTTCCGAAACTTTGTCGATCAAGGATTATCCCGGGAAGCTGTCGAAGGGGCTATGACACGGGTGGAGTTTCGGCAGCGGGAAATAAAGGGTGGCTATCCCTTCGGCCTGCGTCTTATGGGTAAACTTTTCAGGGGCTGGTTACACGGCGAAGACCCGGGAACCTCCCTTGCCTTTGCTGCGCCTATGGAGCGCTTGAAGGAGCGGGTTGCTGCGGATCCTCATTTCTTTGAAGATCTACTCCGTGATCGATTTCTGAGTAATGATCATCGTGCAACCGTCATTGTGACTCCCGATGCCGAGCACGAGACAAAGATTGAACAAGAACTCGACAAGCTTGCTCATACCTTGGTGGAAGGTGAAAATCAAGATGGTCTTGCCGCCATCGAAGAGAAGAATCGTCGTCTTCGCGCTTTTCAGGATAAACCCGATTCTCCTGAAGCCTTGGCTACCATTCCCACCCTTTCCATGCAGGATGTACCTACCGAGGTGGATCGGATCGAGACCTCTGACGGCCTTCTCGAAGGAGTCCGATGTTTTTCCCACAACTTTTTCACCAATGGGATTCTCTATACCGATTTTGTCTTTGATCTCGCCGGACTCGGCCGTGAGGAGTTGCTTTATCTGCCCTTGCTGACCCGACTGCTCCTTCATACAGCTCTTCCCGATATGAGCTACGATCAAGTTGCTCACCGCCTTTTCAAGGATACCGGCGGATTCTATTCCTTTCTTGAGTCGAGTCCTGTGATCGGTGAGGCCGGAGTCTATCGCAACTACCTGGTGTTTCGTCTCAAGGCGCTGGAAGAGAATGGCCGTCTTGCTCTGAATCTTGCTGTTTCCATTCTTTTGCAGGGAGTCCTTACCGATACCCGGCGGCTAAAAGATGTTTTGCTGGAAATGCGCAACGATGTCGTCTCCGATATCGTTCCCTCCGGGAACAGCGTAGCCACCATGCGGGCCGCCGCAGGCTTTTCTCCTTCGCTTGCAACAAACGAGTTGTGGCGCGGTGTTGAGCAGCTTCTCTTTCTCGACGGGCTCGTAAAAAAAGGAGAGGCGGGATTTCCCGAAGCCGTAACACGCATGGAGCACCTCCGCAGCACATTGTTGGTAAAAAGTCGCCTTCTGTGCAACATAACCGCTGATGAGGCCTTCCTGCCCAAGGCGGAGACACTGGTCGGAGAGGCCCTGGCATCCTTTCCTCAGGGGGAAGGTGCTGCTTTCTCTTCCTCCCATTTCTCCGTGACAGACCTCATGGGAGAAGCCTCGTCGTGCAGTGAAGAGGCGCTGATTGTTCCCGCCTCCGTCAACTTTGTGGCCTTGGTATTTCCTGCGGCGACAATCGATTCGGCAGCCCATAGCCATCAGCTCATTCTTGCCCAGCTGCTGAAAACGACCTTTCTCTGGGAGAAGATCAGAATGAGAGGTGGAGCATACGGTGCCGGAGCCTTTGCCAACGGTATTGAGGGCATCTTCGGTCTCTCCAGTTATCGAGATCCCCATATCCTTTCAACCGTTGATGCCTTTCGCGAGGGGCTCC
The DNA here is from genome assembly GCF_000143985.1 of Sediminispirochaeta smaragdinae DSM 11293. Classification (GTDB taxonomy): domain Bacteria; phylum Spirochaetota; class Spirochaetia; order DSM-16054; family Sediminispirochaetaceae; genus Sediminispirochaeta; species Sediminispirochaeta smaragdinae. Next base: position 3,942,946 of record NC_014364.1, on the reverse strand, counting down.
GCATCGTTGCCGAAGAAGGGGTGGACCAGGCCGAGCTTGAAAAGGCGATCATCACCCTCGTCGGTAAAGAGACCCGCCCCCAATCTCCAGGCGAAAAAAGCATGATTGGGTTCCGACGTATTCTCTACGGTTTGAATGACACACTAAGGCAGAGCAAACGCGATACCATGCGCGCCTCTACCGTTGAGGCTGTTTCTCTTGCGGCAGCATCTCTTCTCTCAGCCCTTGATTCTTCGCATTTGGTTGTACTCGGCGGTGATGCCGCGGTAAGCAAGGCCGCGGATCGGTTTGCCGGTCTTGGAACACGGCGCACAAGGCTTCCTGGATGAACAACAGCGACCGTATTCTCAACGGCGGGATAAGCAGACTCTTTGTCCGTCTCTCCTTTCCCGCCATTGTGAGTTTACTCTCTCTCGGTTTGTATCAATTCGTCGACGGCATTTTTGTCGGGCAGTGGGTCGGACCCGCTGCCTTAGGAGCAGTCGGCGTTGTCTATCCTTTTTCTCTGATCAACAATGGAATATTCAGTCTCATCGGTGTAGGGGCTGCTTCCATGCTCAGCAGGGCAATCGGTCGAAAGGACCAAAAGACTATCGATGCCCTTTTCGGCAATCTGCTGCTTGCCAACCTGATTCTTTCAGGCGCGATGATCCTTTTCGGTCTCCTGGCGGCCGAATCGATTGTTGCCTTTCTCGGTGCAAGCGGAGAGATACACCGTCTCGGGGTGATATACCTCAGAATCCTGGTACTCGGTTCCTTTTTTTTCAATTTTGCTTCCAGTGCCAATATTCTCATTCGGGCCGAGGGGCGGATGAAGCAGGCCATGCGAATCATGCTTTCGGGTACCATCCTTAATATCATTCTCGATGCGTTTTTTCTTGGCGTCTTCGACTGGGGGATCGCAGGCGCTGCGAGCGCTACCGTAATAAGCCAGGGGGTGATGTGTTGCGTCAGTTTTTTCTATTTTGGCAAAGCAAACGGGGCCATTACCTTAAGAAAAAGCCATATCGCTTTCACCGGACATCTATTTGAGATGCTTCGAGTCGGTTTTTCCGGTATGGCCCTGCCAATCATGACGGTTATCCAAATCATTTTCGTTTTAAAAAGTGTTGCCTCTTACGGAACGGAACAAGAACTGATCATCATTGGGGCGGTTATTAAAATTCTCAACTTCATCTTTGTGCCGATTTGGGGAATCTGCCAGGGATTCCAACCATTGGCCGGTATGAATTACGGAGCTGGCAAGTACAAAAGACTTGCCAGGGCCTTCACTCTCTTTTCCTTCTATTCTACGATTATCACCCTTGTGATATGGCTGCTTATTCAGCTGTTTCCGCGGGTTCCCCTGGGCTGGTTCATCATCGATTCCGATGTTCTTGAAGCCGGAGTTTCTGTTATTCGCCTCTATTTATGTGATTTCCCCATTTACGGCTATATGCTTTTGGTGATCACCTTTTTTCAGGCCATAGGTCGAAGCATTCCCGCTGCTTTCCTGGTTGTGAGCAGAATGAGTCTCTTTTTTATTCCCGTTATCCTTCTTCTTCCCAGACTTCTCGGCCTTGCCGGGGTTTGGCTTGCAACTCCGGTTTCCGACATGTTCGTTGTTGTTATCGGCACCATCCTATTTGGACTGGAACTTCGACGACAACGTTGCCTGGAAGCCCAAGAAGAAGAAGGATAAACGGCGTTAAGCAGTTACTTTTTGCCCTGATTTGCCACTGCGGCCATTTTGGCCTGAATGGCCTCTTGGTCTCCCAAATAGTAGTGGCGGATTGGTGTTATATCCTTATCCAGCTCGTAGACCAACGGAACTCCGGTCGGAATGTTGAGTTTTGTGATCTCTTCGTTCGAGATGCCGTCAAGGTATTTGACCAATGCTCGCAGACTATTGCCGTGGGCCGCTATCAAGAGACGCTTTCCCGCCTTCAGTTCGGGGACTATCACCTTTTCCCAGTAGGGTACGACCCGCTCTATGGTGATTTTGAGGCTTTCGGTTAAGGGTATCTGTTCTTCCGAGAGTTCCCGATATTTTAGATCCTTTCCCGGATAGTATGCGCTCTCTTTTGTCAATTCGGGAGGCGGGGTGTCATAGCTGCGTCGCCAGATCAGAACCTGTTCTTCTCCGTACTTTTTTGCCGTTTCCGATTTGTTCAGCCCCTGTAATCCTCCGTAGTGTCGCTCATTCAGTTCCCATGCCCGAACAACGGGGATCCACATGAGATCCATCTCTTCGAGGACGATCCAGAGGGTCTTGATGGCACGCTTCAGAACGGAGGTGTAGGCCTTATCGAAGACAAAACCTTCTTCACGCAATAACCTGCCACCCGCTTGTGCCTCCTTTTTTCCCTTTTCCGATAAGGGTACATCGGTCCAACCGGTGAACCTATTTTCTTTATTCCATTGGCTTTCACCATGACGGATAAGGACTAATTGAAGGGGTCCCATAGATACCTCCTCTCTGGGTTTATGCTATTTTATACAAACATAGGCATGCAGGAGAAGAAAGTCCAATAGCAAAAGAGAAAGTAGTGTTCGGAATCGTGGTGGTCAGGAATATCTAAATTTTTTCCTTGCTGCCAATTACAAGAATATAGATACATAAGATCAAGCAATCCTGAAAACCTAAGGATTTTTCCGGGAAAGACAACATGCAACCACCAGGATTCCGAACACTATACAAAGAGAAGCCTACTCCACCTTCTCCCGTCCCCAGACCTTTTTCACGGTTGAAAAGTTTTTTTTGACCATGGTAGGATCAAGGTTTTCCTGACGTCTCTGAAGAAAGATGCAACGCTGAGGACTTGCCTTTCCCTGTGCCACGTCCCGGGCAAAGGCTTCGCAGCTAGGTGAACCGCAGAGACCACAGTCGACCATGGGTAGTGCTTCTAAAATGTGGGTGGCGGTATCCATGATTTCCATGGCCTTAGCCACATCATCGTCAAGTTTCATGATGGAGCGGGGTTCGACGGTCTCCAGTTTGATGGTATCGCGTAAGAATTCGGCGGTCTCTTCGGAGATATCTTCCCCACAATAGTCCGATACCGGAGATAGTTGTTCGGCACGATGGCGGAGTCGCTCCGCGGTGAGAAACCGGTTTCCCGAACCGAGGATACCTCCGGCGCAGCCTTCATCGCAGGCCCTTAGTTCAAGAAAATCTATCCCGGAGATCTCTTCGTTTTCCAATTTTTCCAGAAACGCCATGACATTATGAATACCGTCGACTGCCAGGGTTCTGCCCGGGATTTGCTGAGCCTCTCCGGTGGTTAGGCTCCAGAGTACTGCTGCGGAGGAGAGCCTCCTCGGAGGTGGTAGGGTGCAATCCTTACGATTTTTTTGTTTTACAAGATTTCTGTGGATAAGGTTATAGAGGAAATCCATGTTGATGACACCGTCGAAGGCGCTTCGGGGTTCTCCAATCGGCCTTTTTATTGCCGCAATCTTGGCAGCACAAGGAGTGACGTAGAAAATGCCTATCTCGTGAGGATTTGCCCCTTCTTCTGTCAGTTTTTTTCTGATGTACGCGGCGGTGATATCGAGTGGAGGCTTGAGAAGATTTATCTGCCCAACCAAGGACGGGAATCGAACCTGAATTAGACGAATGATGGCTGGACAGAAACTGCTGATAACTGGTTTTTGTCCGGCATAGGTAGAAAAGCGGCCAGAAATCTTGTGAAGCAGATCGATACCCGTTTCCGCCTCATACACATCGGTAAAGCCCATGTCGATGAGGATACTGAAGATCTGTTGCTCAGGGATTTCTTCTGAGAATTGCCCTATCATTACCGAAGGTACCACTGCAATACGGTGTGAATAGGTATAAATCTGGTCGAAGTCATCCTGTTCGATCACAATAGCATCCACGGGGCAGACCGACATGCAATTACCGCAGTCGACGCAGCGGTTCGGATCAACGTGGGCCTTACCTCCAAATACCCTGATGGCTTCGGTGGGGCAGGTGAGCATACAGTGAGTACAACCAATGCATTTTGCCTCAACAATCTTGAGGGCATGATGAAAGGAACTCTTTTGCATCTTTCGCTATGCCTCAAAATTGATAGTGAACTCAACCTCGGTAGGGCTTCCTGAGGCACTTCGTATGTCAAGGCTGTCGCAGTTATTTTTGATGTTGGGTAATCCCATTCCTGCTCCGTAGCCCATCTCCCGGACTTCATCGCTGGCGGTTGAGTAACCTTCACTCATCGCCAGTTCGATATCCGGGATTCCAGGCCCCCGGTCGGCGACGAGTACATGGATCTTATCCTTAAAAATATCTGCGGTGAGTGTCCCTCCAAACGAGTGGGCTACGACGTTTACTTCTGCCTCAAAGAGTGCCACCACCGCTCTCTTCATAGCACTGGTCGGAATATTGAGCTGTTTCATTTTTTTTTTCAAATCGCTGGAAGCATAGCCCGCCTTGGTGAAATCGCCTGCGACGAGTTCGTACTGAAATTGCATAACTCAAGCTGCCTCCCGATTAGTAGACCGCAGGCAGACCATGCCCGAAAAGGATACCGCTGGCCCGAAACATGGAGAAGCGAGTTGTGATGAGACAAATACCTGTTTCCGATGCCAGTTCTATCATTTTTGCCGTTGGCTGTTTGTCGCGAACAAACAAAATTTGGGCAATATCGGCCATTTCTGCCGTCCTGATCGCCTGAATATTAGTTAGGCCGGTGATAAGCAGCATATTGTCGGTCAAAAGCGTAAGTACATCACTCATTAGGTCCGAGGAAAAGGCCGATTCAATCTCTCTGCCGAGGTCCCCGCATTCGCAAAGCACCTTACCCTCAACCAAATCGATTATTTCTATAAGTTTCATCGTCTCTATCATATCAGAGAAAGTAAGGAAAGGGTAATGTTTTTCTACTGTCCGGAATCGTGGTGATTCCTTTACCTTTAAGCCCATGCATAAGAGGGCAGATAGTCAATCATCCATCGTAAGGGTGTAGGAATACACCTGACCCACAGCTCCCTCCCACTCCGATTCATAGGCTGATTCCGTAAGAAAAACCTCCGCTTACTGTAAAGAGTCCTCAGCTCGGACGCTATCCTCTTTCCCTTTATCCCAGCCACCACCCCATGTGTCAGCCCCCGCTTCTCATCCTTTCCCCCAACCCGATAGGGCTTCATAAAGTTGTGATAATACCGGTAGATCTCAAGCCGCTCCAGCATGTTCACCGTACTCCTTGCAAACTGGACCGTCTGCCTCACATGATCCGAGTCATCCTTCCGGATCTCCCTGTCAAGATAATTCACACTAAAGAGGGGATTACGCAGATCCCGAACCCTCTTCGAACTGATCCTGTGGTGCTCTATCATTCCTGCCATCTCTGCCGGTAGCCCCTTCATCACCCTTTTGTATTGCGTGTGTTCATCGGTATACAACTTCACCCTATCCCTCTCCGATTGCTCTGCCAGGGCAAGCACCTTTGCCACGACATTCTGAAAGGACTGATAAACAATTCCTCTATAGACCTTTAGCTTCTCCTTGATCACCCTGTTTTTCTTCTTCTGATAGCAGGTCATACGTCCCTTTCTGGTCAGCTGCGCATAGTCGGAGAGGAACCAGAACTGGGAATCTTTTCCTGCCAGGATGTGGATGTTGTTGGGGAGGTACTGGGAACAGACAAAGTGAAGGGTTATCCTAAAAGTGCAGTCTAAAAACACCCGAAAATAAAAGGGGTGGATTTATGAGACGTTATAACGAAGAGTTTAGGGAGCAAGCATTAAAGCTGTCGGATGAGATTGGAGTAAAAAAAGCAGCGGAACAGCTGGGAATCATTTACGGGACACTAATGGACTGGAGGAAAAGCAGAAACCGGAAAAAGGAGGGTTCGGCAGAACCTGAAATACTACCGTTGACGGAACGGGAACGGCACATGCTCAAGGAGATACATGAGTTGAAGGAAGCGAATGAGATCCTGAAGGATGCCCTGGGTTTTTTCGTAAAAGACCGGAAGAAGTAAGCAAAAGGAGCATGTTCGGATACATCCGAGAAACAAAGGGAAGGAAAAGATTTTCAGTTGTGCGGATGTGTAAAGCCCTAAAAGTCAGCGAAACAGGATATTACAAGTGGAAACGCACGGGTAATAAGCCGAAAGCATGGCAGCTTCTTCTGGTCAAAATCCATAAGATTCTTGATGAGCACCCGGATAATCAGAATTATGGGATAAAGAGAATCCTGATAGCACTGGAGCAACGGGGAGAGCGAGTATCACGATCAACAGTCATCAGAGCCATGAGAAAGGGAAATCTTCTTCATGCAAGCCCCAGAAGACCGGAGGGAGTGACAAAAGCGGAGGAAAAAGCACAGAGGCCGGAGAACCTTCTCCAGAGGGACTTTAGTGCAACGGGTCCGAATGAGAAATGGCTTACTGATATAACGCAGATACCCTGTTTAGACGGCACACTTTACATAGCCCCGATCTTTGACTGCTTTGGTGGAGAGATTATTGCACTGGCAATGGAGAGCACCATGAAGAAAGAGCTTTGTATACAAGCGGTGAAGGAGGCATATAGAACCAGGAATCCGGGAAGTGGGGTAATTATTCACAGTGATGCGGGAAGTCAGTACACCAGTGAGTTGTACAAGAAAACACTCGGAGGATTCCACGCTGTACAGAGTATGAGCGATGTGGGGAAGTGCTACGACAATGCGCGTATGGAAAGCTTTTTTGCGACACTGAAAAAGGAAAAACTGTATCAAATGAACACCATGAAAAGGACTAGGGAAGATGTAAAAACCATAGTCTGGCGCTACGTCATGGTATACTACAACCGACAGCGTATAAGCACGGTGAACAAAGGCGGCTTACCGCCGACTATGTTCAGGATTCAGGCCGCAGCAAGACAGGCTGCTGCTTAGCATAACATTTGGGGCGTTTGGGGTCTGCACTTATTTTGACTTTTCCAAAGCTTTCAAAGCCGTCTGCGACCAGGTCTTCGTGGAGGTTCATGTCTGAGGTGAGGGAGGCGGAAGAGGCAAGGCACTGGTGGGAAAGGCGACGGATACGGTCTGAGATGGTGGAGCATGAGACCTTAAGGATACGGGAGAGGTCTCTGATACCGGAGCTGGTGACGAGGTGAGAGAGGATGGTTGTGTAGGGGAGGTGGAAATGGGTCCAGTAGTCGATGCTGAAGGTGCGAGTGGAGAAGGAGAGGTGGCAGGTTTTGCATTTGAACTTTTGGATACGGGGAGAGGTTTGGGTAGAGTAGGAACCTGTTCTAAAGAACCAGTGGCCGGAGGGAGAGAAGTGGTTGAGGCAATGGGGATTGGGGCAGAAGGGGGGATGGAACATGGGAAACTCCTTTTTCGTATTGTTCTTACTATAAGTAACTACGAGAAAAGGAGATTTTATTCATTTTCCACCACGATTCCGGACACTAGTAAAATATTTCCCTTGACATCTGTGATGAGGACACCTACACTATTAAATGCAACCGTGTGCATAAACTCTGTTGTATGAGAAAATACTAAAAGAAGGAGAAGAAGATGTGTAAAAGAATGAAAAGCTTTGCCGTGCTTGTGGCGTTGCTTGCTCTTATCTCGGCACCCTTTGTTATGGCTGGAGGTCAGCAGGATTCGTCCGCTCCTGCCGGTGATTCAGGGCAGGTGGTGGTTACCATTGCCGCCGGTGCCGTCGGCCAGGAACTTGAATTGACCAAACAGGCGGCGGCCGAATACACAAAGATGCACCCCGATGTTTTGGTTAAGGTGCTTGATACTCCTGATCTTTCCGACGATCGTCTCGGTCTCTATCTACAATTTTTCGAAAGCCAAAGTCCCGAGGTCGATCTTTATCAGGTTGATGTAATATGGCCCGGAGATATGGCCGAACACTTTGAAGACCTCTACCAGTATCCCGGCATGAAAGAGGATGCTGCAAAACACTTTGCTCCTATTGTTCAAAACAATACCGTTGATGGAAAACTGGTGGCCATGCCCTGGTTTACCGATGCAGGTTTGCTCTATTACCGTACCGATCTCCTTGAGAAATACGGGTTCGACGGACCTCCCGCTACCTGGAAAGAGCTTGAAACCATGGCACAAACGATCCAGGACGGAGAACGGGCCGCAGGAAATGCGGATTTCTGGGGCTATGTCTGGCAGGGAAACAGCTACGAAGGCCTTACCTGCGATGCCATCGAATGGCTTGCTTCCAACGGCGGCGGTACCATCGTCAGCCCTGACAAGAAAATAACTATCAATAACGGGAAGGCTATCGCAGCCCTCAATATGGCAAAGGGATGGGTCGGTACCATCAGCCCGAAGGGCGTTCTTTCCTTTGGTGAGGAGGATGCGAGAAACGTATGGCAGGCGGGAAACGCCGCATTTATGCGCAACTGGCCCTATGCCTACAATCTGAGTACCTCGGATGAGAGTGCGGTCCAGGGGAAATTCGCCGCTGCTCCGCTTCCTGCCGGAGACTCCGGGAAAGGGGCTGCAGCCCTTGGCGGATGGCAGCTTGCGCTTTCCAAGTACAGCAACAATAAAAAGGTTGCGGCGGAAGTGCTTCGCTATATGGCCGGATACGACGTGCAGAAAATGAGGGCCATTGAGGGCTCTTTCAACCCGACCATCAAGTCCTTGTATCAGGACAAAGATGTTCTTGACGCTACACCCATATTCGGAACCCTCTACGATGTCTTTATCAATACTACCCCGCGTCCCTCGACGGCAACGGCACCACGGTACAGTGAAACGTCGAAGATCTTTTTTACCAACGTTCACGATGTTCTCAGTGGAAAAAAAGATGCTGCCACAGCGGTTCGTGCGATGGAGCTTGACTTGAAGGATCTTCTCGATTACCCGACCGGATCTCCCGAATAAGTGACAAATCGCCTATAATGAAAGCGGGCCAGAGAAATTTCTCCGGCCCGCCCTTTTGCAGAAAGGAGAGTAAGGTATGCAGACCACGTCAAAGAGTCTGGTCAAATCCGAGGCCCGGCTTGCCTATCTGCTTCTTGTTCCTTCATTTATCATCTTAATTATGATTGCGTTCTATCCTCTGGGCAGCGTATTTGTAAACAGCGTGACAAATAAACGCTTTGCCAGTAGTCAGAAGACGGAATTCGTCGGATTGAAAAACTACAAGAAACTCCTTAGTTTCAAGGTGATGGGGCTCCCTCCGGTGATTGATGATGCAACGGGAAAGCAGAAGATCGATCCTGAAACAGGCGATGTCGTCTGGGAAAGCCCCCTCGACGTTTTGCCTACGGAACCGGTACGGTACAAAGAACTATCTCAATTCAGTTTTATGGGCACCCAATACGTTATCGGCGCCACCGATCCGGATTTCCTTCAAGCCGTCGGTGATACCGTTGGATTTACCATCCTTTCGGTCTTTATCGAGACGGTTTTGGGGCTTGCGGTAGCCTTGGTCCTCAATTCGGCTTTTAGAGGAAGGGGCTTCATGAGAATGGTCATGCTGATCCCCTGGGCCATCCCCACCGCCGTTTCGTCCAGAATGTGGGAATGGATGTTTGCCTCGAACAGAACGGGATTCTTCAACATTCTTCTTGATAAATTCGGAGTAGGCAGCGGCCAGTTTGCTTTTCTGGTGGAATCGTCGAGTCAGCTTTGGGTCATGATCGCCATTGATGTGTGGAAAACAACCCCTTTTATGGCCCTGCTTATCCTTGCTGGCTTACAGATGATTCCCCGTCAGATCTATGAAGCAGCATATGTGGACGGGGCCAATAAACTGCGACAGTTTTGGTCCATGACCCTCCCAATGCTCAGAGCGACCCTTGCTGTTGCGCTTGTGTTTCGGACCCTGGATGCCTTACGGGTCTTCGATGTATTTCAGATCGTCTTCGGCGCAAACCGGTATTCGATGGCGAGTTTTGCCTATTATCAGTTGGTAGATAATAAACTGATGGGCTACTCATCTGCTTCCAGTGTCGTCATATTCCTTCTGATATTTATCTTTGACTTTATTTACATAAAAATGATAGGGGGGGTGGACAGTGATGCATAAGCCGTATTCCGGAAGGCCGCTTCTTCGTATTCTTTTCTGGATTCTCATCGTTTACATCTTCATTCATATGACATTTCCTTTCCTCTGGGCGATTAATTCCAGTCTCAAAAGTGAGGGGCAGCTCCAAATGACCCCAGGCACCATGGTTCCCAGAGATCCCACTACAATGAAGGTCTCCCTCTATGTGCGAAACTATGCCGCGGTTTTTCGAAACAAAACCTTTATGCGGGGGATCCTGAACTCATTTGTCGTCGCGGGGTCGGTGACCCTCCTTTCCCTCTTGTTTGGTTCCTTTGCCGCCTTTGCCATGGGAAAGCTGCGATACCGAGGGAAGACTCCCTCGATGTATATCATCCTCTCGATGACGATGTTTCCGCAGGTCTCTGTCCTTACTGGCTTGTATGCGGTGATTCGCGTTCTCGGTATTCCTGCCACCCTTAGCATGATTCTTACCTATATGCTGATGACGCTTCCGTTTACGATCTGGGTCTTGACCAGCTTCTTTCGCGGTTTGCCGACCTCCCTGCTTCAGGCCGCTCAGATAGACGGAGCAACACCGTTTCAGAGCTTTTACCAGATTCTTCTTCCCCTGACAGCCCCCGCTCTGGTTACCACCGGGCTGCTTGCCTTCATCCAGGCCTGGAACGAGTATCTTTTCGCCTTAACCTTTACCTCGATTCAGCCGTCGGCAAGGACCGTACCTGTAGCGATTGCCCTTTTTACCGGAGAGGTCTCCAAGCAAGAGCCCTTCGGTGAGATTATGGCCGCGGCGGTTATCGTAACGGTTCCACTCCTTGTTCTTGTCATGATTTTTCAGCGGAAGATCATAGCAGGGCTTGTTCAAGGCGCCGTCAAATATTAGCTATGAACCATGGCTGCTGTTTTGCGGGAAGTGATGACGTTCCGCAGAACAGCAGCTAAGCGTTTTCGTGAAGGACCCTGGCGGTAAAGAGATAATCACCAGGATTCGGAACATTAACTAAAAAAGCTCATTTCCCGTATGTTTTGCGTCGGAATAGGCGCTTCCCGTCTCGGAAAGGGCCTCGAGAAGGGGAGGGAGGATTGCCGGACTTGCTACCAGACAATCCAGCAGGGCCGGTTGCTGCGCGGTTCCTCCGTGATGCCAATGTACCGCAAAGCCCCCTGCTTCCTTGACAATAAGACTCCCCGCCGCAATGTCCCAGCTCCTTATTTTGAGCTCCCAATAGGCATCGTAAACCCCTTCGGCAACAAGACAAAGATCGTAGGCAGCCGCCCCGAGCCTTCTTATGCCCCTTACCTTTGTGGACATATCGGCGAGGTAGTCGATGTTGTTTTCACTGCTCGTAGCCCTGTCGTAGGGCACTCCCGTGGCCATGAGCGTTTCGTTCAATATCCGTCGTTTTGACACCCTGATTGGGATACCGTTCTTCAATGCCCCCTCCCCTGCCACTGCGCTGTAGAGGTCATCCAGCATAGGTGCGTACACAACGCCGAGCATCGGCACCCCTTGGAAGGTAAGCGCGACGGAAACGCAGAAGATCGGATGATGGTGGACATAGTTGGTGGTTCCGTCGAGAGGGTCGATGATCCACTGCCATTGCGATCCGCACACCGTCGAACCCTCTTCTTCTCCCAGAATATCATGGTCGGGAAAACGGGAGGTGATCACAGACCGGATGATCTGTTCGCTTTTCTTATCAGCTTCGGTGACCATATCGACACTTGTCGATTTTCGGTCCACCCGGAAACCTTCAATTAAAAGTCTTTTCTGCAGTTCGCCGGCTTTTTGTGCCGCCTCTGTTGCAACTTCCAAAGCCCCATCGGGTAGTGTTTGCTGTTTCATACCGATATAGTAGCGTAGCATCCCTTCTTGCAATAGCCTTTTGGTTTCCAATCATCCAAAAAAGTGGCGAAAATGGGCCATTGTTACTATACTTAACGTATGGAAAAGATATGCGTATATCTTGTTGATGATCACCCGGCCGTTCGTGACGGTGTCCGCTCGGCCTTGCTTCGCAGCGGCTTTATTTCCATAGTGGGTGAGGCCGATGACGCATACCGGCTCTTTATGGATCTTGAGACGGTGCGCCCGGAGGTGATTTTGCTCGATATTGGTCTTCCCGACGGATCGGGAATCGATTTGATCGAGAAAATCAGAATGAAGCTGCCTCATGTCAGGATTTTGATGCTGAGCATGTACAATCGGATTGATTATATTGTTGAGTCGCTTAGGAACGGGGCCCGGGGCTTTGTGACAAAGGAGACATCTCCTTCGCGGATAGCCGAAGCCATTGAACGGGTTCATACCGGTGAATATTTCTTCGACGGAACGGTCCTCGATGCTATCGTTGGAAAGTTACTGGAAAATTCCTATAACATCATGGATGTCAGCGATAGTGCTTATGCAACACTTACCGCTCGCGAGCAGGAAATCATGCGCCTCCTTGCTCAGGGGAATTCCGTTCGTAAGGTGGCTCAAATGCTTTTTATCAGCAAGAAGACGGTGGAAAACCACCGTACAAGTATTTTCAAGAAGCTCAATATCAATAATTCGGTTGAGCTTGTGCACTATGCAACGAGGATTGGGCTCATTGATATCGATTGATTCTAGGACTTTCCCCTATACGATTGTGACTAATCCCAGTTTTAGGCTGATTATTGCTATGGTATAGTATATATAGATAAAGTGAATGGTAGAAAAACAAAGAAGAAAGGTTGATGGAAAAAAGCGGTAAGCAAAAAATGTCTATCATTCCAGGTTAAGGAGAGAGGCGGAACCCTCGTAGGCCTCTCTCCTTTTTTTATTCATGGTTATGATTTCTTTCAAATTCCGCCGCTTTCTGGCTGAGGAGTGCCAACCCTGCCGAAAGGTCTTCATAGCGAATGAAGACGTCTTCCGGAAGGGAGAGCCTTGTGGGGGTAAAATTCCAAATGGAAATAATTCCGGCGGCAACCATCTGTTCGGCAACAAGCTGTGCTTCGGAAGCCGGAGTGGTGATAATTCCGATCTTGAGCCTCTTTTCTTTTGCAATGAGGGGCAGAACATCCATCCCTTTGATCTCTAATCCCCCGATTACACTTCCTATTTTTTGGGGATCCTTGTCCAGCAAAAGGGTGATCTTCATGCCGTATTGAGCAAAACCAGGAAACTGTGCAAGGGCCTTTCCAAGGTTTCCTGCCCCGACCAATGCCACACTTCTCGAGTGCTCAAGTCCTAGATACCTTTCAAGATCTTTTCGCAAGGTAAGAACATGAAAGCCTACACTCGGCCTTCCTTTTGCTTTGAAACAGAGTAAATCCTTCCTAACCTGGGCTCCAGGAACCCCTGCTTTTCGGCCTATCTCAGAGGAGGATATGTACGACGATTCCTGCTCGGCCGCATGCTTCAAAATGCGGTAATATACGGGAAGCCTTTCCAGTGACGGACGTGAAAGCTGAATTGAAATAGTTGTGCTCCTCTTTCAGAGTCTTTCCATGAGAAAACTTCAGTTATTGTAACTCACTCCGGTCCCCTGTCAAGCTTATTCAACATTGTAGGTTTGTAAATTCTCCTTGAGACCGGGATCCTCTTGCAGAGCATACTGCTTGGAAGTAGACTGTTGATTATGAAGAAGGTTTATGTTTCCAGAGCAATCTCGGATAAAGGGATCGAGCTGCTGCGACGGCAGTGCGATGTTCGTGTACAGGCTGCGGACAGACCGGCCACAAGGGAAGAGCTCCTGGAGGGAGCCGACTGGGCCGACGGTTTGCTTTCGATGTTATGCGACAAGATAGATGAAGAGGTACTTTCCGCAGGAGGCGGACTGAAGGCGGTGGCCAATTATGCGGTCGGTTACGACAACATCGATCTTGCCGCTGCAGGTCGCCTTGGTGTCGGGGTAAGCAATACTCCAGATGTCCTTACACATGCGACAGCTGAGATGGCTTGGGCTCTACTTTTTGCGGTAGCCCGTCAGGTCGTCCCTTCCGACCGCTTGATGCGTAGCGGCCGGTGGCAGGGATGGGCCCCCATGGAATTTGTCGGCTGTGATGTTACCGGAAAGACGCTCGGTATTATCGGTGCCGGCCGGATCGGTACAGCAATGGGATTGATGAGCAGCGGCTTCGGTATGAAGGTGATCTACTGGAACCGAAGTGCATCCCCCCGACTTGAAGAGGGCGTGGGAGCACAGCGTGTTGAGCTTGATCAGCTGATTGAGGAATCGGATTTCATCTCGCTGCATCTTCCCCTGAACGATACTTCCCGGCATTTGATCGGGAAACCTCAGTTTGAGGCGATGAAACCGACATCATGTCTTATCAATACCGGCAGGGGAGCATTGATAGATGAAGCCGCTTTGGTAGATGCTTTGCGCAAAGGAAAGATTGCCGGTGCCGGGCTTGATGTATATGAGTTTGAGCCTGCAATGAGCAAGGGGCTTGCGGATCTCGATAACGTGGTGATCACGACCCACACGGGTTCGGCAACAAGCGGCTCACGTGGAGACATGGCGGTAATGGCTGCGGAAAACCTTATCGCAATGCTCGACGGCAGAGCTGGTGCCCAGTGTCTTAATGCCAAGGTGTTTCGTCATGGTTAATATATGAGAAAGAAAGACTTGACAGAACTTGCCCCCTTCTGATATAAATCCGACAATTTGGATAACAAAAGGAGGGAGTATGGTTCTTCATATGTTGCCTGTGGGCGCGGGTCTTCCCTCCGACGGCTTTCCTTTTCTTTTATAGAGAAAAGGAAAGCTTTTTTTTGTCCGTAATAAAGGAGGAACGATGAAGGACAAGATCATTGGAGTAAGGGAACAGCCTGAGCTGCGGCGGTGGATTCCGCTGAGCTTTCAGCATGTTTTTGCAATGTTCGGGGCAACGGTTCTTGTGCCGCTTTTGACGGGCCTGAGTCCTTCGACGGCACTTTTTACCTCAGGAATAGGTACACTTTTGTATATCCTGATTACCGGGGGACGAGTCCCTGCATACCTCGGCTCCTCTTTTGCCTTTATTCCGCCGATTGTCGCGATCTCGGGAAGCTTTGGAATGGAATATGCTCTTGGAGCAGCCTTTTGCGTGGGAATATTCTATCTCATTGTCGCCTTTATTATCAGTAAGGCCGGAACCGGTTGGATAGACCGTCTTCTGCCGCCGGTTGTGATTGGGACAGTCATCATGGTAATCGGCCTCAATCTTGCACCGACGGCGATGGACATGGCCATGAATGGTCCTGATGGCAGCTACAGCTTTGCATCGGTGACCATTGCCGTGGTCACCCTCAGCATTGCGGTGGTTTCCCTCCTTGTGCTGAAGGGGTTTTTTACCGTCATTCCGATTCTGATTGCCTTTTTCGGTGGCTATCTCTTTACTTTGGTTGCCGGCTCAATCTGGCCCGCTTTTTCCTGGATCGATTTTTCTTCGGTAAAGGAAGCCGCCTGGTTCGGCTTTACAGCCCCAAAGATTCCGAAATTCTCCGCCGTTCCCATTATCACCTTTTTGCTTGTCAGCCTTGCGACCATCGCCGAGCACCTCGGAGATACCATGGTGACCAGTAAGGTAGTAGGAAAAGACTTTCTGAAGGATCCCGGTATTCACCGAACCCTCGCGGGTGACGGTGCTGCAACAGCCCTTGCCGCCCTTTTCGGCGGGCCCCCCAATACGACCTACGGGGAGAATATCGGTGTCATGGCCATCACCAGGGTCTACAGCGTCTGGGTCATCGGGGGGGCAGCGGTGATTGCGATCATCCTCTCTTTCATCACCAAGGTCGGGGCTATCATCAATACGGTTCCTGTTCCGGTAATGGGCGGCATCTCGATGATGCTTTTCGGAATCATTGCCAGTGCAGGTATCCGCACTGTCGTGGAAAGTGGCGTTGATTACACCTGTAAAAGGAATCTTACCATCAGTTCGGTGATCTTGGTGATCGGAATCGGCGGCGGAAGGATTTTCTTTCCCCTGAGCGAAAGCCTTCATTTTGAACTAAGCGGCGTTGCCCTCGCCACCCTCGTCGGCATCGTGCTGAATTTGATTCTCCCGAAAACGATTGACAGCCCGAAAGAGGAGTAGAGGATATTCCAGCGTGAGGCTCTGCATGCTATACTTTCCTCGGTCAGCGGAAAAAAGCACATTTCACAGCGACAGGAGGTTGCTTCATGAGCACAGTGAGTCTCGGAATTGATTGTAGTACCCAGAGTATGACAGGAGTGGCAGTCGATGCGGAGAGTGGTTCCGTTGTCTGGAAGAAGAGCCTGTCATACCAGTCCGATTCCCGTCTCGGTGGTTTCGGCCTGGAACATGATACATTTGTGGTTCCTCCGAGGGTTGAAGGAGAGGCGGACCAACCACCGAAGCTTTTCCTCGCCGCCCTTGACGCCCTTTTATCCGATATGAAAGAAGAGGGCATTGTCAGGCCCGATTCCGTGGCTGCCATTAATGTTTCCGGGCAGCAACATGGCCATGTGTATCTGAAAAGCGGTGCACAAAAATCCTTTTCGACCTTACGAGAAAAGGGGATCGGTGCGGAAGCCGGGGACCTGGTACATCGACTGGCCGATATTTTTTCCTACAAGGCGGCTCCGATTTGGAAGACGAGCGATACAGCGGCTCAGTCAGAGGCCATTCGAACCGGGGTGGGTGGAAAGCAGCGCATGATCGAGCTTTCCGGCAGCGACAGCCCTTTGCGTTTTTCCGGAGCGGTTATGAGGAGGGTCGCCCAGCGGTATCCCGATGTATGGGAAAAGACCGAAACGGTACTCCTCATCAGTTCCTTTATCCCTGCGGTTCTCGTTGGCAACAGTAGGGTCGGTACCGATTTTGGAAACGGTTGTGGTACCAGTTTACTTGATTATCAGCGACGTTCCTGGTCGCCTGAGTTGATTGATGCTGCATCGGCATCCCTGCCGGGAGGTTCCGAGGCGTTCCGTGCAAAACTTACCGATGTCGTTGCCCCTGATGCCGTTGTCGGCTCGGTAGCTGCCTATTTCGTCGAGCGCTACGGGCTTTCGCCCGATTGTATTGTTGCGGCAGGCAGCGGTGATAATCCGCAGACAAAGGTTCTGGTCGACGGTGATCTCTTGAGCCTCGGCACCAGCTTTGTTTTCATGGTCGCGGCTTCGACCTCAGGCGATGGCCGGGTTGCCATGGACCAGGCGGGATACGCCAATGCCATGTACGACGGACTTGGAAGACCCTTCCTTTTCGGCTGCCGAACCAACGGGGCCCTTGTCTGGGACCGGGTTCGCATGATGCACGGTTTGAAGAAAGATGAATACGCTCCTGCCGATGATCTCTTGCCCTCGATACCCGTTGGAAAATACCTTCTCATCTGGCAGCCGGATGCCGAATCTTTCCCTGCTGGCGGTGCAATAGTCGATCCAGTCCGAAATACGGGACAGGCGGCCTCCCTTGAGGCGGATTATGCCGGTATTATCGATACCACTCTTACGATCATCGAACATTATTCACGCAGTTTCTCCCGTGATACCGATGAGCCCTTATACGTGACAGGAGGCCCTGCAGGGGCAGCTGGAGTGGTTTCCCGCATTGCAGCGGTCTGGAACCGACCGGTGGTCACCATCGGCAGATTGGGGGCCGGGCTTGGAGCCGCTGTTGCTGGGGTTTCTGCACTTTCATCCCTTCGACGGGGACTTCCTTCTGCCGATGAGCTTGCAGCTGCCGTCCTACCCAGAGGGGAAGTGGTAAGGCCTGAGGCGGAGATGGTACGGGCCCTGCATGGTGAGTCGGGGTTTGCTCGTCGGGTGATTGGGCGTTACGAATCGGTCTTGCAGGGATTTTCTGCTTAGCTTCTCGGCTCTGTCGTCTATCGGGACGTTCCTTCGTCGATGAACCGATGAAGGACGTCTTTTCCCGGTTCGAAAGCGAAGTTTGACTATGCCGTTATCCCCTTTGTGAATCTGCCTGAATCTCCTGTCTGGTTTCCGTGATCCAAGAAAAGTTGTGATGATTTCTGTATTCTTTACCTGTTTTGTCGAATTGATCCCAGAGCGCTATCAGTCTTGCAAAAAGTTCCCGGCTTCTTCTGCAATACTCGAGAAGGTCCTCTCTGTCTAGGGTATCGGTCTCCATTTCGGCAAGCTCTCGCACCGATTCGATAAAAGGATGATGGGGGTGGTCGTCGGGAACCTTTACCTCTTTGGGCTCGCTTCGATCGAGTTTTGGTCTTCTGGCAACAACGCGGATGCGCTTTACCCTTGCAGGTCGAGAAGGCTGATTACTTTCCTCTTGCTTGGCCTCATCTGGAAGATCCTCACTCGAAAAACTTTCATGGGCAACACTATTTCCACCTGTATAATGATTCTGTCCCCGAGAGACCCAGCTCATGAGCATACCGTACTCTTCACTCTTGCCCTTGCCGGTAAAATCTTGTTTTAGCGAGAGAAGTCGGCTGCATACGGGGCATTCATCCCGTACACACTCATAGTCTTGGGGAAAGAGGTTCATGAACCGGGAAAAAAGTGGATAAAATTTCTCTTTTTCTCCTTCCTCAAGATCCCATTCCTTATGTTCATCCCGTTTCGATCCCATCCTCACCGCAAGAAGATATTTTTTTTCTTCTGTTGAGAGTATCTTCAGTCGATTTGCAATACTTACAATATGTAAAAGCTCTCGGGGGGCAAAAAAGTCAATTAGCTTCTTCATTTCAAGTAGCTCCAAAATCTCGCGAAACGTGGAAATCGATTGTATCGAAAGAAAAGCGTCTATTCAAGGGCGGTCGAAAAATTGATTCGAAAGCCTGTACCAGGTGTGTCTAATTCCTCAATCGTTCCTTTCAGCTGTTCGGTGAGATTTCGGATAAGCAGGAGGCCTAAACCTGTTGTTTCTGTTCCTTTCTGTTGTTCTTTATTGTTCATTCCTATTCCATTGTCCTTGACCGTCAATGTATAAGAAAGTTTCTCGCGCTCTTTGAGTGTAATCTCGATTCGGCCGTGACGATCCTTCGGGAAGGCATGTTTTAGACTGTTGGAAATGAGCTCCGCCGTGAGAAGGGCCAGCGGCGTTGCAACCTCGGGTCTGAGAAAGACCTCTGTAGCCGTGATGTGGTAGCTGACATGATCTGTTTGTCGGTAAATATCGAAAAGAGCGTCACACAGGCGATTAAAATATTGTGTCATATCGATTCGGCTCAAATTTTCCGATAGATATAACTGTTCATGAACCAGTGCCATAGATTGCACTTGCATCTGCGTATCGAGGTAGAGCCTGTAATCATTATCATTTTCAAAATAGTTGCTTTGAAGACTCAAAAGACTGCTGATGATCTGTAAATTGTTTTTAACACGATGATGAATTTCTTTCAGCAAAACCTCTTTTTCCGCCAAAGACTTTCGCAGAAGATTTTCATGTTCCTTTCTCGTCGTAATATCCCTGATGATACCAACCGATCCGAAGCCCCCTTCAAGCATCGTATTTGAGAACCCTACGGCACTAACCTCCCCATAGGCTATTACGGCACCTATCATCTGCTTCTGACGATCAGGGAGGTGTGGTCCGGGGATGACCCTCACCTCGAGTCCTGCTGTCTTGCGTTCTCCGGTCCGCCGTTCGTCAAAGAGCTTGGGGGCTCCCACATCGCCGGTCTTTTTCCCTGTATATCGGGGAAGCACCGTCTCTCTGCTTACCCTTGGGATATCGGCGGGATCAAGGATGCTGGAAAAATGTTTACCGAGTAATTCGTAGGGTTCATATCCGATGGCACGGACGGCATCATTGACAAAATTGAACATCCCCCTGTCGTCGAGTGAGTAGATGATATCGGGAAGCGCCTGGACCAAATCCAGGTAACGCCGCTCGGTTGCCTGGAGATGGATGTTGTGCCGGTCCATGCTCTCTTTGTAATTAAGAATTTTTCGAATCCTGTGGGGAAGAGTCGTAAGATACGTCCCTTCTTTATCGCGTATCAAAAAATCACTGGTTTCGTTCGAAACCATCTCATCAACCATATTGTGATCTATGAAATCAAACAACAAAATGAAAGGCTGGGGCCAAAGGATGAGCCAATCGGCAAAGCCTCCATTCTGGAATTTCAAATCGGTAACGATGATATCCACATCATGAGTTTTGCTGAGCTCTTCCACATTGGAAACCGATTCAGGAAAAAGAAGGGTATAGGGAAGATTATCCTTTTTAATTAACTGGTGAAATGCCTCTTGCTCGGCTCTGTCCGCCACAGCGAACATGATGACATGCCGTCGCCTCTCGCTATCAGGGTGTCTGCTCATACCTGCGGTATCGTATCACCATTTTATTTTTCTAGCCACCCCGTGCTCCTTGACAATAGGCAATAGGACAGCGTAAAGTATGTATTGTGCAACCGTGTGCAAAGGGGTGGAAATGGGATGAATCATCATTTGTTCGGCATAGATGCCTGGGTTTTACGCGAAGAATCTTTCGACAGGGACACGATTGCCGCAAAAGAGACCCTTTTTGCCCTTGGCAACGGCTATCTCGGCATTCGGGGCTGTCATGAAGAGCTGGATGCCTCATGGTGGCGGGGCAGCTATGTCAACGGCTTTTATGAAAGCCGCCCCATTGTCTATGGTGAAAGGGCCTATGGTTTTGCCGATCGCTATCAGACTATTCTCAATTGTAGTGATGCCACGCTTTTCACGCTGAATCTACATGGGGAATCCTTTTCCCCGGCGAGCTCACATATCGATACCTATAGCCGGGAGCTTGATCTTCGCACCGGGATCCTGAAGCGGAACCTGATGTGGTCGCCTTCCTCCGTCCCCGGTACGAAGGTGAAGATAGAAAGCCGTCGTCTCGTGCCCTACCAGCCTCGTCATCTCATGCTGATTTCCTATAGGGTAACCCTGATCGAGGGCGGGGGTGATTTTTCCCTTCGCCACGAACTCTCCGGTGATGTTTCCAATCTCGCCGCCGGTGACGACCCCCGTACCGGTTCTCATATTATGCCGGGAGATTTTGGGATCGAGTCTGTTCGCCAGGAAGAAAACCGTACCGTGCTCAATCATTTTACGAAGATGAGCGGCCTTCGTATGTGTGTCGTTGCGGATCGCTCCCTTTCCTGTTCTGCCGGTGAAACGGGTTACGAACTATGGCGGAAAGAACGTAACAGCAGTGGTATTGTCGGGGCTCAGGCGAATATGAAGGCGGGCGATTGGCTGGAGATGGTTGTTTGTGCAGGGTGGTATCACGGCGCGGCCGGAGAGGAGCAACAGTTGGAGTCCAAAGCCATTTCGCACGTTTCCGAGGCTCTTTCCTGTGGCTTCGATGCGGCCGCGGACAAACAGAAAGAACTTCTTGATCACTTTTGGGAAGATGCCGATCTCTTGGTTGAACATGCTCCGGAGGTGCAGCAGAGTATCCGGTTCAACCTCTTTCATCTGCTGCAGGGAGCCGGAAGGGAAGGGGGAACCTCGCTCCCTGCAAAAGGACTCACCGGCGAGGGATATGAAGGACATTTTTTCTGGGACACGGAGATCTATGCGCTTCCCTTTTTCCTCTATACCCGCCCGGAGATTGCCCGGGACCTTCTTGAATACCGCTACCGTATCCTGCCTCATGCCCGAGGCAGGGCAGCCCAGCTCGGCTATCCCGGGGCTCTTTATCCCTGGCGAACCATCAACGGAAACGAGGCCTCTGCCTTTTTTCCCGCAGGCACCGCTCAGTATCACATTAATGCCGATATCGCCTATGCAGTGGTAAAGTACCTTGATGTAAGCGGTGACGAGAGCTTTCTGGCTCATGGAGTAGAGATTCTCCTCGAGACCGCCCGTTTCTGGTACGGTTTCGGAGACTTCATCCCCTCCCGCGGCGGTGCTTTCTGTATCAACTGCGTTACCGGACCCGATGAATATACTGCACTGGTAGATAATAACTACTATACCAACCTCATGGCCCGAGAGAATCTTCGAAGTGCGGTTCGTTTCCTCGATCTCTTGAAAAAGCGACAGCCGGAGGCATGGAAAGGCCTTGTCGACTCCATCGGCCTTGATCCCGGAGAGCCCGAGGCGTGGCTTACGGCCGCGGATGCCATGTACCTTCCCTACAACGAAGAGCTCGGTGTTACCCCCCAGGACGACACCTTTCTCTCCAAAGCTCGATGGGAGCGGGCCTCCATCCCCAGCGAGCGACGTCCCCTGCTCCTTCATTACCACCCCCTTACCATCTACCGCTACCAGATCCTTAAACAGGCGGACCTTGTCCTTGCCCAGATGCTGTTGGGGCGCTACTTCTCCCATGCCCAGAAAAAACGCGACTTCGACTATTACGATCCCCTGACCACCGCCGACTCCTCCCTCAGTCCCTGCATCCAAGGGGTGATGGCCGCCCGGCTCGGCTACGATGAGGAAAGTTACCGACATTTCACACGCAGCGTGAGGATGGACCTGGACGATGTCAACGGCAATGTCCGGGACGGCATCCACGCCGCCGCCATGGCCGGATCATGGATCAGCCTTGTTTACGGCTTTGCCGGACTGGAAGATTACGACGGCATGCTTAGATTTGCTCCCGCCCTGCCGGCAGCCTGGAGCCGTCTTTCTTTTTCCCTGAGAAAGGGCCATTCGGCCCTCGAGGTCAGCATCGGACATGAAGAGGTCTCCTACCGGATCAAGCGGGGAGAGGCGCTGACCATTTTTCATGAAGGACGCAGACATAAGATTTTTCCCGGCGCTCCCCTGGTGATAAGCATGAGACCAGAGCTTGAAGCGGTGATCTTCGACCTCGACGGCGTTATCACCGATTCGGCCGAATATCATTACCTCGCCTGGAAGCAACTCTGCGACGAGCTTGAGATTCCCTTTGACCGGCAGTTCAACAACAATCTCAAAGGGGTAGGCAGAATGGCAAGCCTTGAGCTACTTCTCGCCCGCGGTACGCGCAGCTACAGCCCTGAGGAAAAGGCCTCCTTCGCCGCCAGAAAAAACGAATACTACAAAAAACTGATTGCCCGTATTACCCCGGACGATCTGCTTCCCGGGATTGATGCCCTTCTTTCGGCGTTACATGAGGCAGGCATTCGTACCGCCCTTGCTTCGGCAAGCAGAAATGCAAGTGCTATTCTCGGCTACCTGGGGATCTCCGACCGCTTTGATGTGGTAACCGATCCCGGCGCTCTTAAGAAGGGCAAACCCGATCCGGAACAATTCTTCCTTGCCGCCGAGCTCTTGGGGGTTCCCTACCGCAACTGTATTGGCATAGAGGACGCTCAGGCCGGTATCGACGCCATAAACGCCGCCGGAATGCTCTCCGTCGGTATCGGTGGCTATCTCGAGGGGGCCGCCTTGCGTCTTTCTTCCACCGCAGAGCTTTCACTGGAGCGTCTTCGGGAGGCCTTCTTTCGACGGTGACCTTTTTTTAGTGTTCCGAATCCTGGTGGTCTGCATGCCCTTTTCCCTGTAACAGACTCGATTTAGTGCCGATACTCGCTTTTTTCTATGCTTTGTCCTCCAGGTGGCTGCGGGAAAAGGAGTTATGTTCCTCCAATCACCAGGATTCGGAACAGTAGGTATTTTTTTGAGGGGGGCAGCCGCCCCCTCGCTGCAAAGCCGCTTTCTCCGTCCGCCTCTTCCGGCTTCGTCCCCTCCGCCGGGGCGGCCGGGCGGCTTTTCCGCTCCCCCCGGGAACGACTATGCAGAAAGGATGAATTTCGAGCGTATCGTATGAAGCGTCGTCTCGTCGATTCCGATTGCTTTGAGATAGGGAACCGCACCGCCGTAGCGTTTTTCCAGAAATTCTAGAACAAGCTGCATGTTGTAGTAGTTTGATCCCGATATGTCGCTCGTGAAATCTCGGATATAGCTATGACTCACCTCATAATCGGCGATGATGTCTTCCTTCGGAACATCGGCAATGCTCAGTAAAAACATGCTTATGATGCCGGTGCGGTCCTTTCCCGCGGCACAATGATAGATCGCCGTTCCTGCATTGGCGAGGATGTTGAGGGTTTTTGCTATCTCTTCCTGTCCGAAGGTAAGAATTTGGCGATACATTCGATGGAGGGTACGTGTATCGACGACAGAAGAGTTTACATTGATATCTTTTACTTCAACACGGCCCATTAAGGAGATGTGATGATATAATGCGCCTTCCGGAATTCTATCGGGAGAGAGCTCTCTTTCCTCTTCATAGCGTAAATCGATTATGGTGTCGATGTGTGCCTTTTGTAGCACCTTCAGGTCCTCTTCCGTTGCATGATGGAGATGTGTGGAACGGAAAAATATTCCGTATCGGGTTGCCCCCCCGTTTTTACACGGATAGCCTCCCAAATCTCGAAAGTTCGCCACTCCTTGCAGGTTCCATCGCCGTAATGCTTTCATATGTTTATCCTTTTGCTCTCTTTTTCTATTATGGGGAGGGGATCTCGCGATGTTTCTGCTGATCCAAAGAAAAAGAAAAAATCCTGTAATTCTGTCTCCATCATTGCATGGTGTGCATGATATCTTCTTGCCTCTTCCAATTGAGGCGTTCTGTCATACGGGACCCGTTTGAGTGTAAGCACTCCATGTTCGATACATGCATAATGTGCCGATTTATCGGGATCGTCCGGGCGGCGGTATGATACACTGCCTGGATTTATCCATTCCATCCCGGTTGCCAGTTGATGCCTGCATTGTCTGTGTGAATGTCCGAAAATCATTCTTTTTCGCTCCGCATTCCAATATTTCTTGGGCGTATGAGATTTCCAGTAAAGCTCAAACTGGTGTGGGGTTTCTATGCAGCCGTAGGCCTCATCGTACTGATGTTGCATAAGGTAGTGCCAACCGTCGGCCTCAAAGAAACGGTGGAGGGGCAAAGCGGATAGATATGAAATATCCTGATTCGATAACCTTTCACAGTTATAGTGCACCCATTTATACATCGCGGGAGCAATGTTGCGGAATCCATGTTCATGATATGTTTTAACGACATGGCGATCGTGATTCCCCTGTACAATCATGGAATTCTCTTTTTTTTGTCGTAATGTCGATATGACCTCTTTCGGTGCTATCCCGTAATCGACAAGATCTCCCGCACAACATAGTTGATCATACGCTTTTTCCGCCGAAAGAATCGTCTCAAGCGCCCAGATATTACTGTGTATATCTGAGACGACAAGCAACTTCATACAACAGCTCCTTTTTAAACGGGGTATGGGAACAGGGCTTTGCCGGTAAACTGCGGTGATGATAAACATATCAAAATGGTATGTCAATCGATTGATATAATAAATATATTTACCGCTTGACATATGGATAATATGGCGTATACTGACGAAAAATGAGAAAAATGTTAGAAAACGGTTAATAAAGTATTAATTGACATCGATATACCTGATGTTACGTGTAGTTTTGTTGTGGATATGGAAAGCATTTTGCTTTTTATATGTCAAGCGGTTGACTTTTTTATTTTTTATAGAGGAGAGTGTTTTATGAAAAAAGCGGTTCTTGTCCTGCTTGTGCTTCTTCTTCCTTTGGCTTCGGTCGTTGCGGAAGGTAAGCAAGAGTCGTCTGCTGCAGGTGATACGGCGCAGATCAAGGTGTGGGTCAGCAGTGGTGCAGAGGATGATATCTACAGGCGCATGTTCGACAACATGGAATCGGCATTGGGTATCGTCATTAATGATGAGTATTATCCGAAGGATGAGCTTGATAGTAAACTGAAGATGGCTCCCGTTGTCGGGGATGCTCCTGACATGGTCGTTGTTGACTATCTTCAGATCCCATCCTACTACGAGGCCGGATTAATAGCATCTCTTGACGGACGAATACCCGATACGCTGAAAAACGATTTGATTCCCTCGGTGATAGCGGAATCCACCTATGATGGGAAATTCATTACCACTGCGCAGTTTGATGCAGGGATGGCGATGTGGGCGAACAAGAGCATGCTGGAACATGCAGGAATCAGAATACCCACAAGTTACAAGGATGCATGGGACAGAAAAGAGTTCGAGGATGCCCTGGCAAGGCTGAAGGCAGATGGAGTACCGTATCCGATCTATATTCGGCAGAACAAGCCTTCTTCCCTGTATTTTATGTATTTGCCGGTTGTAGCAAGCTTTGGCGGTGATTTCATCAATCGTGATACCATGCTGACGGAAGGGACCCTGGATAGCCCGGAAACCATCGCTGCCTATGATTATATCTCATGGCTTATCGACAAGGGCTATATGAATGGCGCTTGTGACTATGAGAATGGTTTTTACGGAAGAAAAGAAAGTGCAATAGCCCTGCTTGGACATTGGAAGTACAAGGACCATGTGACAAATCTCGGTGATGATGCCATCCTGGTGCCAATCCCCGATTTCGGTAATGGGGTCTATACATGTTCCGGTTCAACGGTCTGGGCAATGACGACTTCGGCAAGCGAAAACGGTACTGCAGATGTGGTATGGAAGGTAATTGAAAAGAGCCTTGATCCTGAAAACATCAACCTGGTAACGGGCTTCAACGGGGCTATTCCCTCGAGAAAATCGGTTATGAACGGCAACCCTGAACTTCAAAAAGGTGGACGCCTTTATTTGTACCGTGAACAGTTGGAAGCCGGTATATCTGTTCTCAGGCCTTTAACCCCTGCTCATATGACGATCTATAGTGCAGTACAGTCGGCTACAGCCGATATTATAGCCGGTTCAGATGCTGCGACGACCTTACACAACACGGCTGTGTCCATAGATGAAATCATCAAAGATAACGGTTGGAATAAATAAGCGATTGTCTTAACCAATACGGGGGCATACAGTTTCGTATGCCCTCCTTTCTTGCACTTCGGAGTATCTTTACCATGAATAGAAGAAGCATTTCGTTGAGAAGAAGTCATCACATTCGTGACGGGCAAACAGCAACGGCCTGGCTGTTTTGTGCGCCTGCACTGCTTTCGGTTTTTTTGTTTTACCTTATCCCTTTTTGTCTCTCGATTGCGTATTCCTTTACAAATAAGATGCTTGTTCCGCGGATAGGACGATCGACAGAGTTTGTTGGGGTGGGAAACTATCTGAAAATTTTTTCAAACGATATCGCGGCAAAGGCTTTCGTCAATACCGGTCTCTACGCGCTTATGGTCGTACCCGCCATTATGGTAATTGGTACCATCTTAGCCGTGTTCGTAAACAGGCAGGTAAAGGGAGTGAAAACCTTCCGGGCGATTTACTTTAGCCCGCAGGTCGTGACAATGACCGTCGTGGCGGTTGTTTGGTCTTTTATTTTTTCGCCGGGAGAGAGCGGGCTTCTTAATTCTTTTTTAGGATTGATAGGAATACCACCTCAGAGCTGGCTTCAGAACTCGAATCAGGCCCTGTTCTGTATTGCCGTTATGTACATATGGCAATCCTTAGGTCTACAGATGATAATAATCCTGGGGGGGCTGCAGTATATTCCGGAAGAGCTTTACGAAGCAGGTCGTCTGGACGGTTGCAGCATTGTTCAGAAATTTCTTTACATCACCGTGCCTCTGCTGAAAAACACCCTGGTCTATGTCCTTATTTCCACGACCATCAATACCCTGAAGCTTTTCACCCAGGTCTATGTTTTGACGAACGGTGGTCCAAACCATTCAACAACTTCAGTTGTGTATCTGCTGTATAAAGCCGGTTTTATCAATAGTCAGCTGGGCTATTCTTCGGCCATTGCCGTTGTGTTTTTCCTGATTGTGCTGATCATTTCGCTGATCCAGAATTATGCTATGAGCGAGAAGTAATATTATGATATCAATATCCATACGTCGAAAACATATATCTGTCGCATGTTTGTATCTTGCCTACATAGTGGTCGCATGCCTGTTTGTGCTTCCTATGCTTTACATGTTTGTCTCTTCCGTAAAAACGGATGCCCAGATTGTAGAAGATATGTCGACCTTCAGGGCCTTTATTCCTTCCGGCCATATCTCCGCAGAAAACTACTCGGCAATAATCGGAAAGGTGAATTTCTTCAAGTTTTTTAAGAACTCCGTGGTTGTTGCCATTCTGAATGTTTCGTTGGTTACCATTCTCAATGCAATGATGGGATATGCCTTGGGCTTGCTTAGCTTCAAGGGAAAGAAGTTTATGATTTCTTTTATTATTGCGCTTGCAATCATTCCCACCGAATCTGTTATCATCAACCGTTTTATGGTTGCGCTTCATTTGCACATGCTTAACAGCTACGCAGGGCTTGCATTACCAACTGTCGGCTATCCCATGTTTATTTTTTTGTATTATAACCATTTTAAGGGGATGCCGAGGGAGTTGCTCGAGGCCGCTATCGTTGATGGTGAAACCTATAACGGTATATTCTGGAAAATCATGCTCCCATTGTCGAAACCGGTCATCTCCACGGTTGCCATTATGGGATTTATTCGATCCTGGGGCGATCTGCTATGGCCGACTCTTGTTACCCGGGATGAAACATATAGAACCCTTCCCCTGGCTTTACGTGCGTTGTCCACCGATGTCTATATCTTCTGGGGACAAATTTTTGCCTTCGCATCACTTATGACGCTGCCGGTCCTTATCATATTTATATTGTTCCAAAAGCAATTCATTCAGTCCCTGGCAATGACTGGTATCAAAGGTTAGCCATGCGAATCAAATATCTCGGAACAGGAGCTGCCGAGGGTTTTCCCGGGCTTTTTTGCGAATGTGCGGCTTGCAGGAAGGCAAGGGACCGGCGGGGAAAAAACCTGAAGATGAGAAGTTGTACGTTATTGAACGACTCTGTCCTCATCGACATATCTCCCGACATTTTTGCACAAAGCCTCTCCTTCGGCATTCGCATGTCGAAGATTAAGGCAATTGTCTGTACCCATTCACATGAAGATCACTTGGACCTTTTTTCCCTGATGTTAAGGTGCCGGACCGGATCCTCCCATCTCCCCGATATACCCCCTTCTCAAAATCACATCCATGTCTACGGGAGCAGTGCAATTATCGGAAAAATAGAACATGCCTTTTCCTCCCAGCCTCATGCCGATAGAAACATTCTTATTTTTCATGAACTGAAAGCCTACCGGCCCTATCTGATCGAGGGCCTGGAATTTACTCCGCTGCCGGCACAGCATATCCCCGACGAAGAGTGCTTCCTCTATTGCGTCCGGGAAGGAAAACACTCCTTACTCTACGCCAATGATACCGGTGCCCCAACCGAAGATTTTTTTTCCGGGGTCGAACGCTTGCCTCACCCCTTTAGCGTCGTAAGCCTCGATTGCGCCCGGGGAACGCTCGATGGCGATGGACATATGGGGATCAAGGAAGTTCGGTCGCTCTGCGGAAGGTTAAAAAAAATGGGAAAAATCGTTCCCGCTTCCCGAATCTACCTCAACCATTTTTCTCATATGTGCGGTATGATACATGATGAGTTTCAGGACTTGATAGCTGAAGAAGGCCTGAGGCTTACCTACGATGGCTTGACCCTTGAGGTCTCTGATGATGGCTTTTTCACTAGGAGCATGTAAGTGGCTACGATCAAGGATGTTGCGGAGCGTGCCGGTATTACCGTTACCACTGTTTCTCGGGTCCTAAACAACAGAGGATATATAAGCGACAAGACCAGAAAAAAAGTCTATCAGGCGATGAAAGAGTTGGATTATCGTCCCAACGCGATTGCCCGTGCTCTGGCACAGAATCAGACCAACTCGATCGGTATTATTGTACCCTCTCTGTTGCATCCCTTTTTTGCCGTGAGTATTAATTACTTTGAGTTGTATGCGGCACAGCATGGCTTCAAGATAATGATCTGCAATTCTCAGCGGAATATCGAAAAAGAAATGGAATACTTCGATATGCTGAGATCAAATAAGGTTGCCGGAATTATCTTATGTACACGAAGTGGAGAGGTTGAAAAATACCTCGGCTACTCTTTTCCGGTAGTGACCTTTGAGCGATCTATTTCCAATCAGATTCCTGCTGTTCTCTGCGATAATTACCTCGGAGGGGTTCTGGCAACCAAACATCTCCTGGAATCGGGCTGTACCCATCCGGCAATGCTTAACGGCAGCCTGCATGTCCGTCTTCCCGCCGATGACAGAGCAAAGGCTTTCATCGACATATGTAATGCGGCGAACGTTCATCCTCTGATATTTACGACGAATGAGGAACAGTTTGATAATCGTCGCTATAGGCCCGAGATAGATACCCTGATTGAAGAAAATCCGGAGATAGACGGTATCTTTGCATCAAGTGACGTCATTGCTGCACAGGCTATTCAGGCCTGTTACAAGAAGGGGATTCGTATTCCCGAGGATGTGAAACTTGTTGGTTTCGACGACATAGAAATAGCAACCCTGACCACTCCAACGCTCACTACCATCCGCCAGCCCATAGAACTGATGTGTAAATATGCAATCGAGATCATTCTTCAGAAAATGAAAGGGGAGGTCGTCCCGATTCGAACGGTCCTGCCGGTTACATTGGTGCGGCGGGAATCCTCCGAAACCACTCCGTGATTTTTGCAGCGTATATTTTGTAATGAGCCATGAATAGCCTCAGTCGCTTCTTGTGTAGTATCTTTAGGATCAGTATACCGTGTAATCGGTGCAAGGAGCGTGCTGATGGCATCCCAAAAGAGCATACATGATGAATATCCCTTCTCTGATATGATTTTTACATCAAAGCATCTGGTGGCAGCCAAGCGTTTGTTTGAACCGATTATTCGGCATCGGGGGGCAGAGTACTTTCGGGAAGGCCGGGTGGCCTTCGAAAGCCTCTCTCCTGAAGGAGCCTTTTTCTCGGTGGAGGGGAGCCGGGGAATGCCCTATTCTGTTGTGCTTAGGACGAAGGGAGACAAAGGAGACGACCTTTCGGCTTCAAGCTGCAATTGTCCCTACGATGACTTTTGTAAGCATATTTGGGCATCCCTGCTGACGGCAATAAACGACAAGCTTCCTTTACCTTCCGGATTAGGGATTTCGAAGTCGTTCTCTCGTGCCTCTGGAGAATCCTGGGTCCGTGATCTGATCAAAGAGCCGCAGCATCCTGTCCGCGATCCGAAGAAGCGGTTCCGCCTTCTTTTCCTCATAGGGCCTTACCCCTCCTATGCTTTCCGGTCGAAACTTTTCGTCCGCCCTGCCCTTCGGTACATACGACAAGACGGTGAGCTCGGTGCAATTTCGAATTTTCGTGATTCGGCTCATCTTGCAGATGTATCCGACAGGGAAAAAATGCTCCTTTCTTCATGCCTCGAGTATGAAGGAAACCGTTTGGATCTTCACACCGGCATAGGCTATCTTCTCGGGGAAAAGGGGATTCCTGCTTACGTCGATAACGGGCAAACTCCCCCGGTCCCCATCACTATTTTCCCTGTCGAGGGTCTTGAGGTGGATTTTCGACCGCAACTGGAAGAAAATGGGGAGGTTGAATTTCAGCCACTGCTCGCATATATCGATTCCCAGGGGCGTCGGCAGCATGTTGCTGCGAGGGAGTGCCTTCTGGACAGACGGGGTGCAGAGAAATTCCTCTTTCATCCCCTTTCCGGTCTGCTGGCCCTCGTCCCCGTGGATAACGGTACGGAAAATCGAGCCCTTGATCTCTTGGTTAATGGACTTCTGCCCTGGCGTCCTGAGAATATTCGGGAGTTGGAAAGGCTGCTTCCGAAGGAGCAGATAAGCCTTGCGGAAGTAAAAACTGAGTTTCGGTTTTCCGATAATATTCCCAGGCTTACTCTCGACATCACCGAGGTTCCCCAAGGTCTTGAGTTTTCGGTCGGTATCGACCACGCCTCACTTCCAGATTCCGAAGTCTCCCTTCATGCTGATGGATATTGGGTGATTCCCCGTGTGGACTATCAGGCTGCTTTGAAGCAGGTTTCACGCAGTATGGGCGCTTCTGAAGGCTTTTCCCCCGATGCTTCGCTGTTCAGAGTCAACATGACTCTGGTTCAATTCCTGAAGGAAAAGGCTCACGAGCTGCTTGCTGCCGGTTTGTTACTCCGTTTGAATAGCATCCCGATTCATCCTGCCGGTGAAATCAGGATTGAATCCGCCAGCGGGGTGGATTGGCTTGATCTTAGAGTTTCTATAGATGGACAAGATATTGGTACTCACTCGCTGGATCTATCCCGCCGATTGCTTTCTGCGGGAGATCATTTCATTGTTTTGGATGATGATCAGGTGGATCGGCTGATCCATCTTAACGAACTGGATCGAGGGAAATCGGGCAGCTTTCGTTTGTATCCCAACGATATCGCAACCGTTCAGGATCTCGGTTCCCTGATAGATGGCATCGACGATCCCCGACTGGAACGCAGCCGGAATATCATCGCCAGGCTTGAGACCGGATTCGATACCCGCCAAGAGCCCCCTAGTCCTCTCCTCCGGGCGAAGCTCCGGGAGTATCAGAAAACCGGACTGGAGTGGTTGCGCTTTCTGGAACGTTACAACCTGGGAGGGATCCTGGCCGATGATATGGGACTGGGAAAGACGATCCAGACCATTGCCCTCTTGGCGGATACTCTTCGGAGGGGAGATGCAGGTCCCTATCTGATCGTGGCCCCCGTAAGTGTCGTTCCCAACTGGGCCTCGGAATTTCACCGGTTTTTGCCGGAAATGGAGGTAACAATTCATATTGGGACCGACAGAGCACCCCTGGGAAAGGCCCCCAGGGGTGTGGTTCTTACCTCGTATCAGATTCTCAGGCTGGATGCCGGGGAGTTTACATCAATATCCTGGCATCTCCTTTGTCTTGATGAAAGTCAAAACATTAAGAATGCAGCAACGAAAACCTACAAAACCGTTCGGACACTCTCGGCAGATCGTGCTTTAGCCCTCTCAGGAACCCCTATCGAAAACTCGGTAATGGAGCTATGGGCCGTGATGGATATCGTTAATCCCGGCCTGTTGGGTACACGAGAGGCGTTTAAACGTCACTACGCAAAGGCGGTACATGCCGGTAATGGGGAGATAACTTCAAACCTGCGGAAACGAATCGCTCCTTTTATTCTCAGACGCACCAAAGGGATTGTGGCTTCAGAGCTTCCCGCAAGGGAAGAGGTTTTGTACAAAGTAGAGCTCTCCTCCCAAGAAGCCCGATTCTACACCCGGTTGAAGGAGTCTATGCGGGCGGAGGTTAAAAGTCTCATCGATGCCAAGCCCGGATCTCTCAAGGTAGCCAACGCAATATTGATGGCCCTGCTCAGACTCCGCCAGGCTGCCATTTCCCCGATTCTTCTGGATGAGAAGCCCGAAACCAGCAGCAAACTGGATGTCGTAATTCAGCTTTTGGAAACCCTCCTCGCCGAGGGCCACAAGGTGTTGATTTTTAGTCAGTTTGTCAAGGTCCTCTCATTGCTGCGCGCGCGCCTTGAAGCAAAGGAGATGGAGTATGCCTATCTTGATGGTTCTCTGGGGACTCGTGCACGGGAACAGGCCATTCGCTCGTTTAAAAACGCAAAGGGGATCTTTCTTATCAGCCTCAAGGCCGGAGGAACCGGTCTCAATCTCACCGAAGCCGACTATGTCTTTATCCTCGACCCCTGGTGGAATCCCGCGGTGGAATCTCAGGCTATCGATAGAAGTCACCGTATTGGCCAGAGGAGGCCTGTGATTGCCTACAAATTCATCGCTACCGGGACCGTTGAGGAACGGATTATAGAGCTTCAGGAACAGAAGCGGCGTATCGCCAACGAGCTGCTCTCCTTCGATTCCTCGCTTATCGGAAGGATGGACCGGGAGGAAATCCTGGCACTGTTTCGGTAGGGCTGCACATGGCTATGGCTCTATTGGTTATATCGCTAACTGTCCTTTTGAGCCTGAATCGATATGCAGTTGCCACGCATGAGCAAATATCGCCGCACCGATTGCGCCGGAGAAATCGCCATTTGCTGCGGGAATAATCTTTGTCGGAATGCCATAGGGTCTCCATTCATAAAGATCGAGGTATCGCTTGAGGGGGCCGAAAAGATTTTTTCCGGCGTTTGCAATTCCTCCGCCTATTATCACAATTTCGGGATCAAGTATATTTATTAGCGAAGCAATCCCCACGGCCAGGGCCTTTACCATCTTTAACCAATATTCAACAGCCGCCGGATCTCCTTTGACATAATCCATTTCAAGACCAAGCGGGTCATCATATAAACCATGCGTCCTTTCGGAGATCTGGCAATTCCCGACTAAATTATCTAACCCTCCGGGGATGCCTGTCAGTGCTTGTCTACCTTCCATATCCACACTCATATTTCCAAGGTGTCCTGCTCTGCCGATGTTTCCTTCCAACAGAATCCCATCGACTTTTGCAGCACCTCCCACACCGGTACCCAACGTAAGCATACAGATATTTTTGATGTGCTTGAGCTCGTCGGCTTGAATTTCTCCAATAAAAGCCGCTTTTGCATCGTTTACCGTATAGATTTTTCCAGGATACTTGAGAAGTTCACTCCAATCCAAACCTTGAATGTCGGTTAGCCGTTCGGGCATGTGGCCTATTGCCGTATGGTCTTTTTTCGGGATTCCCGGAGTCGAAATGCCGAATGCGGAAGGTAATGCATGGTATTCTTGTTCAAGCTCAGCAAGATATGGAGTGATGAGTTTTTTCCACTCTCCGGAGCACATTTCCCGGGTAGTTTTCTCATTTTGTGGAGTGCAATAAAACGTTTTGATTATTTGATAGCCTTCATCCAGTACCGCTGCTTTGAGTTTTGTACCGCCCATGTCTAATCCCACATAGTATGTGTACATATTCGACCCCTTAAAATATATCAGAATAAAAATAAACTGGTATATTATAGTTTACAAAATTGGGATCGTCCACTACAATTTTAGGAAAGGAGGAATCTGTGGAGCCGCGATTTATTCAAGGAATACAGGATCTCCTTGATACTTTCGTTTCACGCAATTGCTTGCAATTACAGCAGGCAGTAACATGTTGTGCGGATAGTATTGAGGCGGGACGCGGGATCCATCTTTTTGGGGCAGGACATAGTGCCTTGCCGTGTATGGAGGCCTTTCCCCGGATTGGCTCTTTTATCGGTTTTCATCAACTGACCGAACCAAGCCTGGGGTTTAACGGATTCGTTACCGGGAAGGGCGGACAGCGGCAGATGTCGTTTCTTGAACAAACCTCGGGTTTTGCCGAGGTTATTTTTGAGAATTACCGTTTTTCTTCTGATGATACATTAATTGTTTTTTCGCATTCCGGAATTAATGCACTTCC
Source organism: Sediminispirochaeta smaragdinae DSM 11293 (assembly GCF_000143985.1). GTDB lineage: Bacteria > Spirochaetota > Spirochaetia > DSM-16054 > Sediminispirochaetaceae > Sediminispirochaeta > Sediminispirochaeta smaragdinae. The sequence continues at coordinate 3,907,918 of NC_014364.1, read as the reverse complement.
TGTCGAGATGGCAGAGATGGCCCACTCGCTTGGTATGCAAACAATTGCGGTGGTGTCCCTTGCGCATGCAAAATCTCAGAGTTCGAAAGCCCCCTCGGGCAAGCGCCTGGATGAGGTCGCTTCGTATGTCATCGATACCTGTGTCCCGGCACATGACGCAATTGTGGATATTGGCGATGGTGAGAAATCCGGAGGGGCCTCGACCGTTATGTCCATGATCGTTATGAATACAATTGTGTCGGAGACAGCTGCTTTGCTGAAAAAGCGGGATGTACCCGTAATGGTGTATCCAAGCCATAATGTATCTCAGCATGTTGATGAAGTTTTGGAACGAGAGAAGTCTATTTTTGATGCGTATAAAACTTTCAGGGCAAAATTCTAGCGAACTGTGAGGAGAAGATTATGAAATTTTGGTTGGCAACGGCAAATACGACGGAAGCTGAAGAGCTGTTATCCCTAGGTGTTTTTGAGGGTATCATCACAAACCCCACTATTGTGGCAAAAGAAGAGATGAATCCGGTAAAGCTCTTTAAGGCTCTTTGCAGTAAAGCCGATTCTCTCTATTATCAGATAGGCGACGGGACTTTTGACGCGATGATGGGAGAGGCTGATAGGATGGTATCCATAGATCCAAACAAAATGCGCATCAAAGTACCTGCAACACCGGCCGGTTTACGCGTTATTCGTGCATTGACAGAACAGGGATCGATTGCCATGGCTACGATTGTGCCCACGGCTCCTCTTATGCTTCTTGCCGTAGCGGCCGGAGCAATAGCTATTGCACCCTACAGTCGAATGATCCAGCAGGCAGGAGTCTCCTCGAAGATCGAAGAAGTACTGCGAATGCAGCAGATCATTGATGCCCAGGATCTCGATGTTGAAATTTGTACCGGCCTGTATAATGTCACAGACCTAAGTTTTTATGCTGCTCATGGTGTAAAATCCGGTTTTATATTTCCGAACGATATCCGTGCTTTTATTCAGCAGCCGCTTGTTCAGGAGGCCTGTGATGCCTACCGTGACGACCTTTCGCACATAAAGAGCTTTGTATAAATGCCGAAAGGAAGGACCCGGAAGGTTGCCGAAATCAAGCAAAAGCTTATTGACCGCATAGCGTCTGGATACTATCAAAGCGGTGACCGGTTTTTCTCAAATCGTGCAATTGCCGCACGCTTTCATATTAGCTACATGACTGCTCACAGGCTTCTCAAAGAGCTGGAAGAGGAGGGCTATCTGGGCCGAAAGGCCCAGTCCGGTTCATTTGTCAAGGGAGAGCATCATACGTATGACGCGGTAGGTCTTTATGTGTCCGAACGGGCCCAAATTAAAACAAGCTACAGTGCTTTCCTGCTGCATAAACTGGTCCTTCGTCTTGAAGCGGTTGATCTTCCTCATAAAATCGTATGGACCGATCGCAATACTGTTTTGGAGGACGATCTTTATCCTGTAATGATCGATACGGGTTATCTTCAAATGCAGCTTTACCGGCAAAATATTTTTGGCTTTTTGTTGAACCAAAAAGCTGCGCCGGGACTTTCGTCGATTTGGGTCGACAGTGTGTATATTGATAACTACTCCGGAGGGACTGCCGCTGCTCAGATTTTCAAAGAATATCTTTCTTTGGATGCCTATCTCGTTTTTGCCGGTCCCGAAGATGATGAACGCAGTCGGGCAAGGGTTTCCGGTTTTCTTTCCGAATTTCCTGATGCTCAGGTGGTATCGGCAGGGACTTGGCATTTTGAAGAGGCCCTGCGTCACGTACCGACCCTCTTTGGAACAGAGGTAGAAAAAGAAAAGTGTGCTGTGTTTTGCTGTAACGACAAATTAGCATCTGCGGTGATTCACTATTGTTCCGATAGTGGTATAGCTCCTCCTTTTATCATGGGGTTCGATAATATGCCGGTTTCTGAAGAGCTGAATTTTTCAACGATAGCCGTGCCTTGGGATGAGATGGTCGAACGGACCGTTGAATGCTGCGTCTCCCGTCTTGGAGGAGACGGATCGTCAACACGTCATATTGTGTTGAATACCAAGCCTCTGCTGCGTGGCCTTTCTCTGCGACATTAATTGAGACATTAATGTTATTGACAAACAAGAAAAGACAACATACTATCATATGTTGTAAATGTTACAAACATTTGAAATATAAGAGGTATTACATGATTACGACGCACGACATTGCAAAAATGATTGATCACTCCCTTTTAAGGCCCAATCTGACTACTGAGCAGGTTCGGGAAGGATTAAAGCTGGCAAAGGCGTACGAGACGGTATCGGTTTGTGTGCATCCTGCCGATGTCAGGTTGGCGGTGGAGATACTGGCGGGGACAGAGGTAAAGGTAACAACGGTTATTGGTTTTCCCCATGGGGCACATACCACCAAGGTAAAGGTCTATGAAGCAGAAGAGGCCATGGCTGATGGAGCGGTGGAACTCGACATGGTCATCAACATCGGAAGGCTTTTGTCTCATGACTATGCATACGTACAAGAAGAAATAAAAGCGCTGGTTGATGTGGCCCACGCTAAACATGCTCTTGTGAAGGTGATTTTAGAAAATTGCTATCTCGATGACAATCTCATCAGGAAAGCCTGTGAGTTGTCGGAGGCTGCCGGGGCTGATTTTGTAAAGACGTCGACGGGTTTCGGGACCGGCGGTGCGACTATTCATGATCTGCAGATTATGCGTGCATCATGCAGCCCAAAGGTGCAGATCAAAGCTGCCGGGGGTGTCAGAACCTTAGATGCTGCACTTGATGTGCGTGCTGCTGGGGCCTCGCGGTTTGGTGCAACGGCGACAAAGACAATCCTTGATGAATGCAGGCAGCGTGAACAAGCCGGTACCCTGAAAGAGAAATAACACATAGATCGAGTTCATGATGGAAAAGAAAAGCAACGAATATACATTACGGAATTTCTTGGAATTACTCATCTCTTCACGCAACCTGGATGCCGAAGCTGTTAACCACATTGTGCATTCTACGGTTTGTGAATTGCAGGAAAGCGGTGAACTCGAACATGGCATCTCGATGGATAGCTCGGCAACTGCTTGCTCATGGTTGGAGATGCTTATTAATGCGGCCCTTTCATACAGAAAAAAAGGGAAGCTTGCCTATTATCTTGCTACCGCTATTGCTTTGATGTTCATGCAGGCGGGGACGAAAGATACATTTCTTGAAGAAATAGGAAGCTACACGGTTGATGTCGGGCTTAGATATGCTGTTAAGCGATATACAGTCTTGGACCGGCACCCCGATCTTATTCAACTTATATATGAACAGTATGGTAAGTTTTCCCAGGATCCTCCCCGCGTTGATGCAGCAAGACGGGTAAAGCGGTTAAAAGAGGTCTACGAAGCCGCATATCAGGCTGAAGTTCGTTTCCACGGCTGTTCCCAATGTATCTTGTATGGATTAGGGGAAACGATTACGCCGGTGGATAAGAGCCTTTTTAAAGCTGCCACCGCACTCTCCGGAGGAATGGCGCAATGTGGAGATGGTGCCTGCGGGGGATATTCCGGGGGAATCCTGTACATGGGAACCTTTATCGGCAGAAGTTTCGATACGTTTTCCAATGATAAAGAGAACCAGTACCGTTCTTTTTCTATGGCCCAGAGATTACATGATAAATATGTCGAAACCTATGGAAGCGTCCTTGGAAAAGGTGTGCAAGAAAAACTGTTCGGTGAATTTTTCCTACTACGTGATGCTCGTCAAAAAGCAGCTTTCGGAAATTCTGGTGCGCATGAATACAAGTGCCCCTGTGTTGTCGGCACTGCGGCACGGTGGGTAGCTGAAATCTTGCTTGATGAACAGCTGATCTAAAAATAGACAGCTTATTAGAACATTATGGAGGTAAGAGCGATGAAGAAAATGTTATCAAGTGTAATGGCATTAGTTTTATTCTTAGTCCCGTTCTTCGTTAGCGCAGAAGGTTCGCAGGAAAGTACGGCGGAGAGTAAGAGCAAGGAAGAGGTTGTCATCGGATTCTCTTTTCCTACATTGCGTGAGGAGCGTTGGGCTGCTGAAAAGGAAATTGCTATTGCATATGCAAAGCAACAAGGTGTGAAGCTTATTGTCCAGGATGCCGATACCGATGCAAATGTACAGAATCAACAAATAGATAATCTGATTACCCAGGATGTGGATTGCCTCATTATCGGTCCTCAGGATGTTAATGCAATGTCTTCGAGTCTGGATGCCGCAAAGGAAGCCGGTATTCCGGTGATTTCGTATCTGCGGCTCATTGATAATAAAGGACTCACAATGTTTGTGGGATACGATTTTACCATGATAGGCGAAGATATGGCGAAAAGTGCAACTAATAGTGTACCAGAAGGTAACTACGTCGTGATTGCAGGAGACTCGGGAGATAATGTCTCCTATCAGCTGCGGGATGGTTTCTACAATGTCATTCAGCCGAAGATTAACAGCGGTGATATCAGTGTGGTGTATGAGCAGTACATCGATACCTGGTCGCCGGAGAACGCCATGTCGAATATGGAAAACGCACTTACCAATGAACATAACAACATTCAGGCTGTATTAGTTGAAAACGACACCATGGCAGGAGCCTGCATACAGGCACTAAAGGCACAGGGCCTTGATGGAAAGGTTTTTGTAACAGGAATGGATGGCGATGTGGCTGCTCTCCAGAGGATTGCCGAAGGAAGTCAAAGCATGACTATGCTTTTCGAACATGATTTTATTGCGAAAGCTGCCGTCGATGCGGCGATAGATCTTGCAATGGGTGTGGACCATCAGGCTGTTAATGGAACCGTTGAGGCCGGTGGTGAGTCGGTTCCTGCTGTTCTTCTGTCTGCCAGTAAGATAACTTCTGATACTTTGTACGATATCGTGATCGGGAAAAAACTGCAAAAGATGGAAGATGTATACAAAAACGTTCCGAAAAATCGGTGGCCTAAGTAGCTGATGTATGCCCGGACTGCTCTATAGTCGTCCGGGCACTCTTTGTGTTCCTTGAACTTGTAAAATGGAGAGTTGTACGCATGGATAACCGTAGCTTTTTAGTATTTGAGAGAATAGTCAAAGGGTTTTCTGGTGTCGTTGTCCTGAATCAAGTAAGTTTTCGTGTTAACCGAGGCGAAGTCCATGCGATAGTCGGAGAAAACGGGGCCGGAAAATCTACCTTGATGAAAATATTGGCTGGAGTATATCCCTATGGCGAATATTCCGGCAGCGTCATGTTTAAAGGTGTTGAACAGCACAATAGGGACACCAAACAGGCTGAACAAGCGGGAATTAGCATCATATACCAGGAGCTTGAACTGATCCCCAATATGACAGTTTGTGAAAATATCTTCCTTGGAAATGAACCTGAAACGCATGGCGTTATTGACTATAACTGCATGCGAAATGAGTCAATCAAGATTCTTCAACAACTAAAATCCTCTATATCACCGGATATTCCTGTTGAGATGCTGAGTGTCGGACAACAGCAAATCGTTGCAATTGCAAAGGCAATTTCCAAAAACGTCGAGGTGATCATATTTGATGAACCTACTTCGGCCCTACCTGATTCCGACGCTCTCATTCTCTTCGACATCATACGTTCTTTAAAGAATGACGGCATTACCTGTCTGTATATTTCGCACAAGATTAATCGTGTCCTGGAAATAAGCGATACCATAACAGTGTTAAGAGACGGGAAAAGTATAATAACGGCCCCCAGAAGGGAGTTCGATGAGCATCTCATAATCAAACATATGGTGGGAAGGGATCTAACTGAGCAATATCCCCGAAAGGAACATTTCCCTTCGAATATTGTGATGGAGGTAAGAGACCTCAGTGTGTTTGACCCTGCGATCTCCAAGGTTTTGGTTGATCACGTCAGTTTTACCGTGAAAAAAGGTGAGATCCTGGGCTTTGCGGGACTTATGGGAGCCGGAAGAACGGAACTTTTCATGGGGTTATTCGGCGCATATGAGCGATACGAGATTTCGGGTACCGTCTTCATTCATGGACAAAAGATTAATATCCACAAACCGTATGATGCCATTAAAAAGGGTATTGGCTTGGTCGTTGAAGATCGAAAAGAACGGGGCCTTGTCATGTGTATGGATATTATAAGAAATTCCACCTTGGCAAATATTCCCAATATGGTTTCCTGGTTCAGGCAGATTGATTCCAATAAAGAGATACGCGAAACCGAGACATATGCAAAGAAACTTTCTTTAAAGTACTCCGGATTAGAGCAGCTGGTCCAGAACCTCAGTGGCGGTAATCAACAGAAGGTTGTCATCGCAAAATCGCTGATGACGAAACCTGATGTTCTCATTCTTGATGAGCCTACCAGAGGAATCGACGTAAAAGCAAAACATGACATATACGAAATTATGAACGATCTGATTGATCAGGGGGTTGCTATTGTCATGATCTCTTCGGAATTATCGGAGGTCATTGGCATGGCCGATAGAATTCTGGTCATGTGTGAAGGTCGCCTAACTGGTGAGCTTTCATATACAGAAGCAACTCAGGAACGCATTATGCAATATGCGACTGCATCGATATAGGAGAATACACAAATGAAGTCTTTGCAAACCAATTCTTTGGAAAATCGATACACGCTAATCAAAGGTATACGATCCTATGCAATGGTGGGGGCCTTGATCGTCATCTGGGTACTCTTTGCCATATTAACCGGTGGTACGTTTCTTTCAGTGCGAAATCTTTCCAACCTTTTTCGGCTTACCGGTATAAAAGGTATTCTGGTAATCGGCATGGTCGGCTGCCTTGTGTCAGGAGAGTTTGATCTTTCAATAGGATCTGTTGTCGGGGTAACCGGTGCCATTACCGCCTTGCTACAAACGCAGTATGATATGAATTGTGTATGTGCCATCGCTATTTCACTTTTGGCCGGATTACTCATAGGTGTGTGGCAGGGCTATTGGATAGCATATCAAAATGTTCCAGCTTTTATTGTGACCCTGGGGGGAATGATGATTTTTCGCGGGGCCACTGTTTTAGTAACGAAAGGATGTTCGATTCCCGTTTCCAATCCTGATTTTGCGCTGCTCGGGCAGGAATACCTTCCCGGATGGCTAAGCATCCTTCTCGGTATTATATGTATTGGCGGTTTTATATTCTTTGAACAGGGCATGCGGCGTAGGCGATCCTCATATGGCTTTGATATTGCATCAAAAAGAGTACTCTTCGGAAAGTATTTCTTGGTACTAGTGTTGGTAGGATGTTTTGTTTTCGGATTTAATTCATATCAAGGTATTCCCGTTCCGGTGCTCATTTTGCTTATTCTCTATTTCATCTTTGCCTTTTTGTACAACAAGACACAATACGGCAGGTATATATACGCTGTAGGCGGTAATAGCAAGGCCGCGAAATTATCGGGCATTGATATTCGAAAGGTATATATGAAGGTCTTTGTTATGATGGGTTTCCTTTCGGCTGTGGCCAGCAATGTATTAACTTCAAGACTGGCATCTGCCACACCGAATGCAGGAAATTCGTTTGAGATGGATAGTATTGCGGCATGCGTCATAGGAGGAATCAGCCTGACCGGAGGACGGGGTATGCTCTTCGGAGCATTGGTCGGAGCTCTCGTTATGACAAGTCTTGGCAATGGAATGAGCCTGTTAAACCTGACTGCCGCCTGGCAGGATGTGATAAAGGGGCTGATATTGCTTATGGCGGTTTGGTTTGATGTGTCCAGTAACAAACAGAATCGATAAAGGAAACAGAAGGGCAGAATGATGGACGGATGTATTGATACCCATAGATTAGAACAGCTACGCTATATATATAGCAAAACATTGCTCAATGATGTGGTCCCATTTTGGATGAAATTTTCCATTGATAGAGAAAACGGGGGGTATTTTCATTATCTTGACCGCGATGGAAGCTTGCTGTGTTCCGATAAAGCTGTCTGGCTGCAGAATCGTTCATTGTGGTTCTTTTCAAAATTATATAATGAGATAGAAAAGAATGATGAATGGCTTGCTGCTGCAAAGAATGGCTATGAGTTTATTAAAAATCACTGTATAGATTCCGACGGACGGATGTTCTTTCTTGTGGATAAACAAGGGAGAAAATTACGAAAACGAAGGTACTGGTTTACCGAAACCTTTGGTATATTGGGACTAAGTGAATATGCAAAGGCTGCAAATGATCGCGAAGCCTATGAACTGGCTTTACAAACCTACAGGCTTATTGTCCATTTGTATCATCACCCCGAGGAACTGCCTTCCAAATTTTATAGTGAAAACCGGAATATACAGAGTTTGACGGCCACCATGCTGCTTATGTCGACTACACAGGTCATCAGAGCGATGGATGTGGATAAAAGTATTTCATCAGATTTTTCTCAGGTAATCGATACCTGCATCGGAGATATTCAGCGCTACTTTTTTAAGCCCAATGAGAGGGCGCTCCTTGAGACTGTCGCACAAGATGGTTCTGTCATTAATACTCCGGACGGGAGGACCATAAACCCCGGGCATTCAATTGAGACGGCTTGGTTTCTTATGCAGGAGGGGCTGTATCGCGGTAACAGAGATACCATTGCTCTGGGCTTACAAATCCTTGATGCATCTTTGGAACGGGGATGGGACGAAACATACGGAGGCTTGTTTTCTTTTGTTGATCTTGAAGGAAAACCCTCCGAACATGTTGAATGGGATATGAAATATTGGTGGCCGCATACTGAAAGTCTCTATGCGCTGCTCTTGGCGTATGTTATCACGAAAGATGACAAATACCTGGCGTCATATGACGAGGTTCATGCATGGACATTTTCTCACTTTCCCGATTATGAATATGGTGAATGGTATGGATATCTTCACAGAGACGGCAGCATTGCGTTGCCGGTAAAGGGTTCTGCGTGGAAAGGCACACTCCATCTTCCCCGATTGCTGATACAAGGAATTGCTCTGATCGATGATTGTATTAATCAGTAATCATTGTCAAATAATAGGGTTTATTCTATGATGAGGAAAGTAGATACGGGAGATAGTTGCTTGGAGAATAACCCGATTTTTCAGTATGATGTAAGCGAAGAAGATGAGACGCCGTTATATAGCCAACTTATTCTCATCATTAAACGATGTATATTTTAGGGAGAGCTAAAGCCGGGGGATAGGATGCCCTCTGAGTCCGAGCTTTGTTCCCGGTATGGAATTAGTCGGTCAACTGCCCGGCAGGCTTTCGGGGCACTGGAAAAAGAGGGTTTTGTATACCGGCGCCGCGGTCTGGGATCTTTTGTCGCTAATCCGAAGTTACGGAAGAATGTAAGCTCGCTGTACAGTTTTTCCGCCCAGGCCCGCATGGAGGGTATGGAACCCTCCTCCCGGATTATTCATTATGAGGTTATCGAAGCCGATCCTCGTCTGATGGAAATTTTTCGTATTGCCGATTCAGGCTTTATGGTGAACTATATCTATCGGATACGAGAAGCTGATGGCGTTCCTCTTATCTTGGAAAAGACCTATATCCCTTACAAGATTTGCTCGGTCTTAAACAGCTATCGTCTGGAACACGAATCACTCTACAATATTCTGAATAAAGAGTGTGGGATAATGCCGCATCATGGTGTGGAATCGTACGAAGTAGTTCAAGTGAGTAAACAGGAGAGCGAACTTCTTGATTGCCACGCGGGAACCCTTGCCTTCGCCGTGGAGCGGATTGGCTATCTGGAGAATAATGAGGTATATGAGTTTACTCAATCGATTGTTCGGGGTGATCGTTGCAAATTTGAAGTTCCTCTCTCCAATGATGCCGTGAAACCATACCGACGCTTAAAATAACGCCAATACAGGGTTTATCGTACGACCGGAGAACAGGTGGTAACCACTTCTCCGGCGCTGTTTCGGTTTTTATACAGTCCCCTTTTTCATCCAGATGCATGTTGGTACCAACCTGTTTATATAAAAAAGCATATTCTATTGCTTTTATTGGCATATTTATTCTTCTGTTTGACATGTTTCTGCTATAACCTTTATAATTCACTGGAAATTTGCGTAAAAAGAGAGTGAAATGGCAAAAAGGCAAAAGGTCACTATAAAGGATGTTGCGGATACTGCCGGTGTTTCGATTGCAACGGTTTCTCATGTTATCAACTGTACACGCTATGTTAAGCCAGAGCTTGTACAGAGAGTTCAGGAGGCTATTGTTGCAACAGGGTACCAGAATAAGAGAATCAGCGCCGACGGGTCCCTTTCGTACGGCCGCAGTGGTGCTGTTGCCCTGCTGGTGCCGAATCTCGAAGAACAAACCTATGTTCGTATCGCCTCCCATATTCATGCCTTGGCCGAAGATTCTACTCTTCGGCTTTCCGTGCATATCACGAATGACGATAAGCAGGTAGAGAGGCAAATACTACAATCGCTTATTTCCAAAAAGACGTATGCGGCGATACTTTTGGTTCCTGCCACCGATAATCCGAGATCTTATGGCAAATTGCTACGTTCAAGGATTCCTTTTGTTTGTATCGAGCGGAGAATCAACTCAGATGAAATTTGCTCTGTGACATTTGCCATAAAGAAGGCGATATATCTTGGTACCAAACAACTGATCAAGAATCGACATGAGCGCATTGCCTTGCTCAAGATACAGGGGATTGGGGCGACTGGTAAAGATCAGCTTGAGGGATATCAACAAGCACTGGAGGAAAGTTCACTCTATTACAGAGGCTCGCTTGTTTTTGAATTTGAGCCCCATATGAACGGAGAGGCATATGAGCATGAGATTAAGCTCGCCTATGAAAGACAACAACCTTCCGCATGTGTTGTAGTTGGGAATGAGCTGACCTGTGATCTGTTGAAAACGCTGCAGAATATGGGCAAGGAATGTCCTCGGGATATCTCCATAATTGCATATGGGGATAATCCCTTCTATGAAATCACGGCTCCTCCCCTGACAATTTTAAAAGAGGATACCGAACAGATGGCCCAAAGGGCCTGGGACGCTCTACTTCGTTTGATGGCGGGAGAGCAGCTTGAAAGCCGTGACTTGCAAGTGGGTGTCGAGTTGATTAATCGAAAGTCGACAAGGATGCTGGGAATGGGGCCTTTTGGTGAAAAGGCTGTTTCTCCCGACGAGATTATATTGACGACGGACGAACGACGTATGCTCCGTGACAAGAATTATCGTGTGGCGATTTCCTTTCATTATGGGGGTACCGCGTGGACCCGCCTGCACGAACAGGCTATTCGGGCAACATTGGAATCTTTTGGGATTTCTGTGGTATCTGTCATGGATGCGCAGTTTGATCCGTCGTTGCAGCTGGCCCAGCTTGAAGCAATACGGATCCAGCGTCCCGATGTGCTGATTGCCATCCCTACCGATGATCATGTCACTGCACAAAAATTCAAGGAGCTTTCCAAGACGATCAAGCTGGTCTTTATCAGCAATGTGCCGGAAGGATTATCGAAAGAATCCTACGTCACTTGTGTCTCGGTGAACGAGAGGGAAAACGGTAATAACACGGGAATTTTGCTTGGAGACTACTTTAAAGCACGATCGAGTGCAAAAGTCGGGTTTATTATTCATGGTACTCCCTTTTATGGCACGCATCTTCGGGATGCTTCTGCGGAGAAGGTGGTCCGGGAAATGTACGCTCATATTGATATTGTTGCCATTCAATCCTTTGGAAGGATCGAGCATGCCTATGATACATGCAAACAGATGATCAAACAGCATCCGGATATTGAGGGGCTGTACATCTCCTGGGATCAGCCGGCATTGTATGCAATCAAAGCTCTGGAGGAGATGGGGCGGACGGATATAGCGATCTTTACATTTGATCTTGATTATAAAATAGCCTCATATATGGCCCAAAAAAAGATGGTGATGGGGTTGAGTACCCAGCGCCCTTATGAGCAAGGTGAGGCTACGGCCAAGGCCGTTGCAAAAGCATTAGTTAGTAACGAGACTTTCAAATTTGTCGGCGTTCAGCCGTATGTTGTAAAACCCAAACAGCTTATAAAAGCCTGGAAAGATATCTTGCACGAGGCCATTCCGAGCGATCTTGAGCGTTTGGTAAAACAGACTGTCATGAATTGACTGGGAATCATGGCAGCATGTACAAAAAATACCGCCGGCAGCTAGTGAACCGGCGGTATGGTGGCTCTCTATAGTTATTTAATATTTATAGTCTCTTATGCTCTTATCGTGATGTCATCGAAATCGACCTCACCATCCTGTACCATATATCCGATTTCATGGTCTGCCTTGGCGAAGTAGCGATACGTGAAGGCAACCTCATCGTTTATGAACAGTTCCACCATGTCCTTGTCGATAAGTGCTTTTATTCCGATCGCACTAGTGGGGCTGATTTTGAACACTTTTTCCGCGACCCTGATACCATCGGGGCCCGGTTCCTTGGGTTCGGGAATGGCCTGACAGGATTGCTGCCAGAATGGATCGACTCCCATGGGTAGATTGAGGAGTGAAACCCTGTTCATGCTTACATCAAAAGAGAGCAGGAGGCAATTTGCCGCATCGTCGTCGGACTTGATCAGCAAGCCGAAATGATCGTAAACCTCCCGGGGCAAAATTGTACAGGAGAAAAGAAAGCGATTCTCGCAGTGATCAAAGAAACCGTACGAGAAGGTTTCTTTGGATGCAACTGATAATGATTTCTTTCCATGCGTCACGACATCCCCCAATTTGGGGAGAAGTTTCCACGCTATCTCCTGTTTTGCGGTGGCTTCTATTTCAACGGGAAGTTTGACATTGAGTTCTTTGTTTGTATCCTGCACAACCTCATGCGGAACACAGAAGAGCCCGCCCCAATACCACTGACCTGCATCACTATTGTCTGCACGATCGTGGGCCCAGCCAAAGTAGAAACGTCGCCCCTCGTCGTTTTTCATTGATTTCGCGGCGTAAAATCTTCGGCCGCCTATCCCATCTTTTACCGGGGTTTTCCATGGCCCGTAGGGGGTATCGGCAATTCGATAGATGGTGTTGCCAAACTCGGAAAAGCGGGAATAAGAAAGATACCATGTGTCACCTATTTTATACATTTCTGAACACTCGGGACAGTTCGTATGGCCTGGCGTGTACAGGGCACGGGAATAATGCCAGGATGTCAGGTCGGGAGATTTGTAGAGTATGACGCAGCCGCGTCGTGTGCTTGGTCCGTTGTTCCTGCGTGCTGATATCAGCATCCAGTATTCATGTTCCTCTTCATGGTAAAAGACGTATGGATCGCGCCAGTCAAGCGCTTCGTACAGCTCCGTGTTGGGAATGATAATGGGGTTTCGTGGATCCTTGTGCCAGGAGATTGAATCGTCGCTTACGGCGTGGCAAATCGTTTGTTGATATTCCGCATGTATATTATAGCCGGTGTAAAAAATATGATATGTTCCCTCTCCGAAAAGGGCGGCTCCTGTCCATACGCCCGAGGCGTCCGGCTCGTCGCCTTCTCCGGGATAAAGGGCTGTCGGAAGTTCTTTCCATGTTACCAGATCTTCGGATATGGTATGACTCCAGGTCGTTCTGAGTCGATCGGGATATACCGTAGTTCCCGGTGGGGATGTTAATGAGAAAATATGGTAGGTGCCGTCGTGATAAAATGGTATGGCATCACCGGTGGATTCGGTGAATGATGGTTTTCTAAAGATGTTCATATGCTGCTCCAGTATTTATGATCTATGACGCAATGAGGCGTTCTTGATGAACGTGGAAAATGCGCTTCCCTTGCCGTTTTGTGTATCGATGAGAATGGCGAAAAGAATGATTACTCCCTTCACTATCAGTTGCCAGAAGGAGCTGACGCCCATGAGGTTCAGGCCGTTTGAAATGATTCCAATGACCATCGCACCTATAACGGTCCCGCTGATACGCCCCTTTCCTCCCGCCATTGAAACGCCGCCAAGAACACACGCAGCAATGGCGTCGAGTTCATAGCCGCTTCCCACCGAAGGCTGTCCCGAGTACATCCTGCTGGCAAGCACAAGCCCTGCGAAGGCCGATAGCAGGCCGGTAAGGGTGAATACGGCTATCTCGACCTTCATGATGGGAACGCCGCTTACCTTTGCCGATTCACGATTTCCGCCGATTGCATACACATAGGTACCGAATTTCGTTTTATTGAGCATGAATACGAAGACTGCGATCAGCACTATCATGTAAACGACGGGGAGGGGAATTTTTCCAAATATATAGCCTGTTCCGATCTGTACGAAAAAATCTTCGGTGATTCTTGTGGAGCGGCCTCCGCTGTATACATACGCAACGCCGCTGGCGATGTTCATCATTGCCATTGTGACGATGAAGGCCGGGACCTTGAATTTTGCAATGATGATTCCGTTTATCAGACCGGCCAGGGTCCCCAGCAGGAGTCCCAGCACAATGGCGAGCCATAACGGAAGTCCCTGGGTAACGATGAAACCGACGATGAGTGTTCCGCTCATGGCGACAATGCTGCCGACGGACAAATCGATACCTCCAAGGATGATGACCAGGGTCATCCCGAGGGCGATGTACATGTTGATGGAAATCTGGCGCAATACCGATATGATGTTTCCGTTCGTGAGAAAGTTATCGGTGGTAAAGGATAGGAAGACCCCGAACAGGATCAAGACGACCAAGATGCCGGCATTATTGCGGAGCATGGTGGTGACGGTATTGCTGCGAAGCCAGGTCCTGAAGTTTTTATTCATGCTCTTTTCCTCCTGCGGCAAACTGCATGATGTATTCTTGCGACAATGTTTCATGGGGAATCTGTTTGACAATTTTTCCGGCCCTGACCACGCATACCGAGTCGCACATATTTATGATTTCAGGGAGTTCGCTGGATATGAAAATTATTGCAATCCCTTCGGAAGCCAGCTGGTTAATGATCGTGTATATTTCGTACTTGGCTCCGACATCCACGCCTCTGGTTGGTTCGTCCAGAATGAGCAGGCTTGGCTGTGTTGCCAGCCACTTTGCTATTACGACCTTCTGTTGATTGCCCCCTGATAGACTCGATACCTCCGCGTCTGCCGATGATGTTTTTATCATCAGTTTTTTGATGTGCTTGTCTATAATTGCCTGCCGTTTGTTTTTGCTGATTGAGATTCCCTTCATAAGAAATCTCAGCGAAGCAAGTGTAATGTTGTATCCGACCGAGTTGCTCAGGACCAACCCCTGTTTTTTTCGATCTTCGGGAACGAACCCGATTCCTTTTCTTATTGCCTGCAGGGAGTTGGTGAAATGCACTTCTTCTCCATTGAGGAGAACGGTCCCCGATGATCTTTGCGGAGGGCAGCCGAAAATGCTCATCATGATCTCGCTTCTGCCGGCTCCCACCAGGCCTGCAAAGCCTATCACTTCACCACGTCTTACGGAAAAAGAAACATCCTCAAAATAGCCTTTGCTTGAAAGGTGCTTTACATCCAGTACAACCGGCGCTCCCTCCAGCTTGTTGTATGTTCTTGTATAGAAACTTTCCAGGTTTCGTCCCACCATCATGGCAACCAGTTCGTGCGTGTTGGTTTTGTCCGTGTCCTTGGTCCCGACATACAGGCCGTCGCGAATGACCGTTATTCTGTCGGAAATCCTGAACAATTCTTCCATGCGGTGAGAGATATAGATGATGCTTACATTGTGGGTTTTTAATTTCCCAATTGTTTCAAACAGCTTCTCCACTTCTTCTTCACTAAGGGATGAGGTCGGTTCGTCCATAACCAGGATCTTGGCGTTGAAGGAGATGGCTTTTACAATTTCAACCATTTGCTGCTGGGCGATGGTTAGTTCTTCAACCGGACGGGTCACATCGATGGAGAGCCCCAATCGTGAAATCATCGTGTGGGCCTCCGTTATCATGCGCTTCTCGTCGAGTATCCCCCCCCTCGTCAAAGGTTCTCTTCCGAGATAAATGTTCTTGGCCACGGAGAGGTGGGGGACCAGCACAATTTCCTGGTGAATGATCCCTATTCCGTATTCCCGTGCTGTTGTGACCTTGTCAATTACCACCTGGCTGCCCCGGATCGTGATGGTTCCCTCATCCGGGCGGTAAATTCCTCCGAGTGTCTTGATCAATGTCGATTTTCCCGCACCGTTTTCTCCCAGCAATGCGTGGACTTCGCCCTTTTTCAGCGAGAAATCGATGCCTTTCAATGCATGTACTCCGGAGAAACTCTTTTTGATGTTCTTCATTTCCAATACTATTTCATTCATCTCCATTACCCTCATGCATCTGACAAACAAAGAGGAGGGTTCAGCCCTCCTCTTTGCGGTAGAAACCTTCGGAAATCCTGGCGATAGGTTACTGCCAGTCGTTCAGGGTCTTGGTTGCTTCTTCCTGAGAGACGAGGTGGGAAGGCAGATATACCGATTTCTCGATTGTTTTACCATCCAGAACATCCAGGGCCTGGTTGAAGGCGTATTTTGCAATCTCGATGGGAACCTGTGCGGCCACGGCGGTAAACTCTCCGTCGAGCAGTGCCTGCTTTCCATCCGGCGAGGCATCGATGCTGTATACTCCTATCTGGCCCTTTTGGTTTGCTGCCTTGATTGCCGCCGCCGCTCCGAGGGCGCTTGGATCATTGATGCAAAAGAAGGCCTTCAGATCGGGGTGTGCTGTGATAATGTCTTCGGCAAGCACCAATGATGCGTCAAGTGCTGCGGCTCCATCCTGCTGGGCCACAATGTCGAATGCGCTTTTGTTTGCGCCAAGGCCTTCAAGGAAACCGTTTACCCTGTCGACACAACTTTCATTGGAGGGGAAATCGAGAATGGCGATCTTGCCGCCTTCTGGGTAGTCTTCTACCATCTGGGCTCCAACCAGTGTTCCCGCCATATAGGCGTCGGTTGCGACCACCGAAAGTACGAGGCTTAAATCGTCTTTGCCGACTGAGGTATCGACGTTGATGACAGGGACACCGGCTTGTTTGAGTTCCATGAGCCCTGCGGTTATGCCGTTGGAGTCTACGGGGATGACGAACACCATATCATATTTTTGATTGGCGGCGTCTGATAATTGGTTGAGTTGCTTGTTCAGGTCATAGTCGGGATCCAGAACGGTGTAAGCGATTCCTTTCTCATCACACAATGTTTTAAATGTGTCGTTCATGGTGCTCTGAAAGGTATTGTTCTGGGTGTTCGGCAGGAACGCAAATCGCAGTCTGTCATCTTTGGTTCCTTCCTGTTTTCCTCCCGCAAATAAGGGAAATGCCAGAACGAGTAGTGTTAAAAGGGCCAGCATTGTTTTTGATCTTTTGTGCATCTTTATCCTCCGATATGAATAAATGATAGAATATTCAGGCCTTGTTATCATATTTACCTTTGCTGTATTCGCTTGTCTGAAAAGATCCGGCCAAATAAGAAACAAGCCTTTGTTTACGTAAAGATTTAGCATGACTCTGGTTTGGTGTCAACATAAATTTTGACATGATTTTATATTTGTGTTTTTTGAAGTTTATTTTAAATTATTTACGTAAATTTATTGGTTTTGACACTTTCATTTCTCGCAGGCATCTGTATGTATTTCTCTTGCCTCTCCCCCTTACTGGAGGGTTTATCCTCTTTGTTACCATTACGATATGGAGGATATAATGAAAGATGTTATTTTGCTGTTGGGTGCGGGCTGTCTTTTCGGTTGTACGGGTTCCGGCTGGAGCCCGCCGGAAGGCGTCATGCTCGAGGGCTTTCAGGTACACGAGGGGTATCACTGTGAAAGCAGCGCCATGTTGAATCTCCTCCAGTACCAGGGCTATGCCGTCACCGAAGATCAGATTATCGGCGCCGGGGCTTTAAGAATGATAAAAAGGCGATAATGGTCTTTGCTCTATCCCATAACCGGAGAACAGGTGGTAACCACTTCTCCGGCGCTGTTTCGGTTTCTGAATAGGTCGACGGTGATGCCGTAGGCATCCTTCAGGGAGGTTTCGGTGAGAACGGTGGCCGTTGCTCCGGCCTGCACCCGACGATCCCGATAGAAGAGCGCCACGTTGTCTGCGCAGAAAAAGGCCTGATCCGGGGAATGGGTTATCATCATGATGCCCAGTCCCGTGTCACGCAGTTTGATCATCTGCCGGAGCAGGTACATTTGATGAGCGTAATCAAGATTGGAGGTCGGTTCGTCCATCATGAGAAAGGTGGGCTTCTGTGCCATTGCCCTGGCGATGAGCACCATCTGCTGTTCCCCTCCTGATAGCTGCGAATAGCATCGGTCTGCCAGATGCGCGATCCCCAGCTGCTCCATCACCTCTCGACATACGGCAGAATCCCCCTTTCCCGGTGCCGAAAGCGTGTTTAGGTACGGGGTGCGTCCCATGAGCACCATATCACGTGCGCTGTAGGAAAAGGGGTGGCCGTGGACCTGGGGGACATAGGCTATGAGCTGTGCAAGTTCCCTGCGGCTGAGACGGGAGAGAAGGGTGTTGTTGATATATACCTCTCCGGCAAGCGGTTTCAGAAAGCCCTGGATCGTTTTGAAAAAGGTTGTTTTACCCACGCCGTTGGGTCCCAGGATGCAGAGGATCTCACCCCGGGAAAGGGTCAGATTGAGCCCCTCCAGCAGCACCTTTGCGCCGTATCCGCAGGAGAGCTCCTTCACTTCGATGTTCATGACTGGCTTCTCCGCTGTTTGTACATAAGCAACAGGAAAAAGGGGGCGCCTATCACGGCGGTGAGGATGCCGAGAGGAATATCCATGGCCGTTGCGCTTCGGGCAATATCATCCACCAGCAAAAGGTAGCTTGCCCCGAGGACCATGGCAGCGGGAAGTTGGAAGCGACAGTCGGAGCCCACCAGCATTCGTGCCAGATGGGGGATGATCAGGCCCACCCATCCGATGATGCCTCCTACGGCGACTACCGATGAGGTGATGAGGGTTGCACAGAGGATCACGATAAAACGCAATCGTGTGGTATTGATTCCCAGAGACATCGCCTCCTCATCCGGCAGGGAGAGCAGATTTAGTTTCCAGCGCAGCAGCAGGAGGGGAAGGCCGCCTGCCAGCAGGGGAGCCGATAGAAGGGGAAGCGATGAGGGGACGGCCGCCGAAAGGGAGCCCATGAGCCAGAAGGTGATGGCAGGGAGCTTCGTATAGGGGTCACCCACATATTTTACCAGGGAGATGCCGGCCTGAAAGAGGGCGGAGACGACAATACCGGTGAGGACAAGGGAGAGGGTCAGACTGTTTCGGTCGCCGAAGGAACGGGCGAGTATGGTAGTCCCTCCTACTGCCGCCAGACCAAAGAGAAAGGCGACCAGCTGAACGAGGCTGCCGTTGAGGTTGAGGAGTAGGGCAACAGCCGCCCCAAGTCCCGCTCCGGCAGTGGCTCCCAGAATATCGGGAGAAACCAGGGGGTTGCGAAAGGCCCCCTGATAGACCGATCCCGACAGGGCAAGGCCGCAGCCGGTGATTGCAGCCGCCAGGATTCGAGGCAGTCGGATGCGAAAAAAGACCTTCGATGCGCTGGCTGAGAGCCCGGAGGGCAGCCCTGTTAGCCCTTCGCGAAATAAAAAAAAGAGGTCCCGGGGCGTCAGGGAATATCGTCCAAGAAAGCAGGAAAGGAAGAACGCCGCGATCAGGAGACAGCCGAGCAGCACAATCGGCAGAACGCGGCCTTGTTCTTCAGATGTTTTCATGACCGGTACGAAGTTCAACCATAACGGTTTCGCCTTTCTTATGGCCAGGCCCCTTTTGATGCACGAAAAGATAGCCGTTGTGCTCGGCAATGGAGCGGTCGAGACGACTGTGGGGCAGGGGGCGCGCATGGAGCAGCTTTTCTCCCGGCACCCGGTAAAGGCCGATGGTGTAGATAAAATCGGTCCGGTGGTGGGGAGCTATGTCCTCATCCAGGACGGCCTGGACCTCGGTGACACGGTAGGGCTGTCCCAGGCAGGCCAAGAGTGCGGGTCGGACGTAGAAATCGAAGGTCATCTCTTCCCCTCCCGGCGGCCCCACCAGGCCGAAGACCGGTGTTCCGTCGATAAGCGAGAAGCAGGTCCTTTTGCCCGGTCCGTGTTCCACGGAGGAAAAATAAAGCTCGCCGACATCCGATGCCGCCTCCTGGAGGAGGTCGAATCGTCCCCGTCCCGAGCCCCCGCAGATTACCACGATATCGGCCTTTGCCGCCGCCTCTTTCAGGCGGCTTCTCAGTACGGCATGCTCATCCCTGGCAATGGGAAAAAGTAGCTCCTTGCCACCCCATTGCCGGACCTTGGCGGCCATGGAAAAGGTATTTGATTCGATGGTCTGACCGGGGGCCGGGGTGTTGTAGCAGGATACCAGCTCGTTTCCCGAAGGCAAGAGGGCTACAATCGGTTTCTTAAGGACCGGAACCTGTATCACGCCGCCCGTTGCCAACAGGTTGAGATGGGACGGGGTGATGAGCGTCCCTTTCGCTACGATGATTTCACCGATCGCCATGCGCTCTCCCACCGGAATCATCTGCTGTCCCTGGACCACATCCTTCTGATCTATGGAGATAAGCTGATTCTCGTGAAAGGTCGTTTTCTCGATCATCACCATGGTGTCAAAGGCCTGCTGAAAAACCGGGATGCCGGTGTTTGAAAAGATGTAATCCACCTCGGCCTGCCACGAACTTACGTCACGGCCCGAGTCGAGATAGTGCTGCCAGGAAAAGCAGATACCGTCCCAGCGGCTGCACTTCACATCCGGTACATTCAGGCGGGAAACGATGTCCCTGGCCGCCACCCGCTTAACCGCATCGGGAAGGGGCACGATTTCCTCGATCGGCCGATACTTTATATGCTTGCCGATCTCCTCCAGCGCTTCGAGCCTGGGCATGTTCATACGGGCGGATCCTGTCATGCTCATTTCCCCGTCCTTATCACGTTTCCGGATCGAGATGGGCCAGAATCCGTCGGGCCTGTTCGTCGCTCAGGTCATAATAGAAGAATTCCGAGTAGAACTTTTTAAGTTCCGCCGTCATGTCGACATCGGGAAAACGATCAGGATAAAGGGTGCTTGCCAGATACAGCATGAGCAGGGGCTTCTGGACACCGGAATCCCAAAAAAAGACGCCGGTTGGTACGATAAAGATATGGTCCTGCGCAACCGCACTCATCTCGGCGTAGAGATCGTCGGAAAGCATCTCGTGTATCACCTCTTCGGCCGTGGCGTTTCCCGATGAACCGGCATGGTCGACAAAGATGTAATCGGGGTTCCATTCCAGAAGCTGCTCGGCGGTCACCTTTGTTTTCCCGCCCCCTTCAAGCGTGGTGGTAACGGGAACACCCCCGCTGACCTTGATGAGATCCAAAATACTTGAGGCCGACCCGTGGGTCATCAGGATTTCCTGATTGGCGAAGTAAACATTGGGCCGTTCAACCTCGGGGATGGTATCGACGACCGCGCTAATGCGTTCCACTACAGCGTGAAAATAGGCGGCATAGCGTTCGGCAACCTTCGGGGCGTCGCCTCCGATCGCCTCGGCATATACCCCTATCTCATCGACAATGGAATCATACGCTGGTTTCGATGCCAGGGGAACAACGGCCATGCCCGCCTCATTCATCGCCTTCGTGGTGTTGGGATTGGGAAAGTTGAAGACGATATCGGGCTTGTAGCCTACAAGGTCCTCGATGTTGGGGGAGCTGTGGGCATTCTTGATGCCGGGAACCTCGTCGACATGCTTGTAAATTACGTTTGACCAGGGCCAGCTGTAGATGTGGTAATCCCCGTCGAAGACGATCTTATCCTCGGCCCCGAGCATGACCACCTTTTCATACGATGGTCCGAAAAGACATCCGATCCTTTCGACCTTGTAGGGAACGGTGATGACCGTTCCGTCGCAGTTCGTTACGCTGCGGGTTTCCGGCGTGGCCGCTACGGTCGCTTCCGTTGTGGGTTTTGATCCCTGCGCGGCACTATCGGCACCCTTGTTACAGGCACCGAGGGTGAGCAGGAGGGTGAGGACCAGCGATCCCCATAGAACCCGGCTTTTGTGGTGGTTTCTTTTCATGGTATTTGCATCCCTCTTAATATACTTCCGTATATGGAAAAGTATGTGTGATTGGCTGCCATTATATGGTGAAGTAGATGATGGTTCAATTCTCTCTTACGATTAATAGACTTTTTTGTTCGTTTTTTTTTTGTTTTAACAAATTTGTAAATGATATTAAATCATGCCTCTTTCCGTTGACAAAAATAGAATATATATCGATACTGTCAACAGAGGAAAGTACAATGATCGGGGAGAAATTACGGCAAAAAAGAATAATGAGCGGATGGTCTCTCCAGAAATTAGCGGATAAACTTGAACAGCAGGGAACCAGGATCACCCGTGCGGCTCTTTCAAAATATGAACTGGAAAAGGCGACGCCCAATGCTTTGACGCTTTATGCTCTTGCCCAGGTTTTTGACGTTAAAACGGATTATTTCTTTTCAAATCCCTCAGCCACCGTTACATGGCAGTCATTCAGAAAGAAAGCCTCTGTCAGTCAGGTGAAAATCGATAGTCTCAAGGCAATCGCCGAAGAAAAAGTTGAAAACATTTTAATGATTGAGAATGTATGCGGAGTGATTTCAGAACCTTCTGTTCTTCCTCGGTCACGTGAAGAGGCGACACCTGAAGAGGCCGAAAACATGGCTGAGGAGCTTCGTTCCTTCTGGAATTTGGATGATACTCCTATTCAGAATCTCTGCGAGCTTCTGGAAAGCAAGGGGATTATTCTTGTCCCCATCCCAACGGCGGGAAACGGGGTGGATGGATTTGTAGGAAATCTGTCGAATAATCGGAAAATCATCGTTTACGCGAAAGATAAAAGCGTTGACCGAACAAGGCTGACTATCTGCCACGAACTCGGTCATTTGCTTCTTTCCAGCACCGAGCCCAAGATAAACGAACATCTAGCCCATCGTTTTTCCGGGGCTTTCCTGGTTCCGGCAGAACGCTTACGGCAAATTCTGGGGACAAGCCGTACCAGCATCTCCATCCAGGAACTGTGCCTTATAAAAGAACGCTTCGGCATCAGTATTCAGGCACTTACCTACAGGGCGAAGGATCTCGGCATTTTAAGCCGGTCGGCCTATCAGAGTATGTTTATTAATTTCAGGAGTAAGGGTATTTATTCCGAGGAACCGGGGCTCTGGCCCTATCCGGAGGAACCGCGTTTAACCCAGCAGTACCTGTTCCGCGCTGTAGCGGAAGGATTGATAAGCGAATCCCGGGCCCAGGAGCTCTTCCCGGATTACCTGATGGTGAAAGAGCAACTGGAGGACAACAGCTCGTCCGCTGTTACTACCTACCTCTCTCTGAGTGCTGAAGAACGTTCGGCCTATCTTTCAAAACTGGCAGAAGAGAGTGCGGATATGTATGCTCCGGACAGTGAGCTTTTAGCAGACGACATAATGGATGTCATGGATGACTAATCCCCAACGCGGCGAACTGTGGTGGATTAATTTTGATCCTACCATCGGGGCAGAGATCAGTAAGCAAAGGCTGGCCGTTGTCGTTTCTCCCGACGCTGTCGGGAAACTGCCATTGCGCATAGTCGTACCTGTTACGGAATGGAAAGACCGCTATGCTTCTTATCCCTGGAACGCTTTCACAATCCGGCGGGAAGAATTTCCGCTCAGGAACTGGAAGAAATTACCGTTGCTCTGCAGATTTGCGTGGGAGCGATTTGAAGTCTCCTTCCATTATCATCATCCCTAACCGGCATTCTCAATTTCTATCTGTGAATGAAATCCGCTGCGACCAAAATGAACAAAAAAAACAATATATACAGAAGGATTGACGATTGCCCGGACCGAAAATAGTATATAGATAAATAATTATCCTTTAGGAGTTTGATATGAAAGCAAACAAACGTTTGGGGGCGGCAATCGCATCCCTTGTTCTTTTGCTCTCTTTTGTTGCCTGTAGCGGAAAGGGTGCATATAAACCCGGAACGTATGAGGGCGAGGGGCAAGGGCACGGCGGCGCCATCAAAGTCGCTGTTTCGGTAGATTCGGACAAAATAACGAAGATTGATGTAACAGAGAGTGCCGAGTCGGATTTTAGTGAACAGGCCGTCCAGGAGATCATCAAACGGGTTCTTGACAAGAATAGTGCGGAGATAGATTCCGTAAGCGGTGCTTCCGAGACCTCGGAAGGCTTGATCGCCGCCATTGCTGCGGCGCTATCCAAGGCCCAAACCGGTGAGGCGGTAAAGAGCGCCGATGCCAAAGGGGCAACTGGTGAAGTTCCGGAAGATATGAGTTGTGATGTCGTTATTGTGGGTGCCGGAGGTGCCGGTTTGTCTGCGGCCCTGGAAGCCCATGATCATGGGGCTTCGGTTATTCTTGTTGAGAAGATGCCTGTTATCGGCGGCAATACCAATTATGCCACCGGGGGACTGAATGCGGCGGAAACGGCACCCCAGAAGGCATTGGGTATACAGGACTCTGTTGAAACCTTTTACGAAGATACCATGAAAGGCGGAAAAAACCTGAACAACCCGGCGCTGGTCCACGTTTTAACGGAGCGGTCGGCTGGTACCATCGACTGGCTCATCGGCCTCGGGGGTGATTTCTCCGATGTAGGGAAGCTGGGCGGAGCGACAAATCCCAGGGCCCACCGGCCCTCAGGCGGAGCTCCCGTCGGAAACCATCTGGTCAAGATTCTCTATGATGCGGTACAAAAGCGTGGAATTAACGTTCAAACAAACAGCAAGGTGGTTGCTTTGCTGAAAGAGGGAGACGCGGTTAGCGGAGTCGAAGTAGAAACGAAGAATGGAACTTATACGATACGGGCGAAAGCCGTCATCATCACGACCGGCGGCTTCGGGGCAAACCAGGAAAAGGTTGTTGCCTACAAACCGGAACTAAAAGGCTTCGGCACAACCAATCAACCGGGAGCCACAGGAGATGCTTTGGATTTTATCAAGGACTTTGATGTGGCCCTTGTTGACATGGAGCAGATTCAGACACATCCCACGGTGGTCCCTGTGAAAAATACGATGATCACTGAAGCCGTACGCGGCAATGGTGCGATTCTTGTGAACCGCGATGCTGCACGATTTATCTCCGAGATGCAAACCCGGGATGTCGTCTCCGATGCGGAGTTGGCCCAGACCGGTGGTACCGCCTTCCTCCTCTTCGACCAGGGGGTACGGGATTCCCTTTCCGCCATTGAGAATTACGTAAAAGCAGGTCTTCTTACCGAGGGCGAAACCATTGCGGATGTTGCTCAGAAGATGGGGCTTGATGCTGCAACGCTGCAGGCAACGGTTGACCAATACAATGGTTTTGTGAATACAGGAGTCGATACGGACTTCAACAGATCGGATCTGCCGCGGGAATTAATTCATGCGCCTTATTACATGGTTGAGGTCGGCCCAGCTGTCCATCACACCATGGGGGGGATCAAGATCAACACCGATGCTCAGGTTATTACAACTGGCGGTTCGGCGGTTCCCGGTCTCTATGCAGCGGGAGAGGTAACCGGAGGTGTTCATGGAGCGAATCGCCTGGGTGGAAATTCTTTGAGCGACATAACAACCTTCGGCAGGATTGCCGGAACGAATGCGGCCGAATTTGCAGCGAAGTAGCAGCGAACGGACGTTTTTTATCGATAGGGGCTGGCCGGGAAGCAATCCTGGTCAGCCCCTTTCCTCTTTTGGGTTATACTAAAATAGACATGACACTCTATGCAAAGATATCGAGAACACTATCACTTTTGATTATCCTACTCATCATCGGTGTTGTCTTTTTCATGACAATACAGTGGTTTTCCACGCTGAGGCGGCAGTTAGGACGTGAAGCCCTCGATGTGGCTCTGACAATAGCACAAACCGAGCTTGTCCGGGAGCATGTACCGAAAGAGAATGGATATATCGCTATTCAAAATTTCATCGAGAAATTACGTTTAAAAACCAGAATCCAATATATCTACGTGCTTAACCGTGACAAAAGGTTTTATTCGAATCCGAAGCCGGCTCTTATCGGAGAAACGTTTTCATCAACGCTTGTAGACGTAGTATTGAAAGAGGAGAAGGCGCGTATCGTTTTCCCCTCTTTTTTCGCTACCTATGCAGAGGCCGTTGCTCCTGTCTATTCCGAAGGTGTTTTATCCGGTGCTGTTGTTGTTGGGATGCTGAACGGCAGGATCTACCAGGAGATAACAAGAAATCTTATTTTTCTGCTTATATTCATGTTTTTCATCATGATGTGCGGTATTATTGTATCCTTTGCCTTGACTTCCAGCATCAAAAGGTCCATTCGGGGCCTGGAACCTGAAGAAATCAGCTTTCTCTTGGGACAAAAAGAGCTCGTTCTGCAAAATCTGAAGGAGGGCCTGGTTGTTGTCGATGAACATTTTTGCATAAGTATGTATAATAAAAGTGCCGAGACGCTGTTGGACCTCTCTCCTTCCGACATCGGAAAAAACTATAAAGATTACTTTTTTGCCTCGGGACTGACAGAAGCCTTTGAAAGACATACGATGTTGGTACAAGAGGTCAGGCAGGGTCCGCTTAAAATCTTACTTGGGAAATACTATCCTGTTAGCGATCCTGCCACCGGTGCATTTCTGGGGCTTATGGCCAGTTTTGAAGATTTGACCGTGGCCAGACAGAGGGCGGAGGAATTGACGGGGATGAAAGAGTTGACCCAGGCTTTGCGGGCCCAGAATCATGAATTCATGAATAAGCTCCACACCATATCGGGAATGATCCAGCTGGGTGAAATAGACACAGCCGTAACATACATATCCGGGATAACAAAAAAGCGGCAGGAAATTCTATCGCTGCTGAGCAGCAACATTAAGCTCCCTGCGCTGGCTGGACTCATCCTGTCAAAGTATAATAAGGCTGCCGAAGCAAGGGTCTCGCTTCGACTTGATCCCCATTCATCAATACATACACTTCCCGAGGGCATGAGGGTGGAATCTTTGGTTTCCGTCATCGGTAACCTCATAGAAAATGCTTTGGATGCCCTTATCCCCGCAAAGAATGGAAAAATCGACGTACGTTTGATTGAAGATGAAAGCAACCTGGAAATCACGGTATCGGATAACGGTCCGGGTATTCGTCCTGGAATCGAAAACAGCATATTGTGCAAAGGCTTTACGACAAAGGAAGAGGGAAGAGGCTACGGCCTTTATGTAGTGTCGAAAATCGTGAAAGAAGAGCAGGGGACAATAGAAATAGACACAAACCAGTGGGGTGGGGCCGAATTCGTTGTTACATTTCCCATAAAAAGGGCAGGGGCGGAATCGACATGAACATCCTGATTGTTGAAGATGATCCCATGGTCGGAAAGATCAATAAACAATTTGCTGAAAATACGGGATTGGCAGAGACGGTTTCATATGCCGAGTCTGTTCAGGAGGCAAAGCGGTATCTGGAAATAGAGGAATACGATCTTGTCCTTCTTGATGTGTTTCTTCCCGAGAAAAAAGGGACTTCGCTTCTTAGTTGGATCAGGCAAAAGGATCTTTCGGTGTCCGTAATATTGATAACCGCTGATAAACGGCCTTCGACAGTGGAGAAGGCACTGAACTGGGGAGCCTCGGATTATCTTGTGAAGCCCTTTACCTATGAACGCTTCCAGGAAGCATTACAAAAGGTCTTTTTAATCCGAAAAACATTGCATAACGCTTCCGACAAAGAGCACCGTTTCGAGCAAAAATCCCTTGATTCTCTCTTTACCTCCCCAGGCCATCCCGAACATTCTTCTCATACGGATGATATTCATGCTCCTCTCCTGGATAAGGGCCTGAGTACCTATACCTATTCGATTATTACCGACAAGGTGCAAGACTATGGGCGATCTTTTACCGCCGAGGAATTAGCGGTCGATTTGGGGATCTCAAGAGTGACCGTCAGGCGCTACCTGGAATACATGTATAAAAATGAGATCCTGGAGCGGCACATGGAATACGGTAAGCCCGGTCGTCCGCTCCATTTCTACCGATTACGGGACGGGCTGGAAAGATGAAGAAGGTACTCCTTGCATTCCTGGGCGTAGCAGCGATGGGGGCTTTGTGCCTGTTCTGTCTTTTCCTGCCGGAAAGGACAGATATTGTCGTGGTCGGAGGGGGAGCGGCCGGCATGTCCGCCGCCATAGAGGCAACGGAGCGGGGATGCTCCGTCGTTTTGCTGGAAAAAATGAGCTATCTTGGCGGAAACTCCTTACGGGCCACAGGCGGGATGAATGCGGCCTGTACGGAAGAGCAGAAGAAAAACGGAATTGTGGATTCCCTGGACAGCTATTATCAGGATACGATGAAGGCTGGTCATTGGTTAAATAACAAAAAGCTGGTCAGGCTTTTGGTCCGTAATTCGGCGGAATCCGTCTCCTGGCTGGAGCATATGGGGCTTGATCTGAGTGATGTAGGACGCCTTGCCGGCCACAGCATATCACGGACCCATAGGCCTGCAGGGGGGGCTCCGATCGGTACATCCCTCATTCCCGTTCTTACCGGACAGTTGAACAAACGTGGCATCGATGTACGGACGGAAAATCGGGTTATTGGACTTCTTCATAATCAAAAAGGAACCGAGGTCTTTGGTGTCCTCACGGAAACAAGGGAAGGCCGACAGTATAAAATAAAGGCTTCGGCCGTAATCATAGCTTCGGGCGGATTCGGTAGCGAGCCCGCATTGTATGTAAAAATGGACCCCGACCTGAAAGGTTTTAAAACAACGAATCAGCCCGGTGCCACCGGTGATTACCTTTCCATCGTTGAGGGCCTTCATCCTGCCTTGGTGGATATGTCGTATATCCAGACCCACCCAACGGTCGAGCCGAATAACGGGGTGCTTATCACAGAGGCTGTGCGTGGAAACGGCGCCGTCCTTGTCAATCGAAACGGATATAGATTTACCGATGAACTTGCCTTCAGGGATGTCCTGAGCCGGGAGATTCTAAAGCAGCCGGAAAAATCCGCCTATCTTATTTTCGACGATCAGATCAGAAAAGGATTATCTGCTACCGACACCTATTTTGCGATGAATTTGATTACCAAGGCCGATACCCTATCCGAGCTTGCCGAGATGCTCGGCATCCATCCAGTCGTCCTTTCTCAATCCGTTCAGCGCTATAATCAACTGGTAATGATAGGAGAGGATCGGGATTTCGGAAGAAATGATCTCCCTTCCGAGATTATACATGCTCCCTTTTACGGTATTCGCATTGTTCCCGCTGTTCATTATTGTATGGGAGGCCTAAAGATAAACGAGAAGGCGGAAGTGATCAGCGAGTCGGGGGGACCGATTAAAGGCCTGTTTGCTGCAGGAGAGGCTACGGGAGGAATCCATGCCGCCAACAGGCTCGGCGGTAATTCCCTGGCGGATGCTATTGCTTTCGGCCGCATTGCTGCCAGGGAAGCGGCCTCCCTGGCCTGTCGCTAGGGTTGTTCTCTCTGTTCTGCCCGCTTTCCCTTACCGCTTTTTCGGATCCGAATGGTAGATCGCCTCGATGAGGCGGACGGTCTCTCTTCCCTCTTCCCCCGTTACCGCAGGAGTCCTGTCTTTGGCGACGGCGTCGGCGAAATCTTCGATTTGGCGCCCGAAGAACCAGGTCGTAGGCTCGATGCTTGTGAAAAAGGCAGTGTCCTCTTTTTCCCAGACGTCGAGGTTGCCTTCCTCACCGGGGATGGTCCAGAGGTCGTTGACCGGTGGCTCGAGGATACCGCTTTGGCCGGCGACGAACATTGCCCCGCCGTCGGTCTGGACCCCGGCCGAGGCGCCGCTGTCCCCGTGGATGTGAACCTTTGCATAGATACCCGGCTTCTGGGAGTTGGAAAGCAGAAGAGAGACCATTCCTCCGTTCCTGAACCTGACCGCCGCTACCGCGCTGTCTTCGACCTCGATGTAGGGGTGGTTGATGTTGTCCCAGAACCCCTTTACCTCGGCGATCGGGCCCATGTACCAGCACAGCAGATCGAGTTGGTGGGGGGCCTGATTGATAAGGACGCCGCCGCCTTCCGCCTCCCAGCTTCCCCGCCAGGGATCGCTTTTGTAGTAGGCCTCATCGCGCCAGCCGAGGATGGTTACCTGGGCGAGGGCTGGCTTGCCCAATTTCCCCTCGTTGATGGCCTTTTTTATCCTGCGGCAGGAGGGGTACCAGCGCCGCTGGCTTACCACCGAAAGTAGACGGCCTGCCCGTTTCCCCGCCTCGATCATCTCGTCGCACTGGGGCGTGGTTAACGCCATGGGCTTTTCCACCAGAACGTGGCATCCGGCGGCAAAGGCCTCGATGGCTGCATCCCTATGGTTCGGATGGGGCGTGGTGATGATTACCGCATCGACCCCGTCCTTTTGTACCATCGCTTCGGCGCTGTCGCGGGAGGCAATGGAGAACTCGGCGGCGAACAGGTCGCGCCGCTGTTTGTTTCGGCCTGCAACGGCAACCAGCCTGGCGCCATCCGCCTCCCTCAGGGCGATGGCGTGGAGGCGTGCAACCTTTCCGTAGCCGATAAGGCCGAAACGCAATGCTTCCTTTTTCATGGTTCAAGTACCACCTTGAGCAAGCCGGGCTCGCGATTGTAAAGTCGATCAAACCAGCTCTGCCCCTCGGAAAGGGGGGCGACCGCACTGATCAGGGGATCAAGATCGATCTTGTTCCGAAGCATCATATCAAGGACCGCAGGATATTCCCCCGATATGGCGCAGGAACCGAAAAGCGTGATCTGCCGCGTCACCACCGACTGGAGGGGGAGTTCTATCTTGGGACTCACGTTGCCGATAAGGGTCAACGATCCACCCTTTCGAACGACCTCCAGGGCGGTCTGTATGGGAGCGCTTGCACCAACCGCTTCGAAGACCCTGTCCGCGCCGAGACCCTGTGTTATCTCCCTTATTTCATCTGCCGTCGTGCCCGATGCGGGATTGATCGCCATATCCGCTCCCAGGGAGCGTGCCATGGCAAGGCGTTTTTCGTCGGTATCGATGGCGATGACCCGTCCCGAGGCGGCTGATTTGAGAAACTGGATAAGCAAAAGGCCGATCAAACCCGTTCCCACAACCGCCATGGTGTCGTTCAACTCGATCGGAGTAATGCTCATGGCATGGGCCGCTACCGCTGCGGGCTCGGTGAGGGAGGCGTCGACAAAGGAGAGCCCTTCTGGAAGCCGGTAGGCAATGTGGTCGGGGATGCGGACATATTCGGCAAAACAGCCGTCCTGGCGGTACTCTTCACAGGAAACCCCCAGCACCCTTCTATTGTCGCAGAGGTTGACCAGCCCCCTGCGGCAATAATAACAGCTGCCGCAGTAGATGGTCGAATCGAAGGTGACCCGGTCTCCCATTGCAAAACCGGACACCCCGTTGCCTATGGCTACGATTTCGCCGGAGGCCTCGTGGCCCATGATCACCGGCGGCTTGCGTCTGCCGGTGGAGCCGTCGAAGCCGTGGACATCCGAGCCGCAAATGGCTGCCGCCTTTACCTTGACAATCAGGTCCCTCTCGGAGGCTATCTTCGGCTCCGGGACCTCTTCATAGCTCAGCTGCTTGTAACGGTGCATGACCAGCGCTTTCATTGTGTGCCTACCTTTTTTATCGTTGAATCCTGGCGGAACCGCCGGAGGCGAAGGCCTCGACCTGTTCCCTTGTTGCCATGGTGGTATCTCCCGGAAAGCTGGTGAGCAGGGCGCCGTGGGCCCAGCCTGTACGCACGGCATTCTCCGGATCTGCTTCCTCCAGAAGGCTTGCGAAAAGGCCCGCGGCAAATCCGTCGCCCCCGCCGACCCGGTCGTAGACATCCAGGCTGCAGACCGGGGCCCGGTGCGCCTTTCCTCCGCTCCAGAGGACCGCGCTCCATTCGTGGTGGTTTGTCGATTTAACCTCCCGTATGGTGGTTGCCACCGCCTTGATGTTGGGATAGCGTTTACCCACGGTTTCCATCATCGAGATGAAGGCCGAGGGATCAAGTTTGGATACCTTTTCCACCTGGGGTCCGGCCAGACCGAGCCCTTTTTGCAGGTCCTCTTCGTTGCCGACAAGGATATCGACATATTCAACGATTTTCCCGAGGAGCTTTTGTGCCTGCAGTACCGGATCAGTGCCTTCTGCTGCGTTGGCGCTCCACAACTTTGCACGGTAGTTCAGGTCGAAGGAGACCGTTGCACCCGCTTCTTTTGCCGCCTTCATGCCTTCGATGATAAGTTCCGGAGTAGTGGCCGAGAGGGCAGCAAAGATCCCGCCAGAATGGAACCATCGTACGCCGCCTTCGAAGATCTTTTTCCAGTCGAAACTGCCGGGACCCAGAAGAGCGGCAGCCTCGTTTGCCCTGTTGTAGAAGACCACCGGCGCCCTGACTCCCTGGCCCCGGTCGCTCCAGACCTGTGCCATATTGGGTCCGTGAACACCGTTGTGGGAAAATCGCTTGTAAAAGCCGTCGACCCCCATCCTTCTTACCTCAGCCTCGACCTTCGCTCCGATCGGGTAGTCGACCATGGCCGAGACGATCGCCGTTTTTTTTCCAAAGGCCCTGGCCATGTTGGCGGCCACATTGAACTCCCCTCCTGAAACATGGAGATCGTAGTGATCGGCATACTCGAAGGGAACGATCCCGGGATCCAGTCGTGTTACCAGTGCTCCCAGGGCTATGAAGTCGTAGGTGGATTGTGCCATGCTATACTCCTTATATATAAGCCTGTCGAGGTTGAGAACATCCTCTGTCAGGTCCTGCGCTTTGCAATGGCCTGCCGCATCGCTTCGAGATGCGTAACGCCTGCCTCATCGAAGCGCTTCATGATCTCAACATAGAGTGCATCGATGACCACCAAATGGGCGATGCGCGCGGAAAAGGCCTCGGATACGAAGGAGGTCGATGCGATCTGCACCGAGAGGGATATCTGCCCCGCACGGGCAAGGGGCGATCGGGGATTGCTGGTAAGCATGATCGTCCTGCAACCCGAATGCTTGAGCTCTTCGACGATGGCGAGGGTATCCATGTTTTCTCCGGTATGGGAGATGATAAGTGCGGCACAATGCTCACAGGACTGAGAGGCGAGCATCAGCTGCATGTGGTAATCCTCCGCCATGGCGCAATCAAGGCCTGTCCTGATGAACTTATGGAATGCATCCCGTGCCACGATATTGGAACCGCCGGTACCGAAAAGGTACAACCGTTCGGATGATGTGATCAGGTCCGCAGCCTCGGTCATCGCCTTACGATCGAGGGTATTTCTGGAAAGCTCCAGGGTCGAGATGGCGCTGTTGAACACGACCTCGACATCGTCGTCGTTTTCGTTGATCTGCGTTTCGAAAAGGCGGGATGCCGGAACTACCGTCTCGGTTGCAAGGGCGATCCGAAAGCGCTGATAACCGGGATAGCCCAGTTTCTTTACAAAACGTACCAGCGTGGATTCCGATATCCCCACGCTCTCCGCAAGCTCTTCGATGCTGGGATGAACCGCCTCACGGGGGTTGGCAAGGATATGATCCGCAATGAGCCGCTCCTTTTCGCTGAACTCCTTGTATTTCGACTTGATAAGATAGATGCAGCTTACCTCAAGCATGGACGGCTCCTTGTGATTTCCTGGATATTATAATATGAAAAAAATAATCATGCAAATGAAAAAAATATTTATTTATCCTTTGACTTTCAAAAAAAGGGGGGGGATAATGTGAGAAAGCGGTGTTCTGCCGTATTTTGAAAAAAGGAGAGAAAGTATGAAAAGAGTTCTGGTTCTATTACTGATGGTAGGCCTGTGTCTGCCTCTCTTTGCCGGAGGTCAGTCCGAGGGGACTGCGTCGGAAAAGCCCCAGGAAATTCGTGTACTTCTTGCAAATCATCCTTACGGCGAATTATTGAAACAGGTGATCCCTGAATTTGAAAAAGAAACAGGTATTAAGGTAAATGTAGAGAGCCTTCAAGAGAGCCAACTGACGCAAAAACTCACCACGGAATTTGCAACAAACTCTTCTACCGTGGATGTGTTTATGACACGGCCGCTTCAGGAGGGCTTGCTTTTTATTAAGAACGGTTGGTATGAGCCCCTTGATACCTATGATTTTTCTGATTATCCCTCAAATTCCGTGGATATCGGACGAAAGAATGGTCATGTATATATCATCCCCCTGGTTACCGAATGGCAGGTGATGTATTACCGCAAGGACCTCTTCAAGGCTGCCGGTATCGAGGTTCCGACCAATTTTACCGAACTTGAGGCCGCAGCAAAGGCCCTGACAACCGACGAGGTTGCCGGAATCGGTTCACGGGGAAAGGGTGGATCTGCGGTTACCCAGCTTTCGAGCTATCTCTACAACTTCGGTGGGCTCTACCTTGATAATAACGTGGCGGTTTTTGATACACCCGAGGCGATTGAGGCCTTCCGCTATTATGGCAGGCTTTTGGGAACATACGGACCTCAGGGGGTAACCTCGATGTCCTGGGAGAATCTGATGCCGGTATTCCAGGCCGGAAAGCTTGCGATGTGGACCGATGCATCGGTTTTTTACGGTCAGGTTGTCGACCCCACGAAGACACAGGTCCCTGCCGAAGATGTCGGTATAGCGAAACTTCCCGAAGGACCGCGCGGCGACAGCCCCTTTATCGTGGTTTCCTGGGGAATGAGTATTTCGAGCAAGACAAAGAATCCGGAAGCAGCAATGAAGTTCCTCGATTGGGCCACCAGCAAGGAGCTTGCCATTCAGGGCATGCTTTCCAACATCACCATGGCCCGTAATTCCGCCTGGCAGAACAGCGAGGTCAGGGAAAAGATGAACCCCGGTTTGATCGAAACCCAGGCCCATGCTGCACAGAATGGTTATCCGTACGATCGTCCTTTTATGAGTTCAGTCGGGAAAGCCAGAGATCTTATCGGAGAGGTTATCATCGAATCTATCGATACAAAGGGAACATCACCCAAGCTCGAGGCCTTGGCTGCGGAAAAGACCGAGGCTGTCAACGAGTTGCTGAAAGCCGACGGAGAATACGGCGGAAATTAGGCCTTGCGTATCAAGTATTCCGGGGACAATATGTGATCATGTTGTCCCCGCTTTCCTTTTGTCTCATACTTGAAAGGAGTTGTTGCAATGATCAAAAGCGGTTTTTTCGAGCGTAACCTCAGATATATATTCCCCCTTCCCGCGCTTTTCTTTGTTCTGCTGCTCATGGTCTTCCCCGTGGCCTATACCTTCGTCATCAGTTTTACCGATTGGGCCCTTACCTCGGGCAGACCCATGAAGTTCGTCGGTTTTTCCAGCTATCTCGGGATCCTCAAGGAACCGCGTTTTATCGATGCCTTCGGCCGTACCTTCTATTTTACCATCGGTGCCGTCGTTCTCGAAGCCGTTATTGGGACCGTACTGGCTCTTGTTCTCAATCGCGAGTTTGTGGGCAAAAACGGGATTAAATTGATCCTGCTGCTGCCGCTGGTCTCCACCCCCGTGGCCATCGGTATTGTCTGGAACCTCTTTTATGATCCGACCATCGGATTTCTCAACTACTGCTTGAGCATACTCGGGCTACCCCAGAGCGGGTGGGTGACCGACGCATCAACGGTTCTTCCCTCGCTGATCATAGTCGATGTATGGCAGTGGACGCCGATGATTACCCTCATCGTCCTTGCCGGACTTGCAGGACTGTCGTCGGAGCCCTATGAATCGGCGAAGGTCGACGGCGCGAATTCCACCCAGATTTTCTTTTTCATTACCCTTCCGATGATCATGCCGACGATCCTGACGGCTGTTATCCTGCGGGCCATCGATGCACTGAAAACCTTCGATATCATCTATGCAATGACCGGAGGAGGTCCCGGCTATGCTTCCGAGACCATCAACATCATGGCGTACAAATACAGCTTCGAGTATTTCGACCTCGGCTCAGCATCCGCCATGCTTGTCTTCCTTTTTGTTCTGGTTCTTACGGCAAGCCTCGGCGTGATGAGGCTTCGAAAGCGATTCGAGGCATAGGAGAGGAACTATGAAACAGTCACCGGTTTTTCGCATCTTTTTTCCCATTCTCCTGGTGCTTATTATCGTACCGACCCTCTTCCCGTTCCTCTGGATGCTCCTCTCTTCGATCAAGAGTCAGGTTGATATCATCTCCTGGCCGCCGAAATTTGTTTTCCATCCGACCATGATCAACTTTTACAAGGTTTTCAGAGAACAGGATTTTCTGAAATACCTCATCAATTCAAGCATCGTCGGAGTCACATCCGTTGCCCTTTCTCTTTTGATGGGGCTTCCTGCCGCCTATTCGATTGCACGTTTCGGACAAAAACGTCTTGCGGTTTTTATCCTTGTCGCCCGGCTTATGCCGGGGATCTCTTTTTTGATGCCCTGGTATATCGTTTTTTCCCGGCTTGGTTTGATGGACAGCTATACAGCTTTGATTCTTTCCCATATCCTTATTACCATGCCGATTGTTGTCTGGGTCATGTCCTCCTATTTTGAGGGTGTCCCTAGGGAGCTTGAAGAATCGGCAATGATAGATGGGGCAACCCAACAGCTTGCCTTTTTAAGGATCGTTCTTCCCCTCTCTGTTCCCGGGGTGGTGACGGCGACAACCTTGAGTTTTATCTTTTCCTGGAACAACTTCATGTTCTCTCAGGTTCTGAGTATGGAAAAGACGAGAACCCTTCCCATTGCCGTGTATAACTTTATGTCTTATGCGGAGGTTGACTGGGGCGGGGTAATGGCGGCTGCCGTTGCCATCATGGCTCCTGCGATTGTGTTGACCATGATTTTTCAGAAATATGTGGTAAAGGGTTTGACCATGGGGGCTGTAAAGGGGTGATATGATCCACGCAGAGCTGATCAACAGGTCGGGGATAGCTCCCGACCATATGAAAGAGGAATTTTTTCGCGCCCTCGGGCGCTTTTCCGATCGCCGCCGTATTCTTCTTCTGCCGCCGGACATTACAAGGATGCACGGACTGGCCGGACTTTTGACCTGCTGGGCGGTTGAGTTCTTCGGCCCTGCCGTGACTGCGATCATGCCTGCCCTGGGTACTCACGCCCCCATGACCGATAGGGAAATCAATCTGATGTTTCCCGGTGTCGACCATCACCTTTTTCTTGTCCACGACTGGCGTCGCGATGTGGTCTCCCTCGGGACCGTTCCCTCCGAGGTTATTACGGAACTGTCCGAGGGCCGCCTCTCCTGGAGCTGGAAGGCCGAGGTTAATCGCCGTATCGCCTCCGGGGAGCATGACCTCATTCTTTCGCTGGGCCAGGTGGTTCCCCATGAGGTGATCGGCATGGCAAACTATAACAAGAACATATTTATCGGTACCGGTGGAAGTGAGGGAATCAATAAGAGCCACTATCTCGGGGCCGTATACGGCATGGAACGGATCATGGGAAGAATCGACTCCCCAGTGCGAAGTCTGCTCGATTACGCACAGGAGCATTTTGCCGGGGACATCCCTTTGGAGTATGCCCTTACCGTTATTGCCCGGACCGAGGAGGGGAACAAGCCGGTAGGACTTTTTCTGGGAGACGACCGTCGCTGTTTCGAGGCTGCAGGTCGCCTTTCGGCGGAGCTTAACATCTGCCGTCTTGAGCGTGCCCCCGAACGTATTGTGGTGTATCTTGATCCCGCCGAATATCGATCGACCTGGCTTGGGAATAAAAGCATCTATCGAAGCCGGATGGCCATTGCCGACGGCGGAGAACTCATCGTTCTTGCTCCGGGTGTGGATCGTTTCGGTGAGGATAGCGAGATAGACCGGCTTATCCGTTGCTACGGCTACGCGGGAACCGATCGGATCCTCGAAGCGGTGGCGGCGGGGGGAGAGCTTGCGTCGAATCTTGCTGCGGCGGCACACCTTATCCACGGATCGAGCGAGGGCCGATTTTCCATCCGCTACTGTCCCGGTGCTCTGAGCAGGGAAGAGGTTGAGAAGGTCGGTTACCGGTATGACGACTTTGATATGATGATGAGGCGCTATCGTCCCGATACCCTTCGGGACGGTTGGAACGAGGGGAGCGAGGGGAAGCCGTTTTTCTTTATCTCGAACCCGGCCTCGGGGCTTTGGATCTGCGATAAGATAATGCGAAAAGGAGCATGATGATGGAAAGAAGGGCCGATATCGGATTAATCGGGCTTGCGGTCATGGGACAGAATTTAGTACTGAATATGAATGATCACGGCTATTCGGTCGCGGTCTATAACAGAACGACCAGTAAGGTGGACGAATTTCTCGGGGATGCAGCTGCCGGACGGGATACGATTATCGGAGCCCGCTCTCTCCGAGAGCTTGTCTCCTCCCTTTCCTCGCCGCGAAAGGTGATGCTGATGGTAAAGGCCGGTGAGGTGGTCGATATCTTTATCGAAAAGCTGCTTCCCCTGCTTTCACCCGGGGATCTTATTATCGACGGAGGAAACTCACACTATCCCGATACCAGCAGGCGAAGCCGTGAACTGGCTGCAAAGGGGATCCTTTTTATCGGTACGGGGATCTCCGGCGGAGAAGAAGGTGCCAGACGGGGGCCTTCCATCATGCCCGGAGGCAATCCCAAGGCCTGGCCCTTGGTTAAGCAGCTATTTCAGGCCATTGCGGCAAAGAGCGAGGACGGAGCTCCCTGCTGTGAATGGGTAGGGGAAGAGGGCTCCGGACACTACGTGAAGATGGTTCACAACGGTATCGAGTACGGCGATATGCAGATGATCTGTGAGGCCTATGATCTACTCTACCGGGGGCTCGGGCTTTCCCACGAGGAGATGTACGAGGTCTTTACCGAGTGGAACAAGGGTGAGCTTGAAAGCTACCTCATCGAAATCACCAGAGATATCATGAAGGTGAAGGATACGGACGGCTCTCCCCTTGTCACCAAGATTGCAGACAAGGCGGGACAAAAGGGAACGGGCAAATGGACCGGCATCGACTCTCTCAACCTGGCGGTACCGGTGACCGTCATCGCCGAGGCGGTCTATGCACGCTGCCTTTCGGCCCGCAAGGAAGAACGAAAGGAGGCCGCCGGTTTTATTGGCGAGGCCCCACACGGAAGGCTCTCTGGCGATGAACGAAAAGGGGTGATCGAGGATATCAGGAAGGCCCTCTTTGCATCGAAGATCATCTCCTATACCCAGGGTTTTATGCTCTTGCGGGAGGCAGCCGATTCCTTCGGGTGGAAACTAAACTACGGCGAAATCGCCCTCATGTGGAGGGGGGGCTGCATCATTCGCAGCAGCTTCCTCGGCAAAATCAAAGAGGCCTTCGATGGAAACCGCTCCCTCAAGAGCCTGCTTCTGGATCCTTACTTCAAGGAAATTGTAAGTGGCTGCCAGGACGGCTGGAGGCGGACCGTAAGCAGGGCCGCCCTTGCGGGAATTCCAACCCCTGCCATGAGCTCGGCCCTCTCTTTCTTCGACGGCTACCGAAGCGGGCAGCTCCCCGCCAACCTCCTTCAGGCCCAGCGGGATTACTTCGGAGCGCACACCTACGAGCGGACCGACCGGCCCGAAGGGGAATACTTCCACACCAACTGGACGGGAACCGGCGGGAATGTTTCTTCCTCTACGTATCAGGCGTAGGGGGGATTACTGATCCAGCGGGGAGAATGAGGGGAATGGCTATGTCTCATGCGAATGCCTTTCCTCAGTCACGGTCCCTGAAGTGATTGGATCGAAAAAAGCCGTCGAAGCGATGGTCGAATCGACTTGGCCTGTTTGGGCCTCGTCTTGAGCTAAAGCGGTCCGTAAATCTATCAGCTTCATCTCTGTCCAGGCTTTTCTCGAGCTCGTTGATAAGGCGATCCAGGAATTCGTCGAATTGATTCTGTTCATCCTCGGAAAGGCAGTTAAAGAATGCCTCTTGTTCGCCGGCATCTTCAGAGGTTTTTGCCGCTTCCGCTCCCTCCTTTGTCAGTCGGACAAGCATCACTCGTCGGTCCTGTTCCGAGGGCGTTCTGACGATGAACCCCTGCCTCTCCAGCTTGACTAGGAGCTCGCCCAGCGATTGAGGTCGGATGTCCAGGATTCGCGACAATTCTCTTTGACTGATCTCCGGTTTTAAGGCAAGAATGGCGAGGATTCGTCCCTGGCCTCTATAGGGGGTCCCCATGGGACCGTGATCCCTGTAGTGCTTCATTTGCTGAATTCTGAGCAGCCAGCTCATATGCATCAGTTTTTCAAGAAGTTCATTGGTATTATTGATCATGTAACCCTCCCTAATTTGATATCGTTTTATTTATCTGCGATGCACCTTAGCAACCTTGACACTTGAGAAGTCGGCAGTATTGAACTTCTGTACACATAGCATGAAAAAAACAATTCCGATGATAATGATAACGCAAAAACCCATAAACGGCGTGAGCATAAAGCCATGGATGTCAAATGCCACGCCCTGCTTAGCCAGCTCGGGCAGGGGGAGGCTTTCCATTCTAAGGGTGATGTATCTAAATATCGAAGTGATATATGTCAGCGGATTAACATACACTAGAGGCATGAGAAA
Source organism: Sediminispirochaeta smaragdinae DSM 11293 (assembly GCF_000143985.1). GTDB lineage: Bacteria > Spirochaetota > Spirochaetia > DSM-16054 > Sediminispirochaetaceae > Sediminispirochaeta > Sediminispirochaeta smaragdinae. The sequence continues at coordinate 3,867,650 of NC_014364.1, read as the reverse complement.
CTTCGGCATAAGCGTAGTCGGAATATATGCACCGGAGAGAAACGTAAACGGCATGATAATCATGGTACTTACAATCTGAAACGAAGAAGAATTTCGGGATATCGTGGCAAGAAACAATCCGATGGAACCGAAGGTCCCTCCAGCGACTATCATAACGACGATCATCGCACTAAAATGAACAAGATCCAGTTGCAGTCCCATAAACATGGCAACAATCACTATTAGAAGTCCTTGTAGTACGGCGATCACGGTACTCGAAAGTATATGGCCGATTGATATTTGAGCTCTGGTGATGGGCGCCACAAGAACCTCTTTCATGAACCCGCTCGCGATATCCGACAGAATATCGGTCGAGTTATTCAGGCTCGACTGGAATACCGTCATGATAATGACGCCGGAAATCAGATAATTCATCGGCTGTGCGGGGCCGCTTGTCGGCGATTTCATGACAAAGGAAAAGATAAATAAGAAGAACAACGACATGATTATCCCGCCGAACAATCTTCCCCTGTCCCGAATGAAATTCAATAAATTCCGCTGCAATATGGCTCCAATGGTATTCATTAGTTTCTTATCTCCTTACCTGTGATTGCTAAAAAAACTTCATTCAGCGTACCCTTTCGTACCTCAAAATCAGAAATGTTCTCTTTACAGTAAGAAAGTAACTCGAGCGCTTTGGATGGATCTTGAGTACGTATGGTAAAATATTCGTTATTCCGTTCGTAGGAAATCTCCCGTTTTATAAGACGGAAAAAGTTCTCGATTTTTTCCGGATTCCGACTTTCAATCTGTATTCGGATATCGGTAAACTGTTTTTTGAGATTTTCAGGTGTATCAAAGGCAATAATCTTACCGTGATCCATAATCGCGATATCCGAGCATATTTCCGCTTCATCCATATAATGAGTGGTGAGAAATATCGTGATATGCTTCTCTTTTTGTAGTTTTTGAATATACTCCCAGACATTCGCCCGCGTCTGCGGATCAAGGCCTGCGGTGGGCTCGTCGAGGAACAATACTTTTGGAAAGTGGACAAGAGCACGAGCGATTTCCACTCGTCTTTTCATCCCCCCGGACAACGAAGCAACCTTTGCCGTTTTTCGATTTCCCAGTTCCACGAGATCGAGAACAAAATTGATGCGTTCGGAAATCTTCTCTTTCGGTACTTTATAAAAATCACAATGGAATCGAAGATTTTCTTCGACCGTAAGCCTCTCATCAAGAGTCGATTCCTGAAACACAATGCCGATATCCTTTCGTACCAAATCCTTCTGTTCTGATACGTCATGGCCGTTTATGGTCATTTCCCCAGCAGTTTTTTCCAGGATCGTACACAAAGTGTTGATAGTTGTACTTTTTCCCGCACCGTTTGGACCGAGAAATGCAAAGATAGTGCCCTCTTTTACCCCAAACGAGATATCGTTTACTGCTGTGAAATCCCCGTATTCTTTCGTAAAGTTATGTACTTCTATGATATTCTTCATCGATATCACCTCATATGCATCTGAATTCTAATATTGTTAGTAAGGTACCTTTATAATAATATAAAGGTACCTTATGATTAAGTCAACATATATGTGATATGTAGTGTTCCGAATCCTGGTGGTTTACCTGTCTTTTTACCGGTAAAATACTTGCTTTTATGCCTGTGTGTACTTTTTTTCATAGTTTTGCTTGTATCTGACTACAGGAAAAGAAGTTGAGCTCTTTCAACCACCAGGATTCGGAACAGTAGGTTATGATTCTTTCTTCCCGCGGCAGGGATTGGAGCGGAAACCCTGGAGCCCCGCGGGGACGAGGAGGGCGATCGGGAGTGAGCCCGTGCCCGAGTCCCGAAGACGCGGGGCGAAGCGTTGGAGCGCAAAGCCCGGTCCGAGCGATAGCGAGGAGCCGCCCAATGGCCCTTTTAAAAGGGGTACCAGAACATGGTTCCGAGGTTGCGTTTCATCCAGACGGCGAAGATGAGGAAAAGCGCCATGGCGGTAAAGACTATGGCGTCCCCTTTTGCGAGGGGGCGGGCGTTGTACCATGTCCGCTTTTTTTCCGTGCCGAAGCCCCGCAGACTCATGGCGTTGCTGATCACCTCGGCCTTGTCCAGGCTGGAGAGGAGAAGGGGAATCAGTACCCGGGTAACGTTGGTGATCCGCTGCTTTAGGGGGACGTTTTTGGATATGTCCACGCCCCTGGCCTGCTGGCTTTGCATGATGTTGACAAAGTCCTTGGTGATCTCAGGCAGATAGCGGAGGGTGAGGCTCACCGAATAGGCGACCTTGTAGGGGACACCGATTCTGTTCAGACTCGAGGCAAATTCCGTGGGATGGGTGGTGAAGACAAAGAGCAGGGCCATGGGAAAGATCGAAAAGTGTTTGACGGCGATCACCAGAAGGTAAAAGAGGGTTTCCCGCGTCACGGTGTAACGCTCGGTGATGACGAACAATACGGTTTTCGATCCCATGTACTCGACGCCCTGCATGGGGGCGAAGAGAAACATAAAGAGGCTGTTCATGATGAGGATATAGATCATGAATAAAAGGAAGGGGCGGTAGATGCGAAAGGGCACCCGTGAGAGCACTATGAGAAGGAGGCCGAAGAAGAGCATTCCTGCAAGGATCCTTAGATCGAAGGTGGTGAGCACCACGGTGATCCAGTAGATGAACAGGGCGAATTTCGTCACGCCCGAAAGCCTGTGGAGGGGGGAGGCCGTATCTATGTAGTTGAGGCCGAAGCGGATTTTTGACTGGTCCATGTGCGTTGCCTTTGCTCCTCTTCAATGAAACGGTCGATGAACCGGTCGACTTCTCCGATTCCCAGCTTGTTGGCCAGCTCGTAGAGACTGGTCGGCTTCAGGTTGGCCGTTTCGATGATCCCGGGGTTACTGAAAATCCTGGACATGGAATCGTCCCCGATCATCTTGCCGTCGGTCAGCACGATCGATCTGGCGGTGTATTCCAGGGCCAGATGCATGTCGTGGGTGATGAATACAATCGTCAGGCCCGCCTCGTCGTTGAGCCTGCGGAGAAACTCCATGATATCGGTGTAGTGACGATAATCCTGGCCAGCCGTGGGCTCGTCCAGGATCAGGAGCTTGGGCTCCATTACCAAGATCGAGGCGATGGTTACCCGTTTTTTCTGGCCGTAGCTGAGGGAGCCGATGGGCCAGTTCCTGAAGCGGTAGAGGCCGCAGAGTTTCAGTGCCTCGTCGATTCGCCGTTCGATCTCATCTTCCGGCATCTGCCGCAGCTTCGGGCCGAAACCGACCTCTTCCCGGATCATGTGGTGGCTGATCATGTGGTTGGGGTTTTGCATCACAAAGCCGATCTCGCGGCTTCTGTCGGCAATCGTCGTCTTGGAGATTTCTTCGTCGCGAAAAAAGAGCTTTCCGGAATCCTGTTTGATAAGCCCGGTAATGATGGCGGCCAGGGTCGATTTTCCGGCTCCGTTTTTCCCGAGGATGGAAACCATCTCTCCCTCTCTGATATCGAAGCTGATCTCCTCCAGCGCCTTTCGCTCACCCGTGTAGGAGTAGCTTACCGATTCGAGGCGAAGCAGCGAGGGGCCCTTTGCCTCCGGCCGGGGGAGCTGTCGTTCCCTGAACCACTTCAGGATTTTCTCACGGTGCTTCTCCAGGCGGATGGTATCGATGGATGCGGCCCTGTCCTCTTCGGAAAGTGTGCAGCCTGCGAATTTCATGGCCGCGATATAAAGGGGCTCCCTGATTCCTTTTTCAGCGAGAAGGGAGCCTGCAAGCAGCTTGTCGGGCTTCTCGTCGGCGATGATTCGTCCCTGCTCCATGAGCAGAATCCGGTCGACCGGCCGGTGGAGGACATCTTCGAGACGATGCTCGATGATGATGACGGTTTTCCCTGTTTTTCGGTGGATCTCATCGATGAGTTCGATGGCGACCTTTCCCGTCTTCGGATCGAGGTTCGCCAGAGGCTCGTCGAAAAGGAGAAGGTCCACGTCGTCCACCAGAATCCCAGCCAGGGAGACCCGCTGTTTTTGTCCTCCGGACAGCTCAAAGGGTGAGCGTGCGAGAAATTCCTCCATCCCCACCATGGCCGAGGCCTTCTTCACCTGGTCGATCATTTCCGGTCGGCCTACCGCCGCGTTTTCCAGGGCAAAGGCAATGTCTTCGGCCACCGAAAGGCCGACAAACTGACTATCGGTGTCCTGCAGCACCGTTCCCACCAGCTCGCCCCGCTCATGGAGATCGGCGTCTTTACTCTCCTTACCTTCGAGCCTGAAGCTTCCGCTTATCGACCCCTCGAACGAGAAGGGGATTAACCCGTTGATGCAGGAACCGAGGGTCGTTTTCCCGCTTCCCGAGGGACCGACAATGAGTATCTTTTCTCCGGCTTCCACCCTGAGGGATATCTCCTTCAGGGTGGGGGCCTTCTGGCTTTTATACCGAAAGGAGAACGTTTCGAAGGAAAGGAGCGCCTGGCTCATTCTTCCTCGGAAAGCTCGCTGCCCTGTCGGTTTCGTTTTGCAATCAGGGCCATGATGATCGATCCGATGATTGCAATGATGACCGTGTTGGTGCTGGCGATGATCAGCTGCTGGGCGATAACCTTGCTGGCGGGTTCGGCGTAGAGGACATAATCGAGAAAGGCCGAAATGCTGTAGCCCACAAAGTTACCGATGAAGGCCAGGATGATGAAGATGATGATCTCTTTGGTTGCGAATATTCCTTCATCCACCTTGTCCTTTGTGATGATGGGAAAGAGGCCGATGACGATTCCGACGATACCGGAACCGAGGACCCAGGTCATCCAGACGCCCCAGCCGGCGAAAAGATCGGTGATCCAGTGTCCGAGAAACCCGACGAGGAATCCGACCACAGGTCCGTAGAGGGCGGCAAAGATCGCCAGGATTGCCATGGCCGGTTTCAGGGTGGTCTCTGCAAAGATCGGAATACCGAAGATCGGCAGGCCCCCGATTCCGTAGAGGGCGGCGCCGATGGCGATGATCACCACCGTTTTGGGAGAGAGCTTTTTCATAGACGCAACTCCTTTTATTATGCGATCTCGAACCGGATTTTCCACTCCGGTCCGGATTGGATGCCATGCTTTTCGGCGAAACTTCCCTGATTGGTGGAGAGGGAGACAAAGAGGAGCTCGTTATTGTAGATAAGATCCTCTCCAGGCTCTGCTGCCGAGAAAAAGTCGAGGTAGGGCAGGGTTTCCTGGAAGAGTGTTTCGCCGCTTCGGGTAATGGTGACAAGGGCCTTGCATCCGGAGCTAAAACCTGCCGAGGCGAAGAGCTTTTTGGGAATGTTCGTCCAGACATTCCCGTAACGGATATCGAGGATCTCGATCATACCGCTGGCAGAGCCTTTTCCCGTTTCGGGCTCTGCGACGGGAAGGGTGACGATGCTCTTCGGATCGAGCTTTGGGCCGACCTCGTCGAAGGTGATGGTTCCCGAAGCAAGCCGTGCACCGGTATAGCCGTAGACATCCCTGCCGTGGAAGGTGTGGCTCTCTCCGCTTCCCGGGGCCCTGTTTGTTCTCTCGTCTATCTCCCGCAAAGCACTAAGCCCCACATGCTTGGCAATATGGGTAAGGCTTCCGTTGTCCGGGGTGACGATATAGTGATCCTGTGAGGTTTTTGCAACCACCGATCTTCTGCTCGAGCCGACTCCCGGATCAACTACCGAGACGGCCACCGTCTCCTTCGGCCACCAGGGCAGGGCCTGCATGAGGCGATAACTGGCCTCCCAGATATTGAACTGGGGGATGTAGTGGGTAATCTCATGGATTTTGAGGCCCTGATCGACCCCAAGGGCCACCCCGTACATCTCCGCCACCGTTCCTTCGAGTCTGCCGAAATCGGTTTGAAAAAGCAGTAGTTTATGTCGATCCATAGCTTGCCTCTTGTATTATTGTTTTTGCGTTAATCACCCTTGGACAGACGCACCACCCAGCCCCGCCCGGACTCGATGTTGTGGGCCCTGGAGAAGTTTCCCTGATTCACGGCAATACCCACGTTCAGCAGTGAATTGATGTAGACCAGCGACTGGCCGATTGCCGCGTCGCTGAAGGATTTACCGAAGATAAGCCGGTTCCCGTATACGGTGTTGCCGTATTTGCTGATCTCCACCAATACCGTATGGCCGTATTCGACCCCGAGCTCTTCGAACATGGTCCGGGGAACATTGGTCCAGAGGCTTCCGTAACGGGCGTCGAGGATGTCGATACTTGCGGTGATGATTCCATCCTTTAGTTCCGCAGGCTGATGAGCGATGGTGACAGGTTCCGGCGCAAGCTCAGGCCCAATCTGTTCAAAGGTGATCACTCCCGAGGCAAGTCTGGCCCCGGTATAGGCGTAGACATCCCGGCCGTGAAAGGTGTAGCTCTTTTCGCTGCCGCCGAGGCGGTTGATACTCTCTTCTATCTCGCGCATGGCGGTAATGCCGATGGATTCGGATATATGCGTCAGGGTTCCGTTGTCGGGCGTGACGATGTAGTGGCCGCTTTGTGCCAGGGCCACCACGCTTTTCCTGCTGGTGCCGACCCCGGGATCCACCACCGACACAAAGACCGTTCCCGGCCGCCAATATTCGATGGTCTGAATCAGACGGTAACTGGCCTCCCAGATGTTGAACTGCGGAATCTCATGGGTAAGATCGTACAATTTCAGATTATCGCTAACCGCTTCCGCCACACCGTACATGGCGCTGACCGCACCGTCGATGGTTCCGAAGTCGCTTTGAAACACAAGGCTGCCGTTTGTCTTTCTCATGCATGAATGATACGCAAGATGGGGGGATGTTGCAAGATTGATACGAAGGAATGGCTATCGGGAGATGATCGGTATAGTTGCCGACATCTTGTTGATAGCAACAGACATGATCGAACTTGTTTGAAATGGGCTTTACGAGTATGCTCTATGTATGAACAGTGATCAATTTTTACAGGCCATACGGCCCTATGGGCTTATTCCTGTTATCAAACTGGAACATCTTGAAGATGCTCGCTGTATTGGAAAGGGGTTGTGTGATGGGGGGCTTCCTATTGCTGAGATAACCTTTCGTTCGGAATATGCCGAGGCGGGAATAGCGCTCCTTTGTAAAGAATTCCCGGAACTTTTAGTCGGAGCGGGAACTGTTCTTACCCCGTCCCAGGCCGATGCCGCACGTTCGGCAGGTGCTCGGTTTATTGTGTCTCCCGGTTTCAATCCAAGTCTTGTTGATCATGTTCTTCGTACCGGGACCGTAATAATTCCGGGGGTTTCCAACCCGAGTCAGATCGAATGGGCTCTTGAAAAAGGGTTGTCGGTTTTGAAGTTCTTCCCTGCCGAGGTTTCGGGGGGAGTGCGATTTCTCAAGGCTGTTGCTCCTGTGTATCCTCAGATACACTTTTTACCCTCTGGTGGTATCAGCCTTGATAATGTGAGGGAGTACCTTGCTCTTCCCATGGTATCGGCCTGCGGCGGCAGCTGGCTCACCAAGGCCGGTACGGCCGAAGGCATTGCGGCGGAGGTCAGAAAGAGTCTGAATCTTGTGAGGGGAGTTGCGGATGTTTGATCAAAAAGCGACTTCTGCAGCCAATACAAGGGTCGTTACCCTGGGCGAAATCATGCTGCGACTTACCAGTCCCGGCCACACAAGGCTTTTGCAAACGCCCTTTCTTGAGGCGAGTTTCGGCGGAGGAGAGGCCAATGTTGCCGTTTCTCTTGCTTCTTTCGGCCTTGATGCGGCATTTTTCACCGCACTGCCCGAGGGCCCCCTGGGGGATGCCGCAGTGGGAGAGTTGCGTCGACGAGGCGTCGATACCTCTGCGATTATACGGCAGGGTGAGCGCATCGGCATCTATTTTCTTGAGACCGGTGCCAACCAGCGGGCCAGCAACGTGCTCTACGATCGTTCCGGTTCTGCAATAGCTCTGCTTCGGCGGGAAGAGGTTGATCTCAGCGCCCTTTTTGCGGGAGCTAGCTGGTTTCATATCACCGGCATTACCCCTGCCATATCGGAGACGGCGGCCGCACTCAGTATCGCGGCGGTTCGGACTGCAAAAGAGATGGGGCTTACCGTTTCCTGCGATCTTAATTTCCGCAAAAAGCTATGGAAATACGGGAAAAGTGCCCCACAGGTGATGGGGGAGCTTCTCCCGTATGTCGATATTGCCGTCGCCAATGAGGAGGACTGCCAGCACTCTTTGGGCATCGGCCTGGATATCGATGTTTCTTCCGGTGGCCTTGAAGTCGACCGCTATCGGGATCTTGCCTCCCTTGTGCTCGGTCGTTATCCCAATCTTTCCAAACTGGCCATCACCTTACGTGAGGCCAGGAGCGCCGATTCCAACGGTTGGTCGGCTTTGCTTGCCACTCGCGGCGATATCTATATGAGCCGCAGATATGAGATCCGCGATATCGTTGATCGTGTAGGAGGTGGCGATGCCTTTGCCGCCGGACTTATTTACGGTTCCTTGTGTCTTGATGATGAGCAAGAGGCCCTGGAATTTGCCGTTGCCGCAGGCTGCCTTAAACATTCGATCTCCGGTGATCTCAACCTTGTCTCCAGACAGGAGGTGCTTCGGCTTATGTCGGGAGACGGCTCGGGGAGGGTTCGCCGATAGCCGGGGCTTTTTTTATCTACTGTTCCGAATCATGGTGCTTGAAGAGACATAATTCCATCACCACCAGGATTCGGAACACTGAAAATGTAATATGCCTTAGCTAAGCAGGTAGCCTCCGTCGATAACGAGTAGCTGCCCAGTGATGTTGCCTGAGGCCCTTGAGGCAAGGAATAACACCCCTGCTCCAATATCTTCGGGGAGCGATAGGCGTCCCAAAGGGCTTCTTCGGACTACAGATTCCACAAGTTCGGGAGCGCGTTTTCTCAGCTGTGGTGAATCGATAAGTCCGGGAGCGACTGCGTTCACTCGTATCCCCGAAGGGCCGAGTTCGGCTGCCAAGCTGCGAGTGTAGGCTGCCACGGCTCCCTTTGTGGCATCGTAATGGGCACTTTTGCCGAAACCGGGGTGAATGGCATTGATGCTTGCCACATTGACGATGGCAGATCCCGGATGCATGCTCTTCGCTGCCTCCCTGCAGCAAAGAAAGACTCCCCGGGCATTTATACCGAATATTCGGTCCCATTCGGCCACCGACAACTCGCTCTGCTCCGATAAAGATAGGACTCCGCTGTTGTTCACCAGGATATCGAGCGCACCCTCTTTTTTCAGAATTTCTCCGAAAAGAGCTTCTACCGCTTTCTCCTCCGAGACATCGACGCGGAAAGCTTCGGCGAGTCCTCCCTCGTTGTTAATTTCCTGAACGGTTTTTTCGGCCGCAGAGGATGATGAATGATAGGCAACCAGCACCTTGGCTCCCGCTTCGGCCAGGGTACGGCTAATACCCCGTCCGATATTGACACCGCCGCCTGTTACGAGGGCGACTTTGCCTTCAAGCGAAAAAAGGAGTGGGGCTTGTAGGGTTTTCATGTGGCGAACCTCTCCATAGGATGGGGTGGCTATATTGTGATGGGAATGGTGAATCCTGTCCAGAGTGGTGGTCGTTCCCTACTGTTCCGAATCGTGGTGATCAAGGCACCCCAATTTCTTTTCATCCTGTCAGTTACAAAGAGACAGGTACGAAAAATCAGGTACTGCCGGAAACATAAGGCTGTTTCCGGCAAAAACGGCATAAAATCACCACGATTCCTGACACTACTGAAGATCAACAATCACCACAAAGAGGCAGAAAGCTGCAACAGTCAACAGTGTATACCCCATCAGAACCCCATTAATCTGAGGAATCTCCCCCTCTCTTTTTTGGGGAAGGAAAAGCGGAATGACAAAGGGCGGTGGAAGGATGATCAGGGTGATGACGGCGTAAAGAAAAAAGCGATCAAGATGGAGGACCGGCCCCATAATAAAAATGATGAAAAGTAGTGCAAGGGGGCCCATGATGATGATTCTTTGCAGAAAAATCATGGCCGCTTGTTTCATGTAGCGTGGTTTAAAATCCATGTTGTAGCCTATGATGATCAGAATCATGGGAACCAAGGCTGGACTTAGGCTTTTTAGGGTCGATATCAGAAGGCGGGCGGGAAGGGTATCTTCTCCCCACCTTGGAAAACCGCTTATGTTAAGAACGAGGCCGGCAAATATAGCGACGAGGGCCGGATTGGTCACAAAGCTTTTGATTACTTTCGTTGTATCTGAGCGGGAGCCGGTAAGCCCGCTTAGCGACGGGACCATGATAAACCAGACGAAGAACTCCTGGCCGAGCCCTATAATGGCAATCTTCCCAAGCTGTTGCTGCCCGAAGGCTGCGACAAAAAGGGTGATGCCCATCATCCCGAATTCAAAAGAGCTCATGAGGTAGCGAAAGGCTGGAGGTTCATGAAACTTCTTCCTCATAGCGAAACCGTAGGCATAGGTTACCACACAAAGAAAAAAGGCAAAGAGGGGCAGCAGAATATAATTGCCTTGCAGGCGCATATCGAGGAAGGTCAAAAAAAGGGCGGAAGGAAGGATCACTTTGAGGACCAAAATCTGGAGCCCTTGAACATGCGTTGGGTCTATGACGTGCATGGTCCGTAACAGCATGCCGCTGATAAGCAGAATGAGAATCGGGCCGATGGTGATTATAATCGATAGAAACTGCTCTTTCATTATGCTTTCTTCTTTCTTTTTTCGTCTATCTTTATGAGGGCTATCGCAGTCGCACTGTCGGTAATCAGCACATTGAGATACCCTCCCCTCAGGGCGCCGTAGAGGGCCGGTGCCTTGACACTGTTTCCCGAGACCCCGACAACCGTATCGATCTGCCTAAGATCCTCTAAACTGATTCCTATGGTCCTGCGGTCGAAGTCCGTGTCGAGATAATTGCCTTCTATATCGAAGTGGCGGGCACAAATATCACCGATCGCACCTTCTTTTATAAGCTTGCGCAGCTCATCCTTTGTTATGTATCCGGTTCGAAGGAGACTGTAGTTATCAATGTCTTCGGTATAGCCGATTCCCACGAAGGTGATATTAGCCTTCCTCGCATTGGCAAGGGTGTTGTGGATTCTGATATCCTGTAAAAGAGCGTTGCGTACCGATTCGCTTTCGACCACCAGGGGAACATGAAGATAAAAGCTGGAGCAGCTTAGTCTTTCGGCGAGCATCTGGGCGTAGCGGGGGCCGTCGGTGGTGACAATTTCCGACCCTGATGCGCCGATGAGCTGGATGACCTTGGCATCTGGAAGTTCTCTTTGTTCGATGCAGCGAAGCATCTCCCGTAAGGCTTTTCCCCAGGAAATTCCGATGATTGAATCCGGACGGACAACACTGTTGAAGTAGTCCGCTGCAACCCTTCCCAGGTCGGCCATGCTGCAGTCGGTCTCTTCATTTTGGCAGACGATGATTCTGGCCTCTTTCAGACCAAACCTTTGTATGATCTCCGTTTCAAGACTTTGCGAGGTCCAGGGATGCTTAACCCGAATTTCGACGATATGAGTTTCTCTGGCTTCATTCAGCATTTTTGAGATGATGGGACGGGCAATTCCCACCTCCGTTGATATTTCCTGCTGGTTCTTGCCTTCGTTGTAGTACAAATAGGCAATCTTTGCCAAAAGGGCCTTTCGATACTCCTCTTTTTCGATGGTAACCATACCTGCGTCCTCGTTGTGCTTGATTTCTACCTTACCTGTAGTTTCGTAAAAATTCAATAAAAGTATACATGATGAAAAAACAAATGTAAATAACAAATGTAACAATTAAAAATGATAATTTGTATAAAACAAAATGTTGACAAATAAAATATCATATGTTTAAATTAATTTGTAACAAATAATCTTGTAATACAACTACAAATAGGAGAGCTTATGTTTGACAATATCTCTTGGGGAAAAAAACGTCGTCTTTCTCAGATTGTGAAGGGTGATGGCAGGGCCTTGATGCTTGCCATCGATCATGGCTATTTCATGGGGCCGACCACCGGCATGGAGGTTCCGTCGAAGGCCATTGAGAAGTTACTTCCGTATACCGATTCCCTGATGCTCAGCCCAGGTGTCCTGACAAGTAGTATAGATCCCGATTTTGGCAAGGGCTGTGTTTTGCGGGCTTCCGGTGGTAATACCATCTTAGATAAGGATATCGATGATGAAGGGCTTATCCTCACCGCAGAAGAAGCGGTCAGGCTCAATGCCTCCGCCGTTGCCGTTTCCATTTTTGTCGGTGCCGAGCACTCTCATCAGACCATTCTCAATCTAAGTACGATGATCAGCGATGCGGCACGCTTTGATCTGCCGGTCCTCGGCGTGACTGCGGTAGGAAAGGCGCTGAAAGATAAAAAAGAGAAGCGCTACCTTGCTCACGCTTCGCGGATTGCAGCCGAGTTGGGAGCCGATATCGTCAAGACCTACTATTGTGACGGTTTTGAAGAGGTCGTGACGAAGACCCCTGTTCCCATCGTGGTCGCCGGAGGGCCGAAGCTTGATACCTACGAGGATGTACTGACCCTTTGTTACCGATCGATCCAGGAAGGAGCCATCGGAGTGGATATGGGAAGGAACATCTGGCAGTCCGAGTATCCCTCGGCGATTATCCAGGGGGTACAGAAAATCATCCATGAAAACTTTTCTGTGAAACAGGCCCTCGAGTATACCAACGATCTTTGTAATGAAGAGACAAAGCGTGTTGAACTGTTCAAGGTAACAGCCCGGGATATCGAAGATAGCAAGCTTCACTAAAACGGAATCGAGGTCATATGGAAACTGCGGAAGAGAAGCAAAAAGAGGAAATCTTGGTGCTCTCAAATATCTGGAAATCCTTCAGCGGTGTTTCTGTTCTCAAAGGGGTCAATATGACCCTTCGGGAGGGGGAGATCCACGCTTTACTCGGGGGAAACGGCTCGGGAAAGTCGACCCTCATGAAGATCGTTTCCGGGATCTATGGTCGTGATGCCGGGACGATCCTTGTGGACGGAGAAGAGGTGGTCTTCCAAAACCCCTCGCAGGCCCATATGGGGCACATCTATCTGGTTCCACAGGAGCCTCAGATCTTTCCCCACCTCAGTATCGAAGAGAATGTCATCTTGGGGACGGGGTGTAAGGTCGGCGATATGACCAGGGAGATTGTCCGAATAGGAGAAGCCCTTGGCTTTTGCGAGGATCTCTCAGAGCTTGCGGGGGCTTTGAGCATAGCACAACAGCAGCTGCTCGAAATCATTCGCGGTCTTATCCGCAAGGCCAGAGTGCTTATCCTGGACGAGCCGACCTCGACCCTCACCTTCAAAGAGGTGAACTCCCTTTTCGAGCGGTTGAGGGTTCTCAAATCCCAGGGGATAGGCATCTTCTTCATCTCTCACAGGCTTAATGAAATACTTGAGATTTCGGACCGGGTGAGTGTTCTTCGGGATGGGAACATGGTGCTTTGTGAAGCGACTTCTAAACTTGATCACATCAAGTTGGTCAAAGCCATGTTACCTGAAGGAAAGGCGGGCAGGGAGGACCCTTGCGAAGAGAGGCGGCAATCCATCGGTGATGAGACCGTTTTTGAACTACAGGGCTTCAGCTCCGAGGATTTCAAAGATGTTTCGCTCAATGTCAAAAGCGGGGAGATTGTGGGTCTTGCCGGTGTCGTGGGTGCGGGACGGACGGAACTTGCAGAGGCTGTCATGGGAATCACCGGAGGAAGTGCAGGCAAGGTTTTTGTTTCCGGCAAGGAAATCGACGGCCGGACCCCCGGCCGCTGTCAGGAATCCGGGCTCGTCTATGTGCCGGAAGATCGTGCGGCTCACGGAATTTTTCTCGGACAGCCCAATTACTTTACCACGACTTCCAGCATCCTCCACCGTTTCGGAAAGGTATTCATGTCGTCGGGGAAAGAGTACGGCATTGCCAAACGCTTCATCGAGCAGTTCAGAATAAAGGTGGCTGGCCCCGATCAGGTCGCATCGACCCTTTCGGGCGGGAATCAGCAAAAGGTGGTACTTTCACGGGTGATTGCCTGTGATCCCAGCGTGATCATCCTTGACGAACCGACAAGGGGTGTCGATGCCGAAGCCCGTCTTGACGTGTACAACATCATCAGGTCGCTGACGGCTCAGGGGGTCGGCGTCTTACTTATCTCTTCCGATCTCGAAGAGATTCTAGAACTGAGCGACCGCATTTACATTATGTACCACGGTCAGATCACCGGTGAGTATGCACGAAGCGAATGCGACATCGAAACCGTTACGGCGGGAGCCTTTGGAGTGCAGGGTAGCCATGTTTAGCGTACTAATAAGAAAACGGGCATTTCTGGTCTTTCTGATTCAGATTGTGCTCATTATCGTCGTTGGGATCATCAACCCCCTTTTTATTAGGGTCTCGACGCTATCGGGAATCATAGATTCCTCACTTATTATCGTTTTGATCGCCTTAGGTGAGATGTTTGTCCTGCTTACCGGCGGTATCGATGTTTCGGTCGGTGCCATCACCGGTCTGAGCGCCGTTGCTGTGGGGCTTTCCCTGAACGCGGGAATCTCCATTCCCGTGAGCATGATCCTGGGACTCTTGGCGGGATTTGCAGCGGGAGCTGTCAATGGCATAGGGGTCGGGCTCATCGGCGTTCCTCCCATTATCATGACCCTCGGTACCATGGGGGTATTCCGAGGCACCATGTACATCCTCACCGGCGGTAGCTGGATCGACCACGTTGTCACATCTTATAAGCGTATTGCCGGTATCGACCTTTTTGGCATCAGTGCTCTTGCCTGGATTGTTCTCCTTCTCGGGATCATCAGTGCTCTTATCATCCAGAAAACAAGGGCCGGACGTATCTTCCACTATGTCGGAGACAACCGGGAAGGTGCCTTTTTCATGGGAATTCATGTAAAGGCGGGAGTCTTTTGGGCCCATGTCTTTGCTGGTCTTTTTGCCGGCCTTGCCGGTCTGGTTTTTGTGTCGCAGATCGGTTTTATCCCGATGCAGACGGGTTCCGGCCAGGAGATGAGGGCCGTCGCCGCCTGCGTTCTCGGTGGGGTAAGCCTTTCCGGCGGGGTAGGCGGCCCCATGGGAGCCCTGGTCGGAGGCCTGTTTCTTACCACGATCGATTCCATCCTTGTTTTCCTGAAGGTTCCTGCATTCTGGAACGACGCGATTGCCGGGGCCATTCTGCTCTCGGTCGTTTTACTCGATTTCAGGTTCAGAAAAGCCTTCGAGGCTCAGCTGAAAAGCAGACGGGCCCAGCTTGTACTTGAAGAGTCCGCACTTGAGGAGGGGGCCGTATGAAACTCGTAAGCAGTGTTTCCTTTAAACGATGGGAATACTTTATCCTTCTTGCGCTTTTTCTGGAGATCGCGGTTTTCGGCCTGATCAATTCGTCGTTCTTCAACTTTTCGAATTTGCTCTATACGACGAGTGATTTTGCCCACATCCTGCTAGTTGCCGTGCCGCTTACCCTGGTGGTTATTACCGGAGGAATCGATATCTCCATCGCCTCGATGATGGGACTTACCTCCATCGTAACAGGTTTTTCCTGGCAGATGGGCCTGCCCATCGGGGTATCGATCCTTGCCGGTTTTCTGGCAGGTTTTTTGGCCGGATTGTTTAATGGTCTCCTCGTTTCCTCTACGGATATCCCGGCCATTGTTATTACCCTGGGAACGATGTTCCTCTATTCGGGACTGGCAACCGGGATTGCCGGGAGTCTCGGCGCTTCCGGTTACAACGGAATCGGGGGATTTCCCGAGGGCTTTGTTTCCCTTGCCTACGGAGGCCTCGGAGCTGTTCCTAACAGCCTTATCATCGTTCTGCTTTTCTCCCTCGTTTTAAGTCTTTTCCTAAAAAAGAACAGGGTCGGACGTTCTCTCTATCTGATCGGCGACAACATGGAAGCGGCCCGCTACAGCGGTATAAAAATCAGGAAGACCCTGCTGATCACCTATTCGCTCACCGGCATCGGTGCCGCCATCGCCGGTATCCTCCTTACCTCCTATTTTACCTCGGCGCGATCGGATCTCGGATCGGAAGCGCTGCTTCCCGCTCTTACCGCCGTTGTCTTGGGAGGAACGGACATCCAGGGAGGAAAAGGGAGCGTGGCAGGCACCTTGATCGCGGGGATCTTCCTCGGTGTTTTGAAGCAGGGATTGATGTCCATGGGGGTCACCAACGATGTATCCCAGGTGGTAACCGGTTTTATTCTGATCGCCACCGTTGTCGGGAAGGTCGGGTACTCCTTTTTCAAACAGCAGCGTCTCAATCGGAGGGCACTGCGTATTGGGCTCCAGGCTTAATGAGGTCGGGGGCGGTTCATGTGGTTCTTGCCGTCTCGTTGTGAGGCGGAAGCATAATAATTCTCACGGAGGTGTAATGATGAGAAGCATGATGAGAATGGCGGGCATGATAGTACTTTTAAGCCTGCTTATCGTTTCCTTTTCCTTCGCCGGCGGGCAGGGCGAAGCAGGAGGAACACGTGTTGCGTTCATTCCGAAGATTACCGGTAACGGCTTTTTTGAATCAGGCGGCAAAGGCGCCGTGGAGATGGGCAAGGAGTTGGGAATTTCCGTCAAATACGATGGTCCCAGCGAGGCCAGTGTCAGCGCGCAGATCGAATATATCAACAACTTTGTAAACCAGGGATACGATGCGATTGCCGTTTCCGCCCTTTCTCCCGACGGGCTCAACCAGGCACTGAAGCGGGCGATGGACAAGGGGGTCAAGGTTTTGACCTGGGACTCCGATGTCGATCCACGCTACCGCTCCTACTACATCAATCAAGGGACCCCTCAGCAACTTGGAAAGCTTCTCGTAAAGATGGTTGCCGATCAGGTGGGGGGAAAGGCCGCCAAGGTTGCATTTTTCTATTCCAGCCCGGAGGTCACCGACCAGAATCAGTGGGTAAATGTTGCAAAGGAGACCATCGCAAGCGAACACGGCAATTGGGAGGTTGTTACAACCCAATACGGTTATCAGGATCCCCAGAAATCCCTCCAGACCGCCACCGATATTTTCACAACCTATCCGGAACTTGATGCGATTCTGTGTCCCGATTCCACCGCTCTCCCTGCCGCGGCACAGGCTGCAGAGAACATGGGTATCGGCGGGAAGGTCATCATTGTCGGCTTTTCCACACCGAATGCCATGAAGCAGTACGTAAAGTCCGGTACGGTGAACCGCTTTGCCCTCTGGGATGTTGTTGTCCAGGGCAAACTGGCCGTTTATGTTGCCAACCAACTTGCAAACGGCACGGTGTATAACGTCGGCGACTCCTTTGATGTACCCGGAGTCGGAACGGTTAAGGTTTCCCCGAACTCGGTTCAGGGATACGACTACGAAGCGGACGGAAACGGCATCATCTTACTTCCCGAACGAACCGTTTTTAACGCAGAAAATATCGATAACTACGATTTCTAAACTAGTACCATGGGGTCGTTTCGGCGGCCCCGCTTCATAAGCTGAGAGGGTAGAGGAATGAAACATCTGTTGGCACTGGATGCGGGTACCGGAAGCGGTCGAGCAGTCATATTTGATGAAACCGGTAGACAGGTAGCGGCGGTAGGCCGTGAATGGAGCCATCCCGAAGAGGAAGGGGTTCCCGGTTCCATGAGATTTGACTGGGAACGAAATTGGAAATTGCTTGAGAACTGCCTGAAAGAGGCGCTCTCGCAGGTTTCCGATCTCGATCTCGCAGGGGTCGCTGCAACCAGCATGCGGGAAGCGATCGTTCTGTTCGATCATCAGGGCAACGAGATATGGGCCTGTTCAAATGTCGATGCCAGGTCCGTCGAGCAGGTAATTGCCCTTCGAAAAGATCATCCGGAGCTTGAGGAGCAGGTCTACAAGGCCTCAGGCCAGACCTATTCCCTGGCAGCCATTGCCAGGCTGCTTTGGGTCAAGGAGCGCAGACCCGATATCTATGAAAAGGCTGCATCGGTGGCGATGCTCAGCGACTGGATCGCCCATAGACTTGGTGCCCCTTTGAGCATCGATCCTTCCAACGGTGGCACCACCGGCCTTTTCAACCTTAAAACCCGCTCTTGGGACCCTGCTCTTGCCAGGGACTGCGGTATCAAAAAAGAGCTTCTTTCCGCTGCGGTCCATGAGTCCGGCGAGGTGATCGGAGCCGTCGGCAGTGAAGCATCTCTCCGCACTGGCTTGCCAAAGGGGCTTCCCATCGTCACCGGAGGCGGGGATGCCCAGCTCGGCAGCATCGGGGTAGGTGCCGTGCTGGCGGGGGATTGCGCGGTGTTCGGAGGCAGTTTCTGGCAGCAGGAACTGAACATGAACAGGCCCTTTGAGGATGCAAGTCGCCGGGTCCGCATCAATTTCCATGCCGTTCCCGAGCTCTGGCAGGCGGAGACCATCGTCTTCTATCCCGGCATTGTGATGCGTTGGTTCCGGGACGCCGTCTGTCCCGATCTGAAGCAGGAGGCCGCGAGGCGTAACATATCGGCCTATGCCCTGATTTCGGAAATGGCGGCCCAGGTCCCCCCGGGATCAAAGGGAATCATTCCCATCTTTTCGGGCCCGATGAACTATTCGAAGTGGTATCATGCCGCTCCATCGTTTTTAAACCTCAGTGTGGAAGGAAATATTTCCACCCGGGCGGCCATGGGGCGATCCATCCTCGAAAACGCCGCGATCGTGACAAAGGCAAATCTTCTGCGCATCAGGGACTTTACCGGTACCTTTCCCGAAAAGGTTATTTTTGCCGGCGGAGGATCTGTCGATCCCTTCTGGTGCCAGATCCTTGCCGATGTGCTTCAGGTCCCGGTGGAGACCCGTAAGGTAAAGGAGGCCACGGCCCTGGGAGCCGCAATCTGCGCAGGAAAGGGCACCGGCCTTTACGGAAGTTTTTCCGACGGGGTGGCGGCGGTCGTTCGAAAGGAACGACTCTTCGAACCTGATCGGGGCAACGCCTCGGTGTACCAGGAAACCTATGACCGTTGGCTAAAGGCATATACGCAGCAGCTTAGCCTGGTGGATGCCGGTGTCACGACATCAATGTGGAAAGCGCCGGGCGAATGAGCCCGCAATTATAGCATGGAGGAAGAATTTTGACGTACAAGATGATCAACGAAAAGGAAGTAGCCTACCGATTCGACGGCATATCCGGTCCGAAATACCTTTTACGGGGACCACATGTCGATATCGGCATGGTTGTTATCATGCCCGGTGAGGACTTTACCTGTCATTATCATGAACGGATCGAGGAGGATTTTTTCACCCTCGAAGGAAGTGTTGAGATCTATGTGGATGAACAGAAGATCGTGCTGAACGAGGGAGACCTCATTCATGTGCCCCCGAAAAGCAACCACTATCTGAAAAATGTCGGGGATAAGCCCTGGAAAGCGATGTTTGTGAAGGCTCCCTATGACCCGAAAGATAAGGTTGATGTGGACTGGGTTCCCGCCTGATCCTGGTTCCCATGTTGACCCTTTCTATCGACCCTGCCGCCAGGGCTCTCATCTTCGATATCGATGGGACCCTGGTGGACACCCTCGCTATTCACTATCGGGCATGGAAAGCGACGCTTCTGGAGCTTGACAACTATAGCCTTTCGCCCCAGCAGTTTAAGGCGATTATCGGGTATGGAAAGAACGACATGGTCGAACGGCTTTCTTTGCTTCTTGCAAGGCCCCTTGATTTTCGATTGCATGTGGAGCGACAGGAGGCTCATTACGCCTCCGACCTCGTTTTTGCGCGGCCGATAGAGCCTGTTGTCACGCTTCTTACCGACTATTTTGGAAGGCTTCCCGTCTGCCTCGCCACCTCGGAACACCGCCGGATAGCCGAGCTGAATATCAAGGCCGCAGGGCTTGTCGGACGTTTCGATTTTCTGCTTGCTGCGGAGGATGTGGATCGCCCGAAACCCGATCCGGAGATCTACCTGGAGGCTTCGCGCCTTATGGGCCGGGCCCCGGAGTTTTGCCAGGTCTTTGAGGATAGCCCCGTCGGCATCCGGGCGGCTCGTTCCGCCGGCATGATGGTCACCGATGTTTCGGCATGTACTTCCGACGTTCTTTTTTGATGTCGGGATCGTCTTCCTAACACCATTCTGACGAATCGGACTTTTCCGGAGCTATGCTTTCGTTGTATGGTGACAACATGCGACGGAGAAGCGCTTTTGGCTGGTCATTTGAACAGTGGTTCCCGGCCTTTGCCATCGTGGGATTGGCGGTTCCTCTTACCCACCTTATTAAGGGACCTGTAGGCATGGCCTCCGGTGGCGGCCTGGGCGAGGATATTGCCCTGGCCCTGCTGCTCTCCCTTCACTTTCTGTGGCTCCTTTCCACAAAGATGGGGAAAACGAGGGGCCGTCTCGGCACCGGAATACGGCTCAGACGCCTTTCCGTTGGCAGTGAACTTCTGCTCGTTCCCTCGCTTCTTTTTCTGCTTTTTTCATTGATTTTTGCTGCCAATGCCAATATGAGTTATGCTCAGTGGTTTGCCGAGACAAAGGGGAACCTCAGACTTGCCCCCGATTCTTCCCTCCAACGGCTTAACAGTTTGATCCGCTATCTTCCCCTTGTAGTGCTCGATGGTGTCGGTTACGTTGCCGCTCGTATCGGACGACGAGGACGGCTTTCTGCAGAAGGAAGCAGCGGCTTGGATCTGTTTCTTCGGCGTTGGTCAACGCTCCTCGCCCTTGCTTCGGCCGTGCTTGTAAGCCTTTCGTTTTCCACACCTTTGGCGGTAAAGGGGATCGGCTGGATAGGCTATATCGCACCGATTCCCCTGCTTTTGGTGCTGTCGTATACCTCGCCTGTCAGGGCCCTTTTCGCCGGCGTATCCTACGGGACACTTCAGGCGCTTCTCGGTAACTACTGGCTTGGTACCTACGATCTGCTTTCCCTCCATTTTGTTACCGATTTTCACATTGTGATCTACTGCCTCTATATTCCCCTGCTTTTATTGCTCTCAAGGGCCGTTCCGGGCCCCCTGGGGCGGCGTCTTCGGCTGCCTCTGATGGCGTTGATATGGGTCGCCTTTGATTTTATTCGCTCCGGGGGCTTTCTCGGCTACCCCTGGGGGATTCTCGGCACCAGCCAGTACCGCTATCCGGTGGTGATCCAGATTGCCTCCCTTTTCGGCGTGTGGGGTGTCAATCTCTTTCTCTGGCTCTTTGCCGCCTTCGTTGCTTCCCTTATAGAAGGAATCGCCCAGGGCGGGGGAGCGGGAGGATGGAATAGTGTACGTCGTTGCGAGGCGCTGCTCCTTGTTGCCATGACCCTCTCCGTAATGGTCTACGGTCTTGTCGCCCTCAAAGCATGGGAAGCCCGTGAAGCGAAAAGCGAAATAACCGTGGCCCTTATCCAGCAGAACACCGACCCTCGTAAAAACGACTACGCATCGACCCTCGATGTTCTGGAATCCCTAACCCGTGCTGCCCTCTCGTCGCCGACGAGCTCTCTGTCTGATACACTTCCTGATGATGTGGTCGCGTTAAAAAGAAGCGGGAAACCGGTCGATCTTGTCGCCTGGTCTGAAACGGCCTTTGTACCGAATCTCCGGAAGTGGGGCGCCATGGATCCTTCCTCGCATCCCAATGCGGCCCTTGCCAACCGGCTTCTGCATTTTCAGCGGCAACTCGGCACCTGGCTTTTGACCGGCAATGATGACTACGACGAGGTGACCGGTGATGACGGCGGGAACATACGAAACCACTACAACGCCTCGGTTTTCTTCTCGGATACCGGGGAGCGTATCGCCACCTATCGAAAGATGCATATGGTTCCCTTCTCCGAGTACTTTCCCTATGAAAAGCAATTTCCCCTTTTCTATAAAATTCTGACCGACTTCGACGCCACCTTGTGGGAGGCCGGAAGCAATTCGGTGATCTTTTCCCACCCCAGGGCCGATTTTATCACCCCCATCTGTTTTGAGGACAGCTTCCCCGGTGAGGTGGCGGCACATGTGCTACCCGGAGTCGATATGATCCTCAATATTTCCAATGATTTTTGGAGTAGGACCGAAACCGAGGGACAGCAACACGCCGCAAACGCCCTCTTTCGGGCTGTTGAAAACCGTCGCCCCCTGCTTCGTTCGACGGCAAGCGGGCTTACCTGCATCATCTCGCCTGTCGGGAAGATCAGCGTGGAACTGCCTCATTACCATCCCGGTTATATCGTTGCCGATGTACCACTGTACGGGAGACCTGAAACCTTTTATCAGCGGCACATCGACCTGCTTCCCCGGCTGATCCTTTTGTTCCTACCTCTGTTTCTCGTTTCCGGACTCATAGTGCGGTTGTACCGGCTCATCCGATACCGCTGCCGCTGATAAAGGCCTTGACCAACGCCTGCCGTCGAGCTATCATTATTGCAATAAATCTTATGCACAATGGTGCGGAAAGGAAGTGTATATGAAAACCAGGAACGCTATCTCGGTGAGTATCCCCGGAATGGGGGAGTGAGGTAGGTACTTTTTCATATACACTCATTCCATTCCGGGGAGATTCTGACCGTTAGGCGGTATGCCTTTCGTATATGAACCTCTTTCTACGGATGGAAACCATTGCATTATTCCGACAATATACATCTTCTCGAGCAATATGGCTGGAATAGCCGTTTTGCCGAAAATTTCGAACCCTATCGATGTCAGGGATTGATACCTGCCAGAGTCGTCCGTGACGGCAGAGAGCGCTATCGGGGAATCCATCCCGGTGGTGAAGCAGCGTTGACCCTTTCCGGGAGCTTCCGCTACCTCCTTGATCTCGGAGTACAGCCTATGCCGGTGATAGGAGACTGGTGTGCCCTCTCTTCCACCGACGATCCCGCTCATTTTCGCATTGAGGGAATCCTGCCCCGTGCCACGGTTCTGCATCGCCGCAGCTGCGGCGACGAGGATCTGAGCGCGGCAAACGTTGATGTGATAGGAATCGTTTCTTCCATCGCGAAAGGCCTCAACCTTCGTCGGATCGAGCGTTTCCTTGCCAATGTTCAAAGCGGGGGGGCACAGGGCGCCCTGATTCTTACAAAGATCGATCTTGTCGATGAGCCTGAGGCCTACAAAAGAAGGGCTGCCGCTCGTTTCGGAGAGCTTCCCATCTACCTTGTGGACTCGATTTCCGGAACGGGGGCCGGAGAGCTTAGCGATCTTTTTCTTCCTGGAAGAACTATCGCCCTGACCGGCATCAGCGGAGCGGGAAAATCCACCCTTATCAATCTCCTTCTCGGAAGCTCGATGGCAAGGACCTCAGCGGTTCGCGACAGTGACGGACGGGGAAGGCACACCACCACGGAACGGGTACTCTTCCGCATTCCTTCCGGTGCTTTGGTCATCGATACGCCGGGGGTCCGATCGGTAGGTATTACCGGCAGCGAGGCATCGACAGAGGCTTCCTTTGATGATATTGCACGTTTGGCCGAAGCGTGTCGTTTTTCGGACTGCACCCATCGCAATGAACCGGGCTGCGCGGTAAGAAAAGCGCTTTTAGCCGGAGAGATCGAACAGGATCGTTATCTCAACTATCTGCAGCTTTTGCATGAGGCCTCGGCCGGAGAAGTCGATGAGCGTGAAAGGCGGCGGGAGAAGGACCGGCGCTTCGGCAGGCTTCGCTATACCATGCGGAAAGAGGGACGGAGGGGAGGCTTCGATGGCCGCTGATACAGCTTCCGGCTTTCGGTGCATTCACTGCGGAGCGCCCGTTCCTGCCTATTCCTGGGGAACCAGACACCGAAACCACTGCCCCTTCTGCCTCTGGAGCCGGCATGTCGATATTCGTCCGGGGGACCGGGCAAGCCTCTGCGGCGGTGCCATGGAACCCATTGCAATCTGGAGCAAGAACGACGGGGAGATAATGGTGCTTCACCGCTGTAGCGTCTGCGGGACCATAAAAGCGAATCGCTGTGCCGGGGACGACGACGAAACGATTCTTTGTGCTCTTGCTTCCAGGGTAGCCGATGCCATCGGCCTAAGGAAATAGTGCTTGCTGGGCATTACCCTTGTCTCTCTTTCCTTCGGACTTGGAGATTCGGGGATGCTCAGCTTTTGAGGCGGTCCTTGAGTGCCAACTCCAGCAAAGCAGCATAGACCCGCCAGGATTCAGGGCTATAGCTCCCTGCCATAAGATAGGCGGCGGGAATCCTGCGCTCTTTCAAAAAATCATAGACAAGGCGGTCCCGTTCGGCCATCTGTTCGAGCGTCAGCTGTAACTTCGCCGAAGAGGGGAGGGTATCCTTTTCGTAAGGATCGGAACCCGAGACCACGATGGCAAGATCCGGCTTCATGAATGCGTCGAGTTTTTCCAGCCCCTCGGCAAGGGCTTGGTTGTAAAGGTGCTCCTCCCCCTCGAAGACAGGGATATCGATATCGCTGGGAATAAAGGAGGGATGCTGTGTGCCGTCCGGGCCGAATTCGAGTCCGTCCAGAGGCCATCCTGCGCCCATATGGATGCTCAGGGTCCTGATTGATGGATCGGAATGTGCAATTGCAGCGCTCCCGTCACCTTTGTGGGCATCCACATCGATCACCCAAACACTTTCGACACGCCTTTCCGCCATGAGCCGTCTTGCGGCAATCATGATGTCGTTTATCAGGCAGAATCCGTGACCGAAGTCGGGATGAGCGTGGTGGAATCCTCCGCCGAAGTAAAAGCAGAAACCCGATTCCAGGGCACTTTTTGCGCACTGATAGGTTCCGGCCGTTTTCACAAGGAGTGTGTCGAAGAGTTCTTTAAGGGGACGTTTGGCTTTTGACGGATCGTAACGGTTATAGTTTCCCTTCTCGTCAAGAAGTTCGAAGGCTTCAATAAGAGTGCTCTCCCGTTCTTCCTCGAAGATCCGCTTCACGTAGTTCGGTGTATGGACTCTTGCTACATCCGTGCGGCTGATGCTTTCCTCGTGTTCTTTGCAGATTAATGCCTCAAGATGGGGACGGATTTCCGGCAGACCGGAAAGATATTCAATGCATTTGGGTGCCCGAATGTCTGAAACAGGGATCCCGATACCGAAATCCGAAAGCGGTGCTATGTCCTGATAATATATTAGCATACGTATAGTATAACGCATGGGCGTGGCTTTGCCCATGACGCATTGACAAGTATATATATAAAATTATATATTAAGTAAAACTAATTTTGGAGGTTCGCTATGAATCTACTAATCGGTGTTCTTATTGCGATTGGATTCTTCTTTGTTCTTCAATATGGGATGGTATTGAAAATGAGGATGAAAAAGGGAAAACCGGCTCCGGAGTTAAGCGGTAAGTATGATCGGGCTCTGAAAAACGGAGGAGCTGCTCTCTTCTATTTTTATAGCGACGGATGTGGCGCCTGCAAACCTATGACCCCCCTATTTGATGAATTTTCTTCTACAAGAAAGAATGTCTTTAAAGTGAATATTTCAAACGACATGGCTACGGCCCGGAAATTCGGTGTAATGGGAACCCCCTCGACCGTACTTGTCCGAGATGGCAAGATAGCCGAATTCCTTGTCGGTCCCCAGCCTAGGGAGCGGATAGAAGCGCTTCTCCCCGGCCGGTGAGGTGCTTGACACTACGCTATAATCCATTAATCTTACCATATGGAAAAAATAGGCAATGTAGGGAGAATCGCAGGGATTCTATGATGCTGAGCAGGTTGACTGCCGAATGTCGAATACTGTTGTCTCCCTATTCTCAACACCGGAGGGAGTTTGTTGCCTACAATCGTGAGACAAATGCACATTCTCTTTTCCATTTTTCCATCCTTTTACATCTTTCCGTTTTAATCTGGATTGTTTTTTGCCTGTTCGACGGCAGCACCGTGATATTTTATCTTCCGGTCCTTTTCCTATCTATCATCATGGTCTTAGGTTCCTGCTTCATCATTTTTCACTCTCCCCGTCATGCCGCGAAGTGGGGACATACGCTCCTCCATGTTTCGATTCTGCTTCTTTTTACCTGGGTGGTCTTATTTTGCCACTACTCAGGGCTTTCTCTCTTTTCTTCGGTTTTGTTCATGAGCTGCTATCTGCTGGTCTCTTCGATCTTCTTACTCCACCCGTTTTTTATCATTCCCGTGTATCTGGCAGGTGCTCTTATCTTTCATGCTTCAGATCAGTTTGCCGACCTGAATCGGGCTCTTTGGGTCGCTTTGGGCCTCATGGGACTCATGGCTTCGGCTATGCGTTGGATACTTAGCTTCCATCGATTTCGGGATGTGCTTGATATCAAGAAGAAGCGGGAAAAAATAAACCTTGCCATGGAGGGAGCAGGCCTCGGTTTCTGGAGCTGGGATATCGGAACGGATTGTCTTGAAGCCGACGATCGTTGGTTTTCCATGCTCAATCGTAAGCCTGTATCGACACTCCGCTTTGAGGAGCTTTTGGCGATGATGCACCGTGCCGATCGTCACATTGCAGCCCAAAAGATAAAAGAAGCCCTTCAACCGGGAAAGGAGAGCTACGAGCAGATATTTCGTCTTGAAACCGATGACGGCAGCTATCGCTGGATCAGCTCTAAGGGCATGGTCACCAGAAGAGGGTGTGACGGCTCTCCCCTGGAGATGCACGGAATCCATCAGGATGTTCATGCAAGAATGCTTCAGCAGCAGAAACTCATCCAAAGCGAGAGTCGGTTCCGAGCCTATGCAGAGCACAGTCCCGTGGCGGTTTTTGTTTTTTATGGCAGGGCCATCAGCTATGCTAACCCCCAGGCCTCTTCGCTTACCGGATATTCACTGGAAGAGCTTCTCTCTTTTCCCGATTTTTTTATTCTTGTTGCCGAAAGCGAGCATGTGCGGCTGAAGGCGAGGCTTGCCCTGTTTCGTACCTTTAATGTCGATGATCCCCGCATAGTCTTTCAGCTGCTTACCCGAACTGGCAAGCGGTTATGGGTGGAAGGTTATGCCTCAATGGTCGAAGAGTCGGGGGAGGTGCTTTTTTCGCTTGTCGATGTTACCCTTCGTCACCAGGCCCAGATGCGGCTCTCCGAGTATGCGACCTACGATGAATTAACCGGGGTCTACAACCGTCGGGTCGGTCTGGCAATGCTTGAGAAAGAGCTTCATCGTTCTAAACGGGAGCGGCTTCCTCTTACGGTCGGTTTTGCCGATATCGACAGACTCAAGTTGGTTAATGATACCCTTGGCCATGAGGCAGGGGACCGCCTTATTACGAGGATTACCGCAGTAATGAAACGGATTCTTCGAAGCGGGGATGTTATTTGTCGTCTTGGCGGCGATGAGTTTTTACTCATCCATCCCAACTGTACACCGGATGCGGCAAAGCAGCTTCGTATAAGAATCGATGAAGAACTCGCACGGGAGGCGGTAATCTCGGAAGGGATTCCTCTTAGTGTCAGTATAGGCTACAGTTTCTTTGAACCCGCCTCCACACAAAATGAGCTTGAGATAGAGGTTTTGGTGGATCAGCTGGTCAATTGTGCCGATCAGCGGATGTATCGTCATAAGCGGGATAAGAAAAGCTGAACTTCTTCTTTTATCTCATCCCTGATTTTTCTCGTATAGGCCAGCTTTTCCTCTTCAGTACCCTGAAAACTTGAAGGGTCTCCAAAGGGCCAGTGAAGTCGCTTCCCTGCTCCGGGAAAGATGGGACACCGTTCCTCCGCCTCTTTGTCGCAGACCGCTATAACGTAATCGTAACGACGCCCTTCCTTGCGGAAATCGAAAACACTCTTCGTGGTGTTGCCTGAAATGTCGTAACCATCTTCCTTCATGGCCCGTACGACTATGGGGTTAAGCTTCCCCGGCTCCAATCCCGCACTCTCGGCTTCGACCTTTCCATGGCCCATGGCGTTTAGATAGGTTTCTGCCATTTGGCTGCGTGCGCTATTATGGATGCAGACGACAAGTACCCGTACCGTTTCCCCGTTTCCCATACTACTTCCTATTATAAGAGACCGCCCAAGGTCAATTCTCTGCGTGATGATGAGAAGAATTTTAACAAAAAACTCATATCCGGCCGGAAGAAGAAATGGATATCGACAAAAAAACCGCCTCTGACAGGCGGTCCATCCATCGTAATCTTTCGGGAGCGACGGGGCTTGAACCCGCGATCTCCGGCTTGACAGGCCGGCGCGATAACCAACTTCGCCACGCCCCCACATCGGTAACGTGAAAATGAGGATGCATGATTTTCACGCTTATGTCAAGAGAAGTTTATCAACGGGTTCGTCGACAAAGGAGAGAATTCCGGCTATCCGCTCATCTTCGACCTTGATAGGAGGCAGTGGAAAGAGTTCTTTTCTCCTTTCCATGATGCGTTTTCCCATTTCCAGATAGCCCTTGGGCGTTCGCTCCAGGCCTGTGAAT
Organism: Sediminispirochaeta smaragdinae DSM 11293; assembly: GCF_000143985.1. Taxonomy (GTDB): domain Bacteria; phylum Spirochaetota; class Spirochaetia; order DSM-16054; family Sediminispirochaetaceae; genus Sediminispirochaeta; species Sediminispirochaeta smaragdinae. The sequence goes on along the minus strand of NC_014364.1, from coordinate 3,839,481 downwards.
GCATTAAGCAGGGAGAAAAGCGGGAAATGTTTTTCGCTTATCAGCCGGGCCTGATGACAGATTCCCGCAGCGACAAGCAGATGGTTCCGCTGTGCAACGGCAATGGCGATAGTGGCCTTCTCCCTTTCAACCCAAAAGTCCTCCTTTTTGTGATACAACATGGCGGGTCTTGGAAGTCCTTTGATCTGTTTCCACCACGTACCGATCTGATATTCGGCGAGGGTAAAGGGGACGTTTCGATCCCGTATGGTGTCTATATGGGGTGTTAATGCGGCCAAAGGGTCGAAGGAAAAGGGAAAGAGATTAGGATGGTCCGGAACCTGATGTTCCGACGGCTTATCAAGGAATTCCAAAACGGCATCGATGTCACCAGGGCGGATACTTTTTTCTTCTATGAGGCGAAACAATCCTTTTGCCGCAGAGGCGGGATCCATGCCCCTTCTTCTTGCGTGTTCGACGAACTGGAGGGCGTCGGCGGTATGACGGATGCCGAGCAGGGAGATCGGAACGGCCAGGTCGACGTAATCTGGCATGCTCATCTCTCCGTATCTTCCTTCGATCCGTAGTTGGCCGGTACAGGGAAAGGGGCAGCCCTTACAACCGCCGGTGGTCATTTTTCGAAAGAGGAGAGCCTCCTTTCTGTGCATTTTCCCTTCCCCTTTCCCTTCGGGGATGAGCCCGGCCGCAAGGGCAGGGGCAAGCAGCCCCACGGTTCCGAGCCCCTCGACAAAGGGCAGGAGCATACGGTCGTCGACCCTCGGCCGAATGGGGAGGTATCCGGCCATCCGTACCAGAAGGAGCCCCCTGGCTCCTGTGGGCATAAAAGCGGCAACGCCTTTCCGTGTCACGAGGTCCCGGATGGTCGCTTCACTTGTCTCGGCAAGATTCTTAAACGCTTCCTTCTCGACAGGAAGACGTTGCTGTCCTCCCCTTTCGATTGTTATGGCCGTAAGCTTCAATGAACCCAAAAAGAGCCCTGTTCCGCCTCCGGCGGGAAGTGTCCTTCCCTCGTGAACAAGGGCTGCCGACGGATTGCCTTCCCGTGCCGCCTTTCCGATACAGAGCACAGCCCCCTCTTTCCCCTTCCCTGCCATATCTTCGAGGAGTCTCTGCTCGAGTTCGATGGGATCATTCAAATCGATGGCTAAGGGCGTTGAGAAAAAACGGACTTTGTTCGGGCTAATGTGGAGGATTGTGCTTTCCGGGGAGATACCGTGAAATAAAAGACCGTCCAAGCCGCAGCTTGCGATACTTTTCCCGAAACTCCCTTGGCCAAAGGTTTCAAGAAGCATGGGCCGGGAGCCATTCTTTTTCGCGAGCATTACGGCGCTCCATCCGCCGGAAAAGGGGAGAGAGCTACCCGTCAGTAATCCCGGAGCGATAAAAAGGCTTGCGCTTGGAAATAGTGAAAAGAGTTCTGCGGCTATGCCGCTTCCTCCAAGGAAATGCTCAAAAAGTTCTTCCGGAAGCCCTTCGTCTTCAAAACGCCGATCGGAAAGAAATATGTGTCGTATGGTATGTATGGAGCCTCTGTTCATAACGCTTATAGTACAGTGTTACCCGCTTTTTTGCAGCCGCATCCCTGAGATCTTTCTTGACGGCAAGGAGAAAAGCCCCTATACTTCTATTAGTTCACTCATTGAGGAAACCAATAACGGATGTACCAGCAAGATCGAAAGGCACAGACAATCCTCCGTATTATCGGCGAATTGCAAAAGCGTGGCTTTGCCAGTCGCAGCGCTCTTGCCACCGCTCTTTCACTCTACACCTCGACGGTCAGCATCAGGATGAAAGAGCTCCTTGACTGGGGCATTATCCGGGAAGTCGGCAGGGGAGAGAGCGGCAGTTCCGGGGGAAGGAAGGCAACCCTTGTGGAACTCGATCCCGGCTACGGGAGTTTCGGAGGCATCTACCTTGCCCATGATCGGGTGACCGCATCGCTTTTTACTCCGGGCTTGCAGGAATCCGACCGCCGAACACTCTCCCTGGCGGGAATGGGCGAAGCGGATGTTTTGGCCGAGCTGGCGGAAGTTGCACGGTGGCTTGGCTCCGCATCTTCCACCATACCCCTTCGGGGGATCGGCTTCGCAGCCTCTTCGGTGGTCTCCGGTGGAGGACGAGTCGGTTCCTCCTCCCATTTTCCCTGGAACCTCGGGGAGGTCCCGGGGCTTCTGGCCGATCAGGCACACTGTTCGCTTATCTGTTCCGACAATGATGCGAATGCCGCCGCCCTGGCCGATGCCTCTTTGCTCGATAGTGAGCGTCCGAACCTGCTTCATCTTTTGGTCTACGGCAATGTCCCCACCATCGGAAGCGGTATCTTTCTCGACGGAAGGCTGTACCGTGGTTCGGAGGGCGGGGCCGGTGAGCTGGATGAAGGGCTGTGGCCGCTGGAGGGGGATATCGCCCTTCAGGTGCTGCGGCTCGGCAGGCTTTTGGGGCGCTTTCTGGATGTTGACGCAATATTCATCTCCGGTGTTCTCGACGAGGAGGCGAAAAGGAGATTGGAGCGTTCTGGGGATGCGGAAGCGCCGAAGGGGTCGGTTCGTTTTGTCGACGATCCTTGCTGGGTAGAGAAGGGGGCTGCACTCATGGCCCTCCACGAACATATCGAAATCATTACGGGAGTAAAACATGAAGGGTAATATTCTTATCGGACAATCGGGCGGCCCAACCTCAGTCATCAACGCTTCCCTTGCGGGAGCGGTGGAGGGAGTGCTTGAGGCCGGAGCGAGGGGCAAGATATTCGGCATGCAATTCGGTATCGAGGGCTTTCTGGAGGATCGTCTCATCGACCTTGGGGCTCTGTCTTCCGATGAACGGAAATTGCTGGCGCTCACCCCCTCTTCCGCCCTCGGCTCGTGCCGTTACAAATTAAAAGACGATGACCTGCCGGTTATTCTCGAGCGACTGAAAAAACAGGATATACGCTATCTTTTTCTTGCCGGTGGGAACGACACCATGGACACCATCCACAGAATAGAGGCCTTTGCCCGTAAAGAGGGCTATGAACTCTACGGAGTCGGCATCCCGAAGACCGTGGATAATGATCTTTTTGGTACGGATCACACCCCCGGCTACGGCTCTGCTGCCAGATACACCGCCCTTTCTCTCCTTCAGTCGGGGCAGCTTGCCAGGGACATGCAGCGGGTCGATCGTTTTGTGATCCACCAGACCGTCGGACGGGAAGCGGGATGGCTTGCCGCATCGTCGATAATGGCGAAGCAGGGTGAGGGAGATGCTCCCCATCTTATCTATCTGCCGGAACGGCCCTTGTCCAGGGAGCAGGTTTTGAAAGATGTACAAGAATGCATCAAGGCCTACGGATTTTGTTCGATCGTCTGCGGAGAGGGCATCATCTGGCGTGACGGGACCCCTGTTTCGGCCTCTGCCGCGAAGGACGGGTTTTCAAATATCGAGTTTGGGGCCATGGGCGGTACCAGCGCCGCTATCTCGCTTCATCAGCTGATCCATGAGGAGACCGGCTACCGGGGAGAGTTCCAGATCACCGAAAGCCTTTCCATGTGTGCCGATGACCGGGCAAGTGCCACCGATCGAAGCGAGGCCTTTTCCTGTGGGCTTGAGGCTGCAAGGCTTGCGGCCTCCGGCGGAAGCGGAAGCATGATTTGCATGGAGCGCCTTGCCGGGGATTATGCCGTCCGATACGGTACTGTCCCCTTATCCGAGGTCGCTGTACGGGCAAAGCCCATGCCGGATCACTATATCAATGAGTCGGGAAACGGGGTCACCGATGCCTTTCTCGACTACCTTCGCCCCCTTGTGGGCGATATGCCGAAGTATCAGCGATTGTGGTAGTGAGCCACAAGCATAGACATACAATCATCAGATAGAAAAGGAGCATGGTATGAACGGAACGGATGCACGATATGCCGATTTTTCTCTTGTTAAGGAGATGCTGGAGAGCCCCGATGTGATTCGTCGAATGGACGTTGAGGCGGTAAAAAAGTTGGCTGGGGAGCTTACAGGGATAAAGGGGCCCTTTCTCCTCTCCGGAGAAGGTTCTTCCCGGATTTTCCCGGCCAAGCGGGCGAGAATCGAGGCCCTGCGCAGAGGTTCTGCCCTTCTTCCTGTGGTGGAAGGGGCAACCCAGGCGCTGGAATATCCCCTGGCCGGCGGCGTCGCCTTTGTGGCCAGTAATTCCGGCAAAACGAAGGAAGGCCTTCGCCTGGTCCGCAGCGCCAAAAAACGGGGAATAAAGAGCGTCGGTATTGTTGCCAACGCCGGAACCCCCATCGCCGACGAGGCCGATCACACCATCGTCCTCTCCTGCGGTCCTGAAGCGGCTGTTGCGGCAACCAAAAGTGTTATCGAACAGGCCCTTGTCTACCACACCATCTTTGCCGAACGTGCCGGTTTTCCTGTTCCCGACAGGGAAAAGCTTGCGTCCGCTCTTGATGCGGTTTTGCATGCCGCCCCTGCAAAAGAGATCGTCGATGCGGTGACCAAGGCCAAGACCCTCTTTTGGGCGGGAAGGAACGACGGGGTTGCCGAAGAATTGACCCTCAAGACCAACGAAATTTCCCGCAAGCGTTCGGATTTTCTCGAAGGAACCTATGCCGTTCACGGGATCGAAGAGGTGATGACACCGGATGATGTGGTGATCCTTGTGAATCCCTTCCCCGAGGAAGAGGCGAAGCTGAAACAGACCCTTGCGGATGGGGTGGGACTTACGGTAGTTGCCATTGCCTCCAGGCAGACCTCTTTCCCGACCTTTGTTGTTCCTGCTCTTGAAGGGGCCGATGAATATCTGCAGCTTGCAGCCGGCTGGAACCTCCTTGTAGAGGTGGGTATCAACTGTGGCGTTAAGCTTGATCAGACCACCCGGGCACGGAAGGTCGGAAACGAAATGGAGACATCGAAATGAGCTTTTCCTGGCACGCCCGCCATGGGGTGGCGGAGTTTGGATCTAAGGCCGGAGAAACATGGCTTTTCGTCGTTCCCCACGATGATGATGCGGTCATCGGTGCAGGTCTTGCCGTTGCAGCGGGTGTACAAGCCCGTTGCAACGTGACGGTAGCCATTACCACCGACGGTCGTTTGGGGTACTGCGACGATCATGAGCGGAAGAACATCGCCGAAATTCGTGAGGCAGAGACCAGAGAGGCCCTTAACGCCCTCGGCAATCCCGACTGTCGGTTTCTCTCCTTTCCCGATGGAGACCTTTTTACCCGGCGGGGCCGCTCCCTCTCCTCAGATGCGCCGAATGGAGGACTTCAGGGCGCCTATACGGCTCTGCTTCGGGAGGTGCGCCCCGATCGCCTCTTCCTGTGCAGCAACTCGGACCTCCATCCCGATCATAAGATTGTCTATGAAGAGCTCATTATTTCCCTTTTCCATGCCACAGGGGATATCTGGCCGGAGCTCGGCAAAACCCTTGCCGAGGTTCCTCAGATTTTTGAATATCCCATCTACTGTGCCCTTTCCGGCGAGCCCGATTACTGTCTTGCCGCCGACAAGGAGGGGTTTGGGGCAAAGCTCGCCGCTATTGCCGCTTACCAGAGTCAGCGACAGATATCTGCCCTGCTCGATAAGGTTAGAAGCGGCGGCGGATATGAATTCTTTCGAAGGATCCGTTTCGATCTATACGATCCTCATGATTATCTGGCCCTTTTCCCGGGGATAGGAGATTCCAGATGACCTCTTGCGCTTCAGCGGCACGCCCCGTGATCCTGGGCCTTGGGGGGGCGGAGATGGAGCTCTACCCTCATCTTGGGGGAATGGTTCGGCGGCTTTCTCTTGTTCCGGGACAGGGAGGTAATGCTGTCGATCTCCTTGCAGGCGATGAAGAGCATGAGCTCGAAGAGAACCCCTGGTTTCGCGGCCGGCTGCTTTTCCCCTTTTGCGATCGAATCCCTGGAGGACGCTATCGTTTTGAGGGAAAGGAGTTTTGCCTGCCTGCGAACCAGGAAGATGGCTCCGCCATCCACGGGCTGCTCTACAAGATGCCAGGCCGGCTTGTCTCCAAAAGCACAAGTCCGTCGGCCAGGCGGGTCGACCTCAGCTGGCTTTTAGGTGAGGATGCGGGATATCCCTTCCGTCTGGCTCTCTCGGTAAGCTATCGACTTTTTCGTTCAGGAAGCGGGATTGCCGCTTCCATTGCCTTCCGTGCCGTCAACCGGGGCGAAGGCCCGGCTCCTGTCGGTTTCGGCTGGCATCCCTATTTCCATCTTCCGGGTCTTGCTGCCGATGATATGAAGATCTCCATCCCCTGCGAGCATTACGTGGAGGTTAGAGAGGATCTCATGCCGACCGGCCGCCTCGTCCCGGTGGAGGAGGGGAAAGCCTCTGCCGGCTTCTATGATTTTCGACGCAGCCGGCCTCTCGGCAAGGGGGTATACGATATCGCCTATCCCATAGAAAAAGAGAAGGGCGAAAGCGGGCGTACCGTAGAACTGTCGTCCGATACCGTATCGCTGGCTATGAACACGCAAGGTGCCTTTTCCTTTTTTCAATTATTCACCCCTCCCGACCGTTCTGCCGTGGCCCTGGAGCCCCTTTCTAATGTTACCGATGGCTTCAACCGGGACGACATGGGAGCGCTGACGCTTCTTCCCGGAAAGTCCTTTTCCGGTTCGGTCACTCTTTCTCTTCGGCGTCTCTGATGGCTCCGAAGAGAAAGAAATCACCATAAATCATTTATATGTAAAAAGATAGTTCCTTTCATATTTCCTGCCAAATAGGACTTTGGCAGTAACTGCCATCTTTGTGGTGCTTATTGTTGCCCGATTGCGAAAACCCCATGTAGCATAAAAAGGAAATCACACAGGAGGTTGTTATGGAAGGTGCTGCAATTGGGGCCCGCTCGCGGATACAACGATTCGGGCGTTTCTTGAGCGGAATGGTCATGCCGAATATCGGGGCGTTTATCGCCTGGGGTTTGATTACCGCTTTCTTTATTGCTACGGGATGGACCCCCAACGAGAGGCTGGCAACTCTGGTCGGGCCGATGATCAGTTATATGCTTCCGCTGCTGATCGGCTTCACCGGAGGACGTATGATCTGGAACATCCGGGGAGGTGTCGTCGGAGCTGTTGCCACCATGGGAGTTATTGTCGGGGCGGATATACCGATGTTCATTGGTGCCATGATCATGGGACCTGTCGGCGGTATCATTATCAAGAAGTTCGACCAGGCCGTCGAACCACACATTCCGGTCGGATTTGAGATGCTTATCAATAACTTTTCCGCCGGAATTATCGGAATGCTTTTGGCGCTCTTTTCGTTCCTGCTGATCAACCCCGTTGTGTTGGGCATAACCCATGCCCTTCAGGCAGGCGTCGGGGCGATTATTCAAATGGGACTTTTGCCCCTGGTTTCACTCTTTGTGGAACCTGCGAAAATCCTTTTTCTCAACAACGCCATTAATCACGGTATTTTTTCTCCCCTGGGAATAGCCCAGGTCCAGGAAACCGGACGTTCGATCTACTTCCTGCTTGAGACCAATCCCGGCCCGGGGCTTGGTGTCCTTTTGGCCTATCTGCTCTTTTCCAAGGGCGCGGTCAAAGACTCTACCCCAGGTGCCATTATCATCCACTTCTTCGGCGGTATCCATGAGATCTATTTCCCCTACGTTTTGATGAACCCCATTCTCCTGCTTGCCGTCATCGCCGGCGGAGCCTCCGGTGTTGCGGTTTTCAGCCTTTTCGGGGCCGGAGAAGTTGCCACCCCCTCTCCCGGCAGCATTTTTGCGCTCATGGCTGTATCCCCCAAGGGCGGTCAGCTCCCTATCCTCTTAGGAGTTATTATCTCTACGGCTGTCAGTTTCGTTGTTGCAATGCCCTTTGTCCGTCGCTTCGCTTTACGCCAGGAAAATGCAGATGCTTCCCTTGCTCAGGCCAAGAGCCAGGTGCAGAACATCAAGAACCTCGGCAAGGTCCGCAAGATTGTGTTTGCCTGCGATGCGGGAATGGGATCAAGTGCCATGGGGGCAAACCGTCTCAAAAAGAAGCTGAAGGCTGCAGGGGTAGAGGTCGAAGTACTCCACTCTTCGGTTGATGATATTCCCCAGGATGCACAGCTGGTTATCAGCCATGTCAATTTAAGTGATCGGGCAAAGGAAAGCGCTCCTAACGCCCGCCACTTCAGTATCACCAATTTCGTCAATGCTCCCGAATACGATGATATCGTCAAGGAGCTTGCGGAATCGGAAAAAGAGTAAGAGAGATTCCTTACACATATGTCGGGGGCGTTTATCGGCGACCCCCGCTTTCATCGTTGTGAAGGGCTTACAGGAGGAATAGTATCATGCCGTCATTTGTTCAGAGACTTGTCGATGCCGGAACCGTTGCCACCGGTGTTGCTGCAAGAGATTGGGAAGAGGCAATCAGATCGGGAGGGAAGATGATGGTCGATGCAGGACTTTGCGAGAGTCGCTATATCGACGCCATCATCGAAAACCATAAAAACTTTGGCCCCTATTTTATTGTGGCACCAGGAATTGCCATGCCCCATGCAAAGCCGGAAAACGGCGTTTTGAAAACAGGTTACGCCTTTGTCATGCTCCATACACCGGTAGCGTTCGGGGATGAAGAAAACGATCCTGTCGATATGTTGATTTTCGCCGGGGCGGTAAATAGGGAAGAGCACAACGAAGAGGTGGTTGCCCAGGTTGCGGAACTCTGCGACAGCGACGAGTACATAGGGCGACTGCGGGCTTCTTCCAATCGGGACGAGGTGATTGCCGTTTTAAAAGATTTTGATCGGGCTTTTCAGGCCGGGGAGTTGGAATGATGAAAAGTTGGGGAGCGCGTTTGTATGGAAAGATGGATATTCGGGTAGAGCCTTTTGATCTCCCCGACATCGGGGAGGATGAAATCCTTGCAAAGGTCAGAGCCGATACCCTTTGCATGAGCACCCTGAAAGCGGCCAAGCTCGGTCCCGAACACAAGCGGGTACCGGCCGATGTGGACAAGCACCCCGTTCTGGTGGGACATGAGTGTGCGGGAGAGCTGGTGCAGGTTGGAAAACGATGGGCCGATCGCTACAAGGCAGGGGATCAATTCACGATCCAGCCGGCCCTCAACTACAAGGGAAGCATGGATTCCCCGGGGTATTCCTATGCCTACTGCGGAGGGGACGCAACCTATGTGATCTTGCCTCCGGAGTTGATGGAGGTGGATTGCCTGCTTGTCCATTCCGTCAAGGAGCAGTTTCGTGCTGCTCTTGCCGAGCCCTACTCCTGCGTTATCGGTGCCTGCCGCAGCCTTTTTCGCAGCGACAGGCGGTCCCATCGCCATTTTATGGGGATTCGCAACGGAGGCAAGATGGCAATCATCGGAGGCTGCGGTCCCATGGGGCTGGCTGCTATCGATTACGCACTTGCAGGCCCCCAGCGTCCTCAGCGCCTTGTCGTTACCGATGCCGATGATGCCCGAATCGCCAGGGCCCAGGAAATTTTTCGACACGTTGCGATTGAACGGGGCATTGAGCTTTTCTTTATCAATCCTCTTAAGGAAGAGCAAAACGAAGAGCTGTTAAAAAATCTTTCCGGGGGAAACGGTTTTGATGATATCCTGGTTATGGTTGCAAGTGCTCCGCTTTTGGAACAGGCAAATCGACTGCTTGCCTTTAACGGCTGTATCAATTTCTTTGCCGGTCCGACAGATCAGAATTTCTCGGCGGCCTTGAATTATTACGGGGTCCACTATTTTGATCACCATGTGATCGGGACGACGGGTGGAACCGCGGATGATGAGCGGGAGGCCCTGGAATTGATGGAGGACGGCTTGATAAGACCAGAGGCCTTGGTCTCCCATGTCGGTGGGCTTCCTGCCGTCCCCGAGGCGACCCTTGCCCTGGATAAGCTACCCGGCGGAAAGAAACTGATCTACACGGAGTATGATTTCCCACTCTTTGCCCTCGACGAGCTTTCCGGGGAGGCGGAAAAACAGCCGTGGCTTGCGCCTCTGTGTGAGATAGTCGGGAAAAACGGAGGCCTTTGGTCTTTGGAAGCGGAGCAGTGGATTTTTGAACATGCTCCGGCTTTGAAGGAAGATATGTGATGGCCGGACCGAGATTCTTTGCTGTAGGGGTGAGTCCCGCTCTTTCCAGAGTGGTGAGAATCCCCTCCCTGAGGGCCGAGAGCGTAATCAGGGCGATTGACTATATCGAGGCTGCCGCAGGGAAGGCTGCGAACAGCTGTCGAGTCGCCTCTCAATTGGGGGCCTCTCCCTTATTGCTTTCTCCCCTCGGGGATGAGAGCCTTGATTACTATAGGCAGATGGCGGAGGCCGATGGAATTCGCCTTGATGCCGTGCCCTACCCGGGAAGGACGCGTTGGGCCGTTACCCTGATCGATCAGGAAAAGGTAGAAAAAGGGCAAGAGGCTGCAACTGAACTGATCATTGGTGAAGCGAACCCCGTACCCGCTTGGCTAGGCAAAGAACTTTTGGAGCGCGGGCTCGGCCACCTTCCCTCAAGTGATCTCTGTTTGATTGCCGGCAGCCGTCCCCGAACTATTGGGCGGCAGGTTCTGGAGTCTATTGCTCGTCGGGCCGTCACACTCGGTCTTCCCCTTTTCCTCGATATGACCGGTGGCGATATGCTTGCCGTGCTTGGCGCAGTTGCCGAGGCAACAGAAGAGAGATCCAAGGAAAAAGATTCCCGAGTCGTCGTAAAGGTAAACGGGAAGGAATTTGAAGAAAGCTTCGGCGCCGGGCCCGATGTAAAGGGTGCTCTTGCCGTTGAGGCACAGCGTCGAGGCTGTTCTTTTGTCGTCACAAGAGGGGCCAAGTCCGTCCTCTACTATGACCTGAGAAAAGAGCGGGGCGGAGAGCTCCCTGTTGCCACAACCCTGCCTATGAATCCTATTGGGAGCGGAGACACCTTTCTTGCAGCTCTCGCTCTTTCGCTGACGACCGGAGCCGATTTCCCTTCCGCTGTTGCTCATGCGGCGGAAATGGCGTCGCTCAATACCCGGTTTCTCAGACCGGGCACCATTGTTGCTCCATGAGAGGGGCCGGAACAAGGAGATGATCATGTTGGAAGAAACAATAATCGTGAAATCAGAAGAGGGGTTACACACAAGACCCGCCAACAAATTTGTCCAGCTCGTGAGGCAGCTCGGCTGCCACGTTACTATCAGAAAGGGTGAAAAAGAGGCACCGGGTACCAGCCTTTTGAAGATCATGAAAATGGGAGTGGTCCGGGGGGATGAGGTGCTTTTGATCTGCGATGGTGAGGATGAAGAAGGTGCAATGGATACACTGAAGCGCTTTCTGATAGAGGGGCCTGCAGGGGAGGGGCAATCATGAAGGGTGTTCCCGCTTCTCCAGGGCTCGGAGCAGGTGCGGTGTTTATTCTCAGGGAACGTGAGGTTCCCATCGCCGGTTGCCTGAGCATAGAGCCTGAGTCGGAGTTGGATCGGCTGGTAAAGGGAATCGGGATTGCCGCAGCCTATTACAAAAAACTTGCCGATCGTATCCGATTTAAGGTCGGAAAGGAGGATGCGGAGATATTCGAGGGCCATCTTGAGCTCTTGACCGGGGAAGATCTGGAAGAAGGCGTCCGAACCATCATCCTTTCCGAAGCGATGGCGGCGGAAACGGCTGTGATGCACTTTGCAGAAGAGACCGCCGAGGAGTTTCGCCAGCTTGAAAGCGATTACTTCAGGCAACGGGCCGACGATATCCTGGATATCGGAAGGCGTCTTGCCGAGGCCATCTATTATGGGTCGATCTCCGATCCCGGAGCCCTCCCTGATTCCTGCGTTGTCATTGCCGAACAGCTGACTCCCTCCGGGGCCGCACGGCTTGATACCGAAAAGGTTGTGGCCATCGCTACCGAAAAAGGGGGGCGAACAAGCCATGCCGCCATTCTTGCCCGTTCCCTCTGCATTCCCTGTGTGACAGGGGTTCCCGGACTGGTGGAAGGGGTTCGCAGCGGCCAGCTTGTCATCGTCGACGGCGATAGAGGTGTAGTCGATACCGAGGTGACCGAAGCGAAGATAGAAGAGGCTATGTTACGAAAGGCGCGTGAACGGCGTACGGAACAAGAGCGTATGGTATGGTCGGCCTCCACGGAAGCAAGGACAGCCGACGGCTCTCCCGTAACCATTGCCGCCAATGTCGGGGGAAAGCGGGATGCTGAACAGGCAAAACAATATGGGGCCCAAGGGGTCGGCCTGTTACGCAGCGAATTTATCTTTATGCGTTATTCTGATTTTCCCACTGTTTCCCAACAGGTAGAGGAGTACCGAGGTGTCTGTTCTGCCGTAGAACCGGAGCACGTTATTGTAAGGCTCTTGGATTGCGGCGCCGATAAACCCCTGCCCTATGCAACCGCTCCTGCGGAAGACAACCCCTTTCTAGGACTGCGTGGTATCAGGTACCAGAGGGCCAGAAGCGGCTCGCTTGATGATCAGCTAATCGCTATTGCCAAGGTTGCATCAGAAGGGTTTCCCATTAAGGTAATGATTCCCATGGTGATCTCCGTCGAAGAGATCAGGATGGTCCGCTCGAGGCTTAAGGACCTTGCCCCCCAGGACGAAACCATGCCGAGGATGGGCATCATGGTGGAGACCCCGGCATCCGTCATGACCATTGAGCGACTGGCCCCCGAAATCGATTTCGTCAGTATCGGTACGAACGATCTTGTTCAATATACCCTTGCCGTTGATCGCGGCAATCCCGCCGTTGCCCATTTGTATCAGGAGCTTCATCCAGCGGTCCTTCATGCCATCGATCGGGTTGTGAAGCTCTGCCACGAGCTTGCGATTCCCGTCGGGGTTTGCGGAGATATGGCAAGCCATCCTGAAACTGCCATTGCCCTGCTTGCCCTCGGTGTTGATGAGCTTAGTGCAAGCATCAATGCCATCCCCGAGTTAAAAGCGGCTTGTGCGGCAGTGTCGCGGAAACAGCTTGATGAATTACACGGGCAGCTCCTATCCTGCGAATCCGCCGATCAGGCGAGGGCTTTTATTACCCCCTTACTTGCTTCTTCGTATCGACGGTGGTTGGAGGTCTATGGGTGAAACAACGAGTCGGCACCATTTTAAAGCTCCTCACTGCCAATCACGATTGGGTGACGATTGATAAGATTGCAGAGGAGTCGGGGGCCGGGGTCAGGACGATTCACCGAGACCTGCAACGATTGGAACACCTCTTGGCCCTGCGGGGGATTCCCTTGGAACGGAAACGAGGGGTTGGGGTGAGAATTTCATCTCCGCTGTCGGGGCGGCTGGATGCGGATGATCTCTATGCTGGGCTGCGCCTTGAGGTCGAATCCGAGAAGCGACCGATTATGATTCTCCTTTATCTCATTACCGGAGGGCGCTGGATCAAATACGGAGAACTGTCCCATACCTTTTTCGTCAGTGACTCTTCGGTGGGAAATGATCTTGATCAGATCGAATTATTTCTGCCTCGTTCAAGCTACCTTGAGCGCCGGAAAGGGGTGGGCGTTCGCCTTTGCGGAGATGAATGGGCGCTTCGTAAGCTTTTCACCCGTCTTTTTCCCAGTTTGCTGCCTCGGGAAGGCATGGGGTTCTTTTATCCCGCAGCTAGCAAACAGGAATCTCATGCACCTCGAAAGCTCCTTGGCATCCTCGGCATCGACCAGCTTGCCAGGGGCCTGCGGGATGCCCTTGGCAAAGCCGAGGATGTATTGGGCGCGAAATTCTCTCCCCCCAGTTTAATGATTCTCTTTTGCTATCTTTTTGTCTCGCATCGCCGAATTTCCGAAGGCGGTATTCTCCGAGACCCGCTGGATGTTCCGTCCCGGATGCCTCCTCTGCCTGGTATCTACATAAAAGCGGCACGGTCCTGCGGTGATTTGGCGTTTCACCGTTTATTTGGAGAGACCCTTCCCCAGGGCGAACTTGTTCAGCTTGCGCGTATCCTCGCCTCAGGAGAGATCGTTCAGCTTTCCACGCCTTCCCCGTCACTGTTGCTTACCGATCTTTTCGATGCTGTCGATCGTATCGTAGAGAGAACCCTTACCACTATTGAAGAGGAGCAGGGGGTATGGCTTCACGAGGATAACGAATTGCTTTCCCATCTTAAGTTGATGATTGCCGCTGCAATCAGACGCATCGTTTTTGGCGTACCTTCTTGGCGCCCGGAGGGCCATCAGGCAAAAGAAGATGTCGGAGATCCCTATTCCCTGACCCTGGTACGGGAGTTCGGCCTTGAGCTTTCCACCTTCCTTTCTATTCCCGATTTTGCACGACTTTTGTCCGAGCTTCGGAATGCAGCTGTCACCCTCTCCGCAGGGGTCGAACGGGTGATATGCCGCCGTTATGGTGGTATCCGTGTGAGGGTTGTTTGCTTCGAAGGCATTGGTATGTCCCGATATATTGAAAGCCTCGTACGTGAGTTGTTGCCTCCCGGGGGGATGGTTGATGCAGCCTGGTGTGATCCCGCACAGGCAGCCGGACTTGGAAAGGCTGAACCTTCCTGGGATTTGGTGATCTCTACCTATCCCATACGCGGATTTTCCGGTCGCTTGTTGCAGATATCCGGGGATGAAAGCGCTGATATTATCCGCGATCGCCTGCGCCGTGCCATTGCGGAAATCCCCCTTTCTACGCATGCGACAAACCTTTCCGAAGAGTGCAGCAGGGATTCTTCGGTCGACTTTTCATCCCTTCTCCGGATTCTCGACGGCTTTTTTCTTACCGTATATGAAGAAAACGACGATCGGCATCTTGTCGAAGCCGCCGTTGATGCGGTAGCCGATGTCTGTCTGAATAGGCGACAGCTGGAAACGGATTTTTTGCGAAGGGAATCCTATGGTTCGTTGCGATTTGAAGATCAGGGGATCAGGGTCCTCCATTGCCGTTCGGCCGGGGTCCGTGAAGCAAAGGCCGGTATTCTACGGCCTCGTGATGCAAGGGGGGGAGAGGTGTTGCTGGTACTTGTTGCTCCCGCCCATGCCGAGCAGCGGCAGACGAAAGCCCTATCGGAATTGGTTATTCTGACTGCCGATTCGGAAGATTTTTGCCGCTTGCTCAAAAGCGGTGAACGATCCGAAATCCAGTCCTATCTCCTGCGGCGCTTTAGTGATTTTCACGAAAGGTGGGTGTAGAGAATTTCCATGCCGATGGCAATGAGGATGATACCTCCGGCGTATTCAGCCTTGGCTTCAAGAAGATGATAGAGTTTTCCCCCCGCCTTCACCCCGAGAGCCGAAAGAAGGAAGGTGACGATTCCGATTACAATTGCTGCAGGAAAGATGGAGTAACCGGCCAAGGAAAATGAGAGGCCTACTGCCAGGGCATCGATACTCGTTGCGATAGAAAGAAGGAGAAGTCTTGTCGGACGCAGGATCTCCTTTGCCGGACGTATCTCCGGGTCTTCACAATATGCTGTGCTTTTATACCCTTCAATAAACATATGGACCCCAATGATCGTTAGCAGTCCGAAGGCGGCCCAGTGGTCCCATGCTTCTATTTGCTTGCGGAACATGGCTCCCCCGAACCATCCCGCTATCGGCATTACGGCCTGGAAAAGGCCGAAAGATGCTGCAACGATAATGACATGACGTGGTTTTGCGTCCGGCATTCCGCATCCGCTGGAAAGACTTACGGCAAAGGCGTCCATAGAAAGGCCTATGGCTATGCCGATGATCAATAATGACGACATTGGTCCATTGTACCGAAAAATCACTTTGGAGAAAATGTCTTTAACGGGTTTTTATCGATTCCATCGTGTGTATCGTGCTCATTTCACGATTCCTTGATGTTCAGTTGATATCTTAGTGTCTGGAATCCTGGTGGTTTGTGACTCCCTTTACCGGTAAATTTCTTTCATTTCTGTCGGTGCATGGTTTTTCTCATAGTTTGGCTTTCAATTGCCTGCGGAAAAAGAAAGTGTGTCCTTTCAACCACCAGGATTCCGGACAGTACACTCCCATTACGCTATTAATTGTACAATGGCTGTTTGTATGGTATGGTGTGGTAAAACCGAACATTACACATAAGGTAGGAATCTATGAGAGGAGAAAAGACAACACTCTTTTTCGCATCCCGGACCGGTATTATCGTTACCGGAGCTCTTATCGGTATCATTGCGGCTCTGCTTCAGTTTCTTGGAAATCCGCCGAATATGGGCATCTGCGTCGCCTGTTTTGAGCGTGATATCGCCGGTGCCCTCGGGCTTCATCGTGCAGCCGTCGTCCAGTATCTTCGGCCCGAGATCATGGGCTTTGTTCTTGGTTCCATGGTGGCCGCGCTTTTGTTTGGAGAATTCCGTTCAAGAAGCGGTTCGGCACCGGTGGTTCGCTTTTTTCTGGGTGTTTTTGCAATGATTGGCGCCCTTGTTTTCCTTGGCTGTCCCTGGCGTGCTTTACTGCGACTGGCAGCGGGAGATTTGAATGCTGTTACCGGCATTGCCGGACTTACCGTGGGTATTGCCATTGGAGTGGCTTTCCTGAAGCGGGGTTATAGTCTTGGTCGTTCCCACAAAAGCGGGGCAGTGGTGGGGTGGGTCTTTCCCGCCTTTATGGTCTTTCTGCTGATTCTGCGCATTGCTGCGCCGAAATTGGGCGGGGGGGCCGTCTTTTTCAGTGAGAAGGGGCCTGGATCGATGTTTGCTCCCCTGTTTATCAGCCTTGCTGCAGGCTTGTTGATTGGTTTTCTGGCACAGCGAACGCGTTTCTGCACCATGGGGTCTATCAGGGATCTTATCATCATGGGGGACAGTCACCTGATCAGCGGGGTTGCAGCCCTTGTTGTTGCCGCCTTTCTCATGAATCTCGTTCTTGGACAATTTCATCCGGGGCTTGTCGGCATGCCGGTTGCCCATAGTAGTCATCTCTGGAATTTCCTGGGCATGGTGCTTGCCGGCCTTGCCTTTGCCCTTGCCGGTGGTTGCCCGGGACGACAGCTTTTCCTTTCGGGAGAGGGCGACGGAGATGCTTCTCTCTTTGTTTTGGGGATGATAACAGGGGCTGCTTTTAGCCATAATTTCTCTCTGGCGGGATCTCCCGACTCTATGGCGGACGGGGTCTTGAAGGTGGGAGGAATCGGCCCTGCGGGTGTGATTGCCGTCTTTATCGGATTGATCTTCTGTTTGTTCGTCGGTTTTCGTATGAGGGAGGAATAGTATGGAGTTTGAAAAACTGGATGCACGGGGATTAAGCTGTCCCCAACCCGTTATCCTGGTGCGAAAGGCCATCCAGGCGGGGCGTCTTCCGGCTGAGGTGATGGTCGAGACGGTTACCAGCCGGGAGAATGTAAAGCGTATGGCAACGAAAATGGGTTGCTCGGTTGAGGTCGAAGCGGTAGGTGACGAATTCCGGATGATTATATCTCGAAAAGCTTGATGGACCCTCTCTATCTTGATAACGGTGCAACAAGCTGGCCGAAGCCGCCGGAGGTCGCCCGAGCCATGGCCGACTTCCTCTCCGACGTAGGTGCCAGCCCGGGGCGGGCCGGGCACCGTCTTGCCTTGGAGGCGGGGCGAATCGTCTACGACACCCGGGAGGCCCTTGCCGAGTTCTTTGGTCTTAAGGATCCCATGCGGGTGGTTTTTACGTCCAATGTTACCGAAGCCCTTAATCTGGTACTCCGGGGATTGCTTATCCCCGGAGACCGGGTGATTGTCAGCTCCATGGAACACAATGCTGTGATGCGGCCCTTACGTTTTCTCGAGCAGCAGGGCGTTACCGTAGAAACCCTCCCCTGCGACGCGGAAGGACGTACCGATCCTCGGGAGCTGGAGCTTGCCCTGGAAAAGCCTGCCAAGCTTGTTGTTGTGAACCACGCCTCGAACGTCACCGGCACGGTACAGCCCCTAGGCCGCTTCGGTGCCGTCGTTCGGCAGAGAAGAAAGGCTCTTGGTACGCAATACCCCCTGTTTCTTGTCGATACGGCCCAGAGTGCCGGTAGCATACCCATCGATATGGAACACGATGGGGTGGATATCCTTGTTTTTACGGGACATAAAGGGCTCCTTGGCCCTACCGGCACCGGCGGGGCCTTGTTCGGACCGTACGTACCGGTGGATACCATCAAGCCTTTGATACGGGGAGGCACCGGCAGCCGTTCCGAGCGTGAGACGCAACCGGAATTCCTTCCCGATCGTTTTGAAAGCGGTACGATGAACAGCGTCGGCCTCGCAGGGCTGCTTGCAGCCCTTACATGGATACGCGGTCGGGGGGTAGTTGAACTCCAGCGCCGGGAAGCGGCTCTCTCTATGCGTTTGTACGAGGCTCTTGCTGAGATGAAGGGGATTCGGCTGTATGGGCCCGATCGAAGGCCCGGTTTCCCCTTGCCTGAAGCAGGATGCTGTACCGGTATACTCTCTTTTAACATCGATGGAATGCCCTGTTCCGAGGCTGGGATGCGGCTGGACGAAGAATACGGAATTCTATGTCGGGTCGGACTCCATTGCGCCCCGAGCGCCCATCGAAGCATTGGGACCTTTCCTGAAGGGACCATCCGATTCGGTGTGGGGCCTTTTACCAATGATGGAGATATCGATCGTGCCGTGGATGCCGTTTCTCGGCTTTCGGGAGAGGTTCAGTGAACGAAGAGTACGCAGTGGTGCTTGTCCACTCAACCAGCCATGCCATTCGTGGAGAGAGACTGCTTAGTGGAGCAGGGGTCCCCTGCCGCCTGATACCGGTCCCCAGATACCTCAGTTCCGATTGTGGCAGTTGCATCAGAATCAAGAGCGGTGATAGCGAACGGGCGGAAAGCCTGCTTCGGGATGGCGGCGTCGGCGTTGAGGCGGTAAAACCCTACGGTCCCCTTTGACAGATCCCCCTATGCAGCATACACTCTTGATGAAATTGGTATATACATCTGTACAACAGGGGGGACCGATGGAAGAAGAGCGCTTTCCAGTCGACCGGCTTCGATTGTCGAGAATCTATACGGGAAGGGAGTGGGAAAGCCTTCCCGAAACGCTTCTTTCCTGTCCAAAGGTGGAAGAAATTTACGGCCCTCTCAAATTTCCTGCCGTTCACCCCGACCGTTGCTACACCTTTGGTTCTTTCGTCATGTCGATCGACGGTCGTATTGCATTTCCCGCCTCACCCGACGGAACCTTGATTGCCAAAAGCAATAGAAACGACCCCGACGGCGGTCTCTGCGATTACTGGATTCTCAACCTCCTGCGGGCTGCAAGCGATGCGGTGATCATGGGTAGTTTGACCATCAAGCGGGAACCGCGTTTGACCGGAAGGATCTTCGATCCCGCCCTGCTTGAGCAACGTTGTGTGGAAGGGAGAATGCCGGTTCCTCTTCATGTCATACTTTCACGCAGCGGTGCGAACCTGCCGCTTGATCATAGAATTTATGCAGATGACACTATCCCTGTTGTGACGGTTCTCTCTCCTTCCGGGGCCGCAGCCCTCAAAAAGAGAGACCCCGATCGATTTATTCCCTTTTCAGGTGGTCGGGAAGAGCTTTCGCACTATCTTGGTGGGGAAAAAGAGGGGCTCTGGCACCGCTCCCTCCTGCTTCCCGCGGGAGAAGGGGACCAACTCCTTTCTTCGGAGGTGGTACGCCTCCTTGCCGGAGCGGGAATCCGGCGGGCCCTTGTTGAGAGCCCCACGTTTCTTGCCTCGCTGCTGGCTTCCGGAGATCTTGATGAGCTCTTTCTCAATACCTCCGGCATCTTTGTCGGAGGAAAGGCATTAACCATCGGCGAACAGCTAGGTTCGTTTACACCGGAAAGCCATCCTCATGCAAGGGTCTTGACCATGCATGCCCACAGCGATGCCTTTTTCTATACGCGCTATCGTTTTTCCGACTGATTTGAGTGACTTCCCGGCTAAAGGCTTGCTCTTTTATTGTCCGGCGGAACGTCTCTCTGCTTCCTGCTTGACGTTCGCCATCATGCCCTCGACAACGTTTTCAATTTCGTCTCCGATGGGGAAATGGAAGAGTTCGTTAAAGAGCAGATGTGTTGTCCCGTCTTCATTTTCGGAGAGGTTGTGCACGCCGGTATAGTCCTTCCCCTCTCCATTTATCCCGATATAGGCAAGTTGTTTCGGCTTTTCGTAGTAGATGAACTCTTCATCCACATACCAGGCCTCTCCGGTGGAAGGATCGAAAAGATCCCAGTGACTTTTCATACCGAGACCCTGTTTTATGTCCGATGTTATGGTGACCTTGCGAACATTCTCCTCGAGCTGTTCAAAGAGTTTGATGTCCTCAATGACTTCGAAAACCGTAAGCATCGGGGCAGAAATATCTGCCGTCTTTGTAACAAGGCGATCGGTCGGATGTTTTTTGGCCGGAGCCGCCGGATATCCCATGGTCCACCTCTTAGATGTAAGTTGATTTGGTCTATGACCATGAACATCATATCAGGCCCTGTTCTGTTTATCTATAGATCGTCCAGGCTGTGACCCATCCGCTGCCATAAGAGATGAGCGGTCGGCTCGTCCACAATAAGCTCTTTCACATATCCAGCCCGGAGTGCTGCGTGCAGACCATGGATTTTGGCCCGTCCTGACACCACGCAAATGGCGCGAGGGGCCTTTTTGTAGAGTTCAAGGGATGGGCCGCTTGCCCGTTGGTTGATGGGGATGTCTTTGTAGGTACCATTTTCACGGAAGAAAACCGTTGCAAGGTCTCCCACCACCCCCTGTTCTTCCAGGGACTGGATGTCTTCCGGTTCGAGATAACCGCTGGAGTAGATGTGACTGGGAACTCCGGCATCCACGGCCCCTACACTGTAGAGGAGTATATCGGCATTGTTCTGTGTTTCAATGATTTTCTTGATACTTCGTTCCCTGAAAAGGGCTTCCTTCGTTTCTCTGTAGTCGAAGAATGTGGGAACGGGAAAAAGAAGATAACTCGCTTCGTAGTTTTCGGAAAATTTCTGAAGAATGTTTGCGGCATAGCGGTTGTCGGGGGTATAGGTATTACCCGAACCGTTCATCTGAACGATGGTAATGCCCGGCATTCGCTTGGGAATAAGATGTACCGCGATTTCGCTGATGGTGGTTCCCCAGGCGACGGCGAGGGTACAGCCCGGTTCGAGGATTTCATTCAGATAGTTGGCTGCATATTGCGCCACATACTCAAGCCAGACCATCTCGCCAAGCAGCTTGGGAACGGGAACGATGTGGACATTTTCAAGCCCGAAGTGATCTTTAATACTCTGTTCGAGAGGAAGCAGCTTGTTTTCCACATTTACAATGCGAATTTCAACCATGCCGCTTTGACGGGCATGGCTGAGCAACCGCGATACCTTCGGTCGGGAAAAATTCATTTCCTTGGCAATAGCCTCGGTGGTCAGGCCGTGATAATAGTATAATGTAGCTACCTGTAAGGCTTCCTGATAAATGCTTTCCTGGGATCTCATATTATCTCCGCAGTTTGACAGGATCCGATTCCGAAGCTTTGCAAAGTACAAATGGAGGATGGGTCCCGTACTCCCGACTTAAAAGGCCAAGCTTTCGTTTCTCGTACTTCCCCGCCTATGTATTACTCGCTACCTCCCCGCTGGCGACAAGATCTATACCCAGCCCCTTCCAGTTCGACAGCACAATGTCGCCCACATGCACCGGAGCATCAAGTTCAATGGTCCTGCTCTCCGCTGCAAGTTCAAGAAGCATGGCTTTGGGAATTGCCTGTGGAGTCCAAACAGGTGCAAGGGGCCTTACACCATTACGAACCCTGACCGATGTGGGGAGAATCCTCCGAGGGTCTTCAATCTCCTGTTTGACATATTCCGGACCCAGTTTACAATTATTCCCCTCCATTTTCAATATTTCGTGCTTATCATTTAGAACTGTATGGATCTCACATCCCCGGGGACACCGGAGACATATATCGGTTCTCTGTTCAATATTACTCATGATATCACCGCCGTTAATTCTCCTGATTTTATCTCTTCCAAACGTGCCAACTCTTTTTCCTTCAGCTTATGAAACATCATCTCCGCAGGGCGGGCATATTGCTCCTTGAAGGAGACGACTGTTTCATCTCCATACTTAAGTTCGACCGTCACCCTATGTTCTATGAGGGCATTCGGCCGTAGGGTTATCGATGTCCCCGTCTCATCGTTTTTCGTGATCATGATTTTTTGCGGTACGACACTGCCGACATTGCGTCCCGGCTTCAACCTGATTCCCAGCTGCGAATCAATACGTTCATTCCGTGCATAACGTGCCGCATTGAGACCTGCCAACTCACCCGCCTGACTCACATAATCGACCAGATCGTAGACGAAGGTGACATTTCCCGCAGCAAAGATGCCGGGAATAGAGGTCATCATATAGCTGTCGACAATCGGACCGTTTGTTCTTCGATCAAGTTTCACACCAGCCTTTCTCGATATCTCGTTTTCCGGGATCAAACCCACGGATAGTACAAGGGTATCGCATTCTAGGATTTCTTCACTCCCTTCGATTGGGTTGTACTGTTCATCTACTTGAATCGTTTCAATTGCCTCTACACGGTCGGCTCCCATGATCTTGTTGACCGTGGTGGAGAGGTGAAGGGGAATGCCATAATCCTGAAGGCACTGTACATAGTTTCTGCGCAGGCCGGTAAGAAAAGGTTGCAGTTCCAGCACGCTGAGAACCTTTGCTCCTTCGATGGTGAATCTGCGGGCCATGATCATTCCGATATCACCTGAACCGAGAATGACGATACGTTTTCCCGGCATGTATCCTTCGATGTTGACCAGCCTTTGGGCTGTTCCCGCGGTATAGATTCCCGCTGCCCGTGTCCCCGGTAATCGTATCTGTGACCTGGTTCGTTCCCGGCATCCCATCGCCAGGACAATGGCTTTTGACTGTAGATGGAGATAGCCCATCGCCGAGTTCATGGCATAGACCTCTTTTTCGGCACTGATCTCCAAAACCATCGTATCGAGCAAGATTTCAATGTCGTAAGAGCGAAGTTTCTTCTCGTACATATAGGCATATTGGGGACCGGGATAGTCCCTGTCGAAATTAACGGCTCCAAAACCGTTATGGATGCATTGAGGAAGAATCCCTCCGAGGCTGTCGTTTCGCTCGATGATGAGAACCTTTCCCTTCCCCTCTTCGTAGGCCTTGATGGCGGCAGCCATTCCCGCCGGCCCCCCGCCTATCACAATTACATCATACTGCTTTGTTGTTTCCATCGGTACCTCCGGCTTCCACTATCTCTTTGGTTTTGCGGAAAAGAAAAACCGATCCGGGTCCTCTTTTCGTAATTTCCGTCATCGGTATATTGAGCTCCCGGGAAAGAATTTCCATGGTTCTCGGGTAGTCAAAACTTCCCTGACAGCGTCCGGTTCCGAGCCAGGTCCTCCGCTTTATGGCATCGTAGGTCACCGCAGGAATCGGCGCATGAATTGCCGCAACGATTTCTCCTTCGGTCACCTCTTCGCAACGACAGACGATACGACCGTATGCCGGATTTTTCCTAATAAGCTCCGCACGTTCGTCATGGCTTAGCTTTGCAAACCTGACGCGGGGCTGACGGGTCGGCTGGTACTCTTTTTTCTCCTCGAAGGATTCTCCCGCCTCTTCCCGAAGGAGCCGCTCGACCTCTTCGGCGATTGCCGGTGAGGAGACATAACCCGGTGATTCGATTCCTGCAAGATTTATGAGTCCTTTGACCCGTTTTGAGATTTCGATCAGAAAGTCACGGTGTGAGCCATCGGGACAGTAGTTTCCGGTTGCCCGTACGCCTGAGAAGGTGGCAATGACATCCTGCGCACTGATTGTGGGCACTACCTTTTTGGATTGTTCGAGAATTTCGCTTAATCCGAATTTTGTGACTGCAGTATCCTCTTTTTGCTCAATAGCGTGGGCATTGGGGCCTATGAGGGTATTTCCGTGTGCCGTCACCGAAACCAGAATTCCCTTTCCGTTTTCCGTCGGCATGGGAAAAATAACGTTGGAGACTTTGACCTTTGCCTTGTCGAAGATCATATATTCTCCGCGCCTGGCCGTTATGACAAAGTCGGGACGATCTCCCACCATATGCATGATCTCATCGCTGTGAATTCCTGCAGCATTGACGAACCAGCGGGCATGAAAATCACCCCTGTTCGTTTTGACGGTCGTTAGTTTCCCTTCTTCCACCACCATATGTTCCACCTCGGTGTTGAAGAAGAATTGCACACCGTTCAACGCTGCGTGTTCCGCCGCCGCAACCACTCCTTCGAAGGGGTCGATGACGCCTGCTGTTGGTGTCCATAATGCCCCCGTGCATTCGGGGGAAAGATGGGGTTCCCTGGCAAGGGCCTGTGCCCGGCTCCACATCTCCACTCCCTCGATGCCGTTTTCGTTCGATCGCTCGTATAGTACCTTAATCTGTTTTTTTTCTTCGGGATTCATGGCCACGACCAACGCGCCGGTATCGCAGATTTCGACGCCAAGTTCGGGAGCATACTGTTTCCACAATTCGTTACCGCGTTTGTTCATTTTGGCTTTCATCGTTCCTGGTTCGGGATCGTGGCCGGAATGGAGAATTGCACTGTTTGCCGTGCTCTGTCCCATTCCGACATCCACCTCTTTTTCCAATACCGCAACCGATAGCTTAAACTTCGATAAGCGTCGGGCCACCATTGAACCGACAATACCGGCTCCGATGATAACCACGTCAAAATTCTTGGTCTCCATGAGTTTTATCGTTCCTCCCGTTTTTATGTTTGTTGTGGGATTTCTCGGGCCCTTGTTTAGGGTAGAGCGCTAGTGAACAAATGTCAACTAAAAAATAACATTAGTTCAATTTGGCCCGTGTAATGTCAGGCTAACAATAATGAAATCCTTTCAGAGAACGCTCTTGCTTGCTTTTCTTGCTATCTCCCGTACTGCCACTGATTTCTATATTACGAAACGCAGTAGTTCCTTCTGGAACTCCCTGTAAAATTTTCGTTGACAAATGAAATGGCCGGGTTTAGCATCTTTTATAGCGATGCATATCAAATGTTCTTTTTTCAGGCACGTTTGTTCAACTTCTTTTGTCAGTCTTCTTTCTTAACTACATATTGGCTGCATTGCGAGTGCGGTATAGCGGGTTTTCAGCTGAGGCGGGTTTCTCTTCCCGGATGTTATCCGGGCATAGATAAAAACTTTTTAGGAGGTGGGTAATGGCATTTACCCCGATGCAACAGTACTTTGCGGAGTTTATCGGAACAATGGTGCTGATCCTTTTAGGAGATGGCGTCTGTGCAAACGTAAGTCTCGCAAAGAACAAAGGAAATTCCAGTGGGTGGATCGTTATCGCTACCGGATGGGGCCTGGCAGTGGCCTTTGCTGCATACATTACTGGGTGGGTTTCCGGCGCGCACATCAACCCCGCAGTCACGATCGCTTTTGCAGCAATCGGTATGTTCCCTTGGGCAATGGTTCCGGGCTTTATCATTGCTCAGATGCTGGGAGCCTTCGTCGGTGCCGTTCTTGTTTACATTGCGTACAAGGACCATTTTGATGCGACCGATGATGCCGCTGCTAAGTTAGGGACTTTTGCTACGGGACCGGCAGTCAGAAATCTTGGTAGAAACACTGTCACGGAAATTGTTGGCACAGCAATGCTGGTTTTAGGACTCCTCGGGATCAGCCATACAATGGGTGGCTCCGGGACAGTGAATGCTGGAATGTCTTCTTTTGTTGCTGGTTTCTTGATTTTTTCGATTGGTCTTTCTCTGGGTGGACCTACCGGTTATGCTATTAACCCCGCCAGGGACCTCGGCCCCCGTATTGCCCATGCTGTACTTCCTATTAAGGGAAAGGGATCAAGTGACTGGTCTTATGGTTTGACTGTTCCTATTATCGGTCCGATTATTGGAGGTATTCTTGGTGGCCTTCTTTGGGTAGTCTTTCTCAATGTAACAGGAATCTAAAAAGAAAAGCAGGAGGCAGTTTGTATGGCGAAAAAATATGTGATGGCGTTTGATGCAGGTACGACGAGCAACCGGGCGATCCTTTTTGATCACGAGGGGCAAATCGTAAGCGTCGCTCAGCAGGAGTTCCCGCAGATCTTCCCGAAACCGGGTTGGGTGGAACACAATCCGATGGAAATCTGGGGTACCCAGAGTGGTGTTGCCCGGGCCGTGCTCAATAAAGCCGGTATCCAGCCGGATGAGGTTGCCGCGATCGGTATCACCAATCAGCGTGAAACCGCCATTGTCTGGGAAAAAAAGACAGGCAAACCGATCATGAACGGCATCGTTTGGCAGGACCGCCGAACTGCCGGTATCTGCGATAAAATGAAGGCCGCCGGACTTTCCGACTATGTCCGGGATACCACGGGACTTGTTATCGATGCATACTTTTCAGGAACGAAGGTAAAGTGGATGCTTGATAATGTTCCCGGTGCACGTGAGAAGGCGGAGAACGGCGAACTTCTTTTCGGCACAGTTGATACATGGATCATCTGGAACCTTACCGGTGGAGAGGCCCATGTGACCGATTACTCCAATGCCTCCCGAACGCTGATGTTCAATATCAAAAAACTTGAATGGGATGAAAGGATGTTGAAAGAGCTTGGGGTGCCTCGCTCAATGCTCCCTGAAGTTCGCCCTTCCAGTGAGGTTTATGGTTATACTGCCGAGAAAACCTTCGGTGGAGCAAAGATCCCCGTTGCTGCTGCCATTGGTGATCAGCAGGGTGCTCTCTTCGGGCAGGCCTGTTTTGAGAAAGGTATGGCAAAGAACACCTATGGTACCGGAAGTTTCGTCTTAATGAATACCGGAACGAAACCTATGGCTTCCAATACCGGACTGGCGACAACCATCGCATGGGGATTAAACGGAAAGGTAGACTACGCACTTGAAGGTTCTATTTTCGTAACTGGCGCAGCCGTACAGTGGCTCCGTGACGAATTGAAGATTGTCTCCGATGCGGCTGATACCAACTACTTTGCTCAAAAAGTGAAAGATACGAATGGTGTCTACATGGTTCCTGCGTTTGTCGGACTTGGGGCTCCCTATTGGGATCAGTATGCCCGTGGCGCGATCGTCGGTCTGACAAGGGGTGCAAACAGGGATCATATTGTCCGTGCGACTCTTGAATCGATTGCCTATCAGACACGAGACGTCGTCGAGTGTCTTGAAAAGGACTCCGGCATCGAGACCAAAGAACTTAAGGTCGACGGCGGTGCGAGCATGAATAACTTCCTCATGCAGTTTCAGGCCGACATCCTCAATGTCCCTGTTCTCAGGCCGAAGATCGTGGAAACGACCGCGCGCGGGTCTGCGTTCCTTGCCGGTCTTGCAGTAGGTTTCTGGAAAGATCAGAAGGATCTTCAGAACGCGTTTGAACTGGATCGAAGATTTGATCCTGCTCTTGGTGAGGCGGATCGGAATCGGCTCTATAAGGGCTGGCAGAAGGCTGTGGAAAAAGCAAAAAAGTGGGAAGACGAAGCGTAAAACACTTCGTGTATCGAAGCTTTCGTGTAAAAGGTGTCTCTTCGGCTTTGCCGGAGAGCACCTTTTATTTCAGCATTGTTTCCATGACATGAAACAATTGGTGGGTATCCACCGGTTTTGCAAGAAAACCTTTCATTCCGACACTTTTACACTTCGTTTTATATTCATCACTGTCATATGCTGTTACGGCAACGATGGGAATTTCGGCCGTTTCCTTATTCATGCCGATATTTTTGGCAGCCTCGATTCCGTCCATCACCGGCATGCTGAGATCCATCAGAATAAGATCAGGTTTATGCTGTATTGCCTGGGTGACGGCTTCCTTTCCATTATTCGCCTCGATCACGATATGACCGGCTTTTTTCAATAGAACGGAGAGGAAAAGCCTGTTGATCATTTCATCTTCCGCAATCAAAATCCTTCGGCCTTCCATGGCATGCTCTGGTTCCTCGGTTTCGCTTTCCTGACGGATGATCTGGAGCCCTTCGCTCCAGGGCAACTTTACGGTTACTTTGGTCCCCACCCCGTATTCCGATTCCAGCTCGATGGTTCCGCCGAGACTATCGACTTCTTCTTTTACGATGGATAGGCCGATGCCGATGCCTCCGTAGGTTCTTGTTATCGGCTGTTCACACTGGTAGAAACGATCAAATACCTTGTCCTGCTCCTCTTTGGGAATTCCTATACCTTGATCGTTGAGGATTATCACCATCTGTTTTTTTTGTGCGGATACCTTGCAGGAAATTTCTCCGCTTTCGCTGAACTTCGATGCGTTGGAAAGCAGCTGATTGAGAATATGACTGACGGCGTCACCGTCACCCATAAGGCGTTTTAGCCGTTCATCCACTACTACCTTGTACTGAAGTCTTTCATTACGTCCATCCGATTCATACATGCTGACAAGACTTCGAACCAAATGATCTATATTAAAGTGACGTTGGGTGTCGTCGTTTTTTCGGCGCTCTATCGAGCTGAGGGTAAGCAGCGATTCGATGATGTCCAAAAGCTTTTCACCGGAATGACGAATCATCTCTAAATATTCCAGCTCAATCGGGTCCTTCACCCTATTTTGCAACAGCGAGACAAAACCAAGAATACCGTTGAGCGGGGTTCTCAGCTCATGGCTAACATTTGCCATAAGCATCGATTTCTTATTGTTTAACTCTTTTTCTCTCGATATGCCGACCTCAAGGGCCTGCTGCATTTCTCTTTGAGTGGTAATGTCCTTGAAGACGCAATAGCTGGTCATGCCGGTTTGTTCATGCGGAAATCTGATGCACCCCTCCATTGCGATACGTAAAAAGGTTCTGTCTTTTTTTCTTATTTCATATTCGGTCGTTCGTTCGTCATATTCTGAATCAGCGGCGATGAACTGGCTGCGAAAGCGTTCGATGTACTCTTCCTTTAGAAAGCTTCCGAACCATCTGCCGATTACCTCTTCTTTTGTATAGCCGAGGGTCTTTTCCCAGGCAGGATTTACATCGATAATATTCCCCTCCTGGTCAAGGGCCTGATACGGATTGGGAGATTTGTCGTAGAGCATCAGATATTTTTGGTATTGTTCTTCCAGCTCTTCTCCTTTCCTTCTTATCTCGGTTTGATCATAGGCGAATTCCATTGCCCCGGTGATCTTTCCTGCCGGGTTTTTTAATGGGAAGGCAACCACCTCCCAGATGCCGTTGGCTCCATGATCTAAGATTGCTTTCTCTATTTCGCCTGTTTTCAGGCTCTTTTTCACGGGGCATGTGGGGCAAATTTCCGATTGCCCTCTCCACAGGTTAACGCAAAAAACCTTCTCCCCTTCGAAGGCCTCAAAGGAAAGATTTTTACGTGCTGCCTTATTGGCCCAGACAATATGTTGATCGGTATCTAAATAACAACAGATCTCAGGCAAATTCTCAAGAACAAAATTTTGGATCTCTTTCGGAATAAAACGATTGAAAATATCATCATTATTATTCATACCGAAATAGTAATCGATTTATATCATCATTTCAAACAATTTATTGACTGCTGCCAAGTACCTGTCGGGGAATAGTTATCAGAAATTTGGTCCATGGCTCCCTTCGTAATTCTACCTCTCCGCCCAGTTGTTCGGTCAGGCTGCGGATTAACTGTAATCCGAGTGTTTGACTGTTATCGAAGTCGATCTCTTTGGGGAAAGATCGTCCGCTGTTTGAAAGAATCAGCAGAAAATCATCCGAGGCTTCAAGCCTTTTCAGCACGACGGAGAACTCAGCTTTTTCTGAAGGGATAAAACCGTGTTTGACGGCATTTGTAGCTACTTCGTTAATGATAAGCCCTATGGCTACTCCGGTCTTTGCCGGAATGAGAAGTTCGGGGACATCGATGTGCAATGCCACCTCCATATTTGCAGCCGTCAAAAAGAGCGGGGTGAGGAGGTCCGTTATATACTCTTTTAGCTTAATATTGAGCGTACTGTTGGAACGGCTCAATTTATCGTGAATGGTCCGGATCGCTTCAAGCTGGGAACGGATATCCGAAAGATCGCTGTTGGGGCCCATGGAGAACTCTTTAAGGCTGATAAGGGAAGAGACCATTGCAAGGTTGTTCTTGATTCGGTGGTTCATCTCCCTCATGAGTGCGTCTTTCTCATCCAGGGCCTTTCGCAGTTTCTCTTCTACTTGTTTTCGTTCGGTTATATCGGTATGTACGGCAACAAGCCTGAGGGCTTTGCCGCTCTTATCCCGTTCCACGGCTTTGCCTTTTGAGAGTATCCACCGCAGGGTCCCGTCCTTACTTACTATCCTTTGTTCAAGCCGGAAGGTATCACTTTTATTATCAATGCAATCGCGGTGTGCCTGAATTGCTGTGGGCCGGTCTTCAGGGTGGAGCATGTTTGTCCATGAGGCAATGGTTCGCGGCAGGGTTCCGGGCTTATAGCCTACTATTGCTTCGCAAGCGGGACTGAAGTACACCTCGTTGGAAGAAAGGGTCCAGTCCCATAAGCCATCATTTGATGCTTCCATTGCATAGCTAAACCGTTCTTCACTCTTTCGCAGGGCGATTTCTGCGTTTTTATGTTGGGTGATATCGTAGGCAAAGAGCTGAACGAGTCGCTGTTTTCCCGCCTCGTACGGGGTCGGTTGAAAGATATTCGTGTAATGTCGTTCATCTCCTTCCGAACACTTCACGGTGTCGGTATATTCCATCTTTTTATTTGTTTGTAAGCAGTTGCGAATACGATCAAGCAATACCCTGGAAAAGCCGGGAAAAAGTGAAGTAATGGCCTTGCCGGCAAGGTGTTCTTTCGCTGCTCCCACATCTTCCGCCGCCGCCTGGTTCAGATCGACGATAACCCCGTTGCTGTCGAAGATAATAATAGGGTGAATGGCCCCTTCAAAAAGCGATCGGTACTCTCGCTCTTTTGCCGAGAGCCGCTCTCGCGCAAGCTGGTACTCGGTCACGTCTCTTCCATTGATAATAGAAAATTGATATTGCCCGTTATGATAGAATAGTGCCACATTATCCTCGATCCATGCATATGAACCATCTGATTTGATGATCCTGTAGCGATGTCGTAGGCGCTTGCTTCCGTTTGCGATTGCGGCCGCGATATTGTTTTTTACTCTCGGCAGATCGTCAGGATGAACGCGTTTGAATAGATCGTCTAGGGATATCTCGCGATCGCCCAGTGATGTACATCCCAGCATCTGTAAATAGGCCGGAGATACAAAATTTGTTTTATGATTTTCGATAACGGCAATACCATCGCTGCTGTTGTCTGCTACCCAACGATAAAGGCGTTCTTTTTTTACGAGCTCTTTTTGGGTTCGGAAGAAGTCGTACGCCATGTTCAGGACTTTGATAAGAACATATTCACCGGATGCTTTGAGAATATAGCCATAACTTGGTATATCGCGTATCAGGTCAAGGGCTTCTTTGTCTCGCCTGTCTGTTAGAAAAAGGATAGGCAGTTCCCTGAGCGCAAGAATCTGACGGGCTGTCTCTGCCCCATTCATCGATCTATCGATATCAATCTCCGTTAAGACGATCTCTATTTCTTCATGGGCGTTGATTATGGTAACGGCTTGCCGGCCTGTTTGTGCTGTGGTAACCCTATGGCCGTGCCGCTGAAGGAGTTCTTTTCCGGTCGATGCGATAATTCCATCGCTATCCACCAGAAGAATGTTCCGAGGCTCCTTGTTTCCCACTGGCCTCTGTTCCTCCTGGATATAAAAAATATCTAAACTATCTATTATAATAGTACCTTGCAAAGTGAAAAGCAAGAAAAGTGTACATTTCCTTGTTTACGACCGCACAGGAAAAAAATGCAACAAGAAGTAAAATAAAAACAAATTTCTCCTTGTTGTTGCAGTAAAATGAATATTCAGGTAGTATTTGCAACAATAAGTGAATAATTATTCATTTTGTACGAAAATCGTTGTATTTTTATACGGGAGGCGACTGTGAGCAACACGCTGCTTTTACTGAGCGACGGAAGCTGGTTTCCGGGTAATGGTTTTGGATCCCCTGCTCCGTTGCTGGATGATGTTCCGAAGGAAACAAGCAAAAACGCTGCTGGAGAGGTTGTATTTAATACCAGCATGAGCGGGTATCATGAGATGGTAACCGATCCTTCTTATGCGGGGCAGATCCTTGTCTTTACCTCTGCCCATATCGGCAACTACGGCTGTGATGAAGATTGGAGTGAGACCGGTGTTTCTGCCGATCGAAATGAGCGTTTTTGTCCAAAGGCCGCTGCGGTTGTCGTCAGAAATCTCTACAGCGGACCGATCCCGGCCGGGCGAATCTCCTTTTCTCATTTTCTCGAGAGCTACGGCATCTGCGGAATCTGCGGCGTGGATACCAGGGCTTTGACCATCAGCCTGCGGGATGGAGGAAGCCGCAACGGAATGCTTTTTCGCCTCAATGACGATGCCCGGTTCCCCTCCGATAGCTGGCTTGATGGGGCCCTGAAGCGCGTCAGGGCCATCCCTTCCATGGAGGGGCAGGCCCTCGCGCGCAAAAGCGGAACGGAGAAAGGGTCTTCGGCCGTCGAAAAGAGTTTTTCTGCGAACGAGGCGAAGGTTAGGGTCGCTTTGATTGATTACGGGGTGAAGGGCGGTATCATTCGGGAGTTGAAGCGTTGCGGTTCCGACGTTGTTGTGCTTTCCTCTGTTTCAACTGCGGAAGAAGTACTTTCTCTGCATCCAGATGGTGTGCTCTTATCAAATGGTCCTGGTGATCCTGCAGTTCTCGATCTTGAGATTGCAACGGTGGCCGGTCTTGTCGGCAAGGTTCCCGTTTTCGGAATTTGCCTGGGACACCAGCTCCTCGCCACGGCCCTGGGAGGTAAGACAAGAAAGATGGCCTTTGGCCATCACGGCGCTAATCATCCCGTACGGGAGATGGCCACGGGACGTGTCTATGTGACGAGCCAGAATCACGGCTTTGAGGTCGATCCCGATTCTCTTCCCGAAGATGTTGTGGTGAGCCATGTGAATGCCAACGATGGATCGGTTGAAGGTATCATGCATAAACATCTGGCAGCCTCATCCGTTCAGTTCCATCCCGAGGCCTCTCCGGGACCGAGAGAGGCGACGATCCTATTCGATCGCTGGATCGATACGCTTTTACAGAATAAAAACGAGGTGCATCCATGAGCGCGAGAGATGATATACATACTATTTTGATCATCGGCAGCGGCCCTATCGTCATCGGCCAGGCCTGTGAGTTCGACTATTCCGGAAACCAGGCTGTCAGGGCCCTCAAGGAGGAGGGGTATCACGTTGTTCTGGTAAATCCGAATCCCGCCACGGTTATGACAACACCGGGGAGTGCCGATGCCATTTACCTCGAACCCCTAAGCCTTGAGAGCCTGACCGCGATCATTGAGAGGGAGCGTCCCGACGCTTTACTGAGCACCATGGGGGGGCAGACCGCACTCAACCTTGCCGGCGAGCTTGCCCGTGCCGGGGTCCTCGAGCGCTTCGGCGTCGAGATTATCGGTGCTTCTATGGAGTCCATCGATTTGGCCGAAGACCGGGGCCGTTTTAAGGAGGTCGTTACCTCCCTCGGCCTGGAGTCTCCCGTTTCCGTCCTGTGCCGACAGGTGCATGAGGGCCTTGCCTTTGCCGAACAGGCGGGCTTTCCTCTGATTGTTCGTCCCAGTTTCACCCTGGGAGGCAAGGGAGGAGGGGTTGCGAATAGCCTGGAGGAGCTGGAGCGTCTCCTCGCCGAATCCCTGCGGGAGAGTCCTGTAGGTACCGCCCTTGTCGAAGAATCTCTTATCGGCTGGCGGGAGTTCGAATTGGAGGTGATGCGGGATAAGGCCGACAACGCGGTAGTCGTCTGCTCCATCGAAAATGTCGATCCCATGGGGGTTCATACTGGAGACAGCGTGACGGTTGCCCCGGCCCAGACCCTTACCGAGATAGAGTACCAGCGTATGCGGACCGCTGCCATCGATATCCTTCGTGCCGTTGGTGTGGACTGCGGCGGCAGTAACGTACAATTCGCCATGCCGAAGGATGGAGAACGCATGGTGGTGATCGAGATGAACCCTCGAGTCTCCCGTTCTTCGGCCCTTGCCAGCAAGGCCACCGGCTTTCCTATCGCCCGCTGTTCGGCGAAGCTCGCCGTCGGTTACACCCTTGATGAGGTCCTCAATGAGATTACGGGAAAGACGGCAAGCTGTTTCGAGCCTGTACTCGATTACTGTGCCGTCAAGGTCCCCCGGTTTGAAACCGCCAAATTTCCCTCCGGCTACCAGCTTCTCGGTACCAGAATGAAAAGCGTGGGAGAGGCCCTTGCCCTCGGTCGCTCTTTCTTGGAAGCCCTTAATAAGGCCTTCCGTTCCCTCGAAGAGGGGCATGAGGGGCTCGAACCCTTTGAATCTCCTGAGCTGATCGCCGATGCCGGTAGAATTCTCGCCTCTCCGCATCCAAAGCGACTTCGCGCCGCCCTGACGCTTTTGGGACAGGGCCAATCCCTTGAAGCGGTCTCTTCCGTCAGCGGCTTCCATCCCTGGTTCCTTTCCCAACTCCTTGAGCAAAGCGGCTTGGAACAGCAGATCGCCGACGGAGGGCTTTCATCGGACGGGGAGGGAGGCGATCTGCTTCTTTCCGCAAAGCGTATGGGGCTCAGCGATCGCCGGATTGCCAGGCTTGCGGGGTTGGAACCTGCTGCGGTTTCTGCCCTACGAAAGCGCAGCGATATGCGGCCTTCCTACCATCTGGTCGATACCTGTTCGGGAGAGTTTGCTGCCGAGACCCCCTATTTCTACTCGACCTGGGGAGAGAAGGATGAGGGAGGCTTTCTCGAAGGCTCTCGCCGGGTCCTGATCCTTGCATCGGGACCAAACAGAATCGGACAGGGACTGGAGTTCGATACCTGCTGCACCATGGCATCGGCTGCCTGGAGGAAACGTGGGGTCGGTACCATCATGGTAAATGCAAATCCCGAAACCGTCTCCACCGACTACAACAGTTCGGATCGGCTTTACCTTGAGCCCCTTGCTGCGGAAGAGGTGCTCTCCATTATGGAAAAAGAGCAGATTCGCGATGTTGTGGTACAGCTCGGGGGACAAACCCCGCTAAACCTTGCTGAAGAACTTGAGGCCGCCGGTGCAAACATCATCGGAACGGCATCATCCTCTATTTCAAGGGCCGAGGGGCGGGGATCCTTTGCCGACCTGGTTCGCAAGCTGGGGCTTCGACAGCCCGATAATCGGAGCGCTTCGACCGCTGCCGGAATACGGGATGCTGCGGCCGATCTTGGCTATCCGGTTTTGCTGCGTCCCTCCTTTGTCCTCGGCGGAAGAAGCATGTATATCGCCTACGGTCCCGAAGAGCTTGAAGCCTTTCTGGAAACCAAGCCCCCGATGGGCGCTTCCCGCCCCATTCTTGTCGATCGTTTTCTCGAGGATGCCTTTGAGTATGACCTTGATGCGGTCAGCGACGGCCAGTCGATCTATATTGGGGGGATCATGCAGCATATCGAGGCGGCTGGGGTTCATTCGGGAGATTCTGCGGCCGTTTTTCCAGCCTGGAAGCAGCTGCCTGAGATGCACCGTCAGATGAGGCAGGCTGCCCTCATAATCGCAAGGGAGCTCCCGATCGTCGGTTTCCTCAATATCCAGTTCGCCGTGCGGGACGGAGAGCTCTACCTTCTCGAAGTTAACCCCCGCGCCTCACGTACCGTTCCGTTCCTTTCCAAAGCCTCCGGGGTCGACCTGCTCGATCTGGCCGTGGGAATCTGGAGCGGCAAAACGCTTACCTCCCAGGGGGTCATCGGAGAAGATGGTATCGGTGAGGGACACTGTGTTGTCGGATGGGCGGTGAAAGAGGCCGTTTTTTCCAGTGAACGATTTCCTGATTTTGATCCCCTGCTCGGGCCTGAGATGCGCTCGACAGGGGAGGTTGCCGGCTTCGGTTCCGATTTCGGCGAGGCCTTTGCAAAGGCGGAAATCGCAGCTGGAAACATCCTGCCGGTCGATGGAACCGTCTTTGTTTCCGTCAACAGGCGGGACCGGAGAACCATACTTCCCACTGTCCGCCGACTTGCGGATATGGGCTTTCGAATAGCCGCTACCCGTGGGACCGCCTGGGACCTTTTTCGCAACGGCATCATGAGCGAGGTCATTCTGAAGGTCCATGAAGGCCACCCCAATATCATCGACCACCTTCGTAGGGGAACGATAGCCTTGGTGATAAACACCCCCATGGGAAGCAATGCCCGGCGTGGTGACGATGAGATTAGAAGTGAGGCCATGCGTCTTCATATTCCCTATACGACGACCACCAGTGCGGCAGAAGCCGCTGCCGAGGCCATCGCCCGCTTGAGAAGGGAACCGTTGGTACCACGAAAACTGCCGGAATTTAGCATATAGGCAAATGAGACTGCTGCCCCTTCTCCGGGGCAGCTCCTATCTCTTATGTGGACTCGCGGATGATTAATTGATTGTTTATGGTAATGATCCGGCCCGTTTTTTCCGAATCGGCGATCTGTTGTATAAGCGACTGTACTGCGGCCCGGCCGATTTCCCCCCTGTCGACGGCTATTGTCGTTAGTGCCGGATTGCTCATTGCGGCGGCTTCAATATCATCATAGCCTGCCACGGCAATATCTTTCGGAACGTTGAGACCTTCTTGTTGTATTGCATGCATGGCTCCGAGGGCCAGGGTATCTGTTGCCGCAAAAACAGCGGTGGGAAGATCCCTTTGATGAAGAATCCTTTGCATCATGCTGATTCCTTCCTGGAAAGTCGTGTGTTTTGCTCGATAGGGTTCTGAGAATACGGGAATATTGTACCGCTTATGCATATCGAGATACGCACGATACCTGATGCTGAAACTTGGGTGGTTCAGGTCCTCGTTGATATGTACAATCTTGGTATGCCCCCTCTCCTTTATAAGATGTTCCATGATGCTGGAGGCGCCTCGGTAATTATCGTCGATAATGAATGTATTTTTCTTGGAATCCACTACGTTATTGATGACAACCAGCGGTATTTTTCTTTTTTCGAATTCCTTAATAACCTCATTGGGATAAAATGAAACGATCATTGCCCCATCTATGCTGTCCTGTATGAAGTATTCATCAAAGGTGTTTTCTATATCGTCCGCTGCGGCAAGGATAATGTGATAACCTTGTTCCGCCGCTTGTGCTATTGCGCCGTCAAGTACGGGGCCGAAGAATGTGTGTGCAACATATGGCGGAGATTTTCTGTACATAAGAAATCCTATGATGCCGGATTTCTTTGTTGCCATTGCCTTTGCCAGCGAGTTGGGACGATAATTCATTTCCCGAGCTTTTTCCATGATCAGACGTCTGGTCTCTTCTTTTACGCGTGGGGACCCCTGGAGCGCCCGGGACACAGTCGACTTCGAAACCCCCATGAGATGGGCAATATCAATTAATCTAACAGGCATTTCCATCTCCTCATGAAAATCTCTTAGAAGGCTCATACAAATGAAAAAAACTTTCGTCATTCTACGATGTGTGGTATCATAGAGTCAATACAACCGGTTGTATTTTTTTAGACCAAAATACAACCGGTTGTACAAACCTATGATACAGGAAATTCAGCATGGATGGTCCGATGATAACTGGGCATACGGGAAACGACGGAACAAAAGATAATTCTCTTGAGGCGGCCCAAAAGAGTATTGCACTGGGTGCCGACGCTTTTGAAGTGGATGTTCGTAGGGATAAGGATTCCGTTTTGATACTTTCGCACAATGAATGGGAACAGAATGGTTATGTTTCACATCCCCATTTATCGGAGATATTTGAATTACTTCGGCACCATCCCGAAATTCGCATAAACTGTGACCTTAAGGAGGATAACCTTCCCCTTGAAGTGATCTCCTTAGCTTCCCGTTTTGGCATAGGCTCTGATCGTCTGATACTGACCGGGCTCATTACACTCCCATATCTTGAAAAGCACCCGGAAATTACGAAGATGTCTACCGTTTACCTGAACGCCGAGAATATTCTTGAACCTGTCTATTTCCAGCTTGTTCGCCGTGAAGCGCTACAGCCATCGCATCAAAGCTTTTATACCAGGCCATGGAAATACTTACTTGAACGTATTCCCGGTATCACTCCTCATATCGGTCTTATTTCGGAGATGTGCCTGAGGCACAAGGTCAGGGGAGTCAACGTTCCATACCAGTATTTGAAAGATGAAAACATAGGCGATTTGAAAAAGAAGGGCATTCCCCTCTCGGTTTGGACGGTTAATGATGAAAACGAGCTTGTTCGATTCCTTTCCTGCGGGGTGGAAAATGTAACGACGCGAAAGGTCGTCATGGCAAAAGCGATCAGAAAGCATCTTTTGGGATTTTAGAGGGGAGAATGAAAGCTTATGAAAAGGCGGTGGTTCAGGTTATGAAGTTCTTAAATCCGAAACGGTGGGTTCACATGATGGGATACAAAAAATTCATCGAATTCATGGTTCTTATTGTGTTTATTCTTTTTTTCTATGGTCCGCTGTTGCATATGTTCATGCTGGCATTTGCGGATACATATGAGGTTCCGTGGGTCCTGCCGAGAACGTTCGGCCTGAAATGGTGGGCATATGTATTAAGTCAGAAAAGCCTTGTAAGTTCCATCTCTTTGTCGTTTATCATTGCTTTTATTACAACAGCCCTTTCTCTTGCAATATGTCTCCCCGCCGCCTATGTGCTTGCCCGTTATGATTTTCCGGGAAGGAAAATCGTCATGCTTTCGTTTCTGCTCGGGAATGCCTTTCCCCATCTTGGTCTCTTTATTTCCATGGGAATCATATTTTATAAAATCAATCTAATGGGCACCTTCCTTGGGGTCCTTCTGATTCATATGCTCGGTTCGATGATGTTGATGATATGGTTGCCTGCGGGGGCCTTTCGCAGCATACCACGGCAGCAGGAGGAAGCAGCAAGGGATGCCGGTGCCGGTCCCATACGCACGTTTTTTCATGTGACGCTTCCCATGGCCTGGCCGGGTATTGCGGTTGCCGCAATGTTTACTTTTATCGCATCGCTTGGGGAGAACCAGGGAACGCTTCTCGTCGGTCTTCCCAGATATCGAACAATGCCGGTGGAAATGTACGGTGTGATTCTTGATTATCCGGCAACGGCAGGTGCCGTTTTCGCGCTTATTCTTATTATTCCGAACCTTATCCTCCTGTTGCTGCTGAGGAAATATGTCGGCGCAGACACGATTTCAAAAGGCTTCAAGATGGAATAGTACTTTTTCATAATTTCTGAAGGGAGATAATCGTATGACCAATGAAGTAAAGCTTGAGATTCGCAATATGACGAAGAAATACAAAAACGGCGACGGGGTCGAAAACATCAATCTAAAGGTAAAAACGGGGGAACTGGTGACACTTCTTGGGCCTTCAGGCTGCGGGAAGACAACGATCCTGCGAACCATCGGAGGATTCCTTGAGTGTACCGAAGGAAATGTACTTATAGACGATAAAAATATTGAGCATCTGCCGCCGGAAAGGCGCCCTACCGCCATGGTGTTTCAAAGCTATAACCTTTGGCCCCATATGACCGTGTATGAAAATATGGAATTTGGTTTGAAGCTGCGAAAGATTCCCAAGGTGGAAAGACATAGGCAGATTATGGCGATGATGGAACTCGTAAAGATTACCGGCATGGAGAAAAAATATCCGGGCCAAATGTCGGGCGGTCAGCAGCAGCGGGTTGCCATAGCCCGGTCACTCCTGTTGAAGCCCGATGTCCTCTTGCTGGATGAACCCTTTTCCGCGCTTGACGCCAAGATACGTTCTCAGATGCGGGAGGAATTACGCAAGATACAACTGGACCTGAATATCACCGTGGTCTTTGTCACTCACGACCAGGAGGAGGCCATGGCCTTATCCGACAGAATTGTGGTGATGAATAAAGGAAGTTTCGAGCAGGTTGGTACCCCCGCTGAAATTTACGATAAGCCGATAAATCATTACGTCGCCGATTTTATCGGTGATATGAACTTCATAGAAATGGAAGATAAAACGATAGCGGTGCGCCCGGAGTATGTCACTATCGTTTCTTCTGAGGCGGGGGGAATTGCCGGTACCATTAGGGCCGTTATGATACTGGGGCACTATAGTGAAGTGACGCTGGATACCGAATATGGCATCCTAAAGTCCTTTATCGTCGGTGAGAGTGCCGAGCAATTCCATCCTGGTAAGAAGGTCTCTCTTTCCTATTCAAAGAGCATAGAGTTCTCAAGACGAAAAGGAGGTTAAAAAAGAGCCATCTGATCTCAGAAACATCTGATTTCTTTTTAGGAGGGAAAAATGAAAAGAAGAATGAAAAAGCTATGTGTTTGTGCAGTTCTTTGTTTCTTGATGCTTTCTCCGTTCACGCTATTTGCAGGCGGACAGGGAGAAGGCAGCGCAGCCGGTAACGGGGGCGGAAAGCCCAAGGTAACGTTATGGGCCACAGGTTCCGACAATGTACGGATGTTGTTTGAAAAGCTCATTGATGAGTACAATGCCAAGCCCGGGTCCACCAGTGTGGTTGAATTGCAATTCGTCATGTCCGGTTCGGGAGGGCAGACCCTAAGCGACCGCATTGCCGCTGCCAAGCTGGCAGGCAAAACCGATACCGATTTTGATCTGCTTGCAGAAAATGGCTCGGCCCTTGCTTCCTATGTGGACAAGGCAGGCGGCGATCTTTTTGTGCCCCTCGATTTCAGTAAAATCCCTAATTATGCAAACGTCAAAATGAAATCAGGCTTTTTTACCGACTGTGTTGTACCCTACAGGGGAACCACCGTTGTCATGGCCTACGATTCCGTACGCTTGCCCAATCCTCCGAAGACATGGGCGGAGCTTGGTGCATGGATTACATCTCATCCTGGAAGATTTGCCTATAATCCTCCGGGTTCGGGCGGTTCCGGAGCCGGCTTTGTGAATCTTGCTCTCTATAAGGATCTTCCTCCCGAAGCAAAGGTCTCGACTGACGAAAAGTGGGTGGAGCAATGGGGACCCGGCTGGGACTGGCTGAAAAGCATCCATCCCTATCTGTATACGTCCGGCGGAAAGGTCGTATATCCGAACAAAAATCAGGGTACGCTGGATCTTTTGATCAACAAAGAGGTAGACTTGATTCCTGCATGGGCCGACCAGGTGCTGACGAATATCTCACGAGGCATATTGCCTGAGAGCACGAAAATTTATCAACTTACTCCCGCCCTCAATGGTACGGATGTTGTTCTTGCTGTCCCGAATATTGGTGGGGGAGCGGAAAAGACGTACGACTTCATTAACTTCATGATTTCTCCCGAGGCTCAGAAGATTTGTCTTGAAACCATCTTTGCCGTACCTGTCATTGATGCATCGCTTATCGACTCTACATATAAGACAATGGTCAAGGATCTCGATATTTCGGGTTTTTCCGTCATTTCCAACGGCAAGCTTGGAGATGTGCGAAATCAGTATTGGGATAAGAATATAGCTCGCTTGCCGTGAGCGACATATCCATCCGGTATTCCGAACTAGTCGGGATACCGGATGATTTCGGATATCTGAAGGGGGAGAGACATATGAGAAAACCGAAATGGAAAACAAATCTCTATATTGCATTAATGCTGGCACCTGCGTTGCTGCTTACTATGGGTATCATTGTGTATCCTATAATCAATACGGTTATTCGCAGCTTCAGTTCCCCGGAGGACGGCAGTTTTACCTTAGCAAATTACGTTTTCTTACTCACCGATGATGTCTCGATGGAAAACATTGCCTACACACTCTGGATTGTGGTTGTTACCGTCGTCTTATCCATTCTCATCTCATATGTATTGGCCCTGTATCTCCGTTTTTACGACACAAAAATAAGTAAGTTTATCGGAACAATCTACCTGCTGCCTCGTTTTGTCCCTAGTCTTGTTGCCGTCTATGCCATGATAACCATCATACGGGATTCCGGTTTTCTCAAT
Source organism: Sediminispirochaeta smaragdinae DSM 11293 (assembly GCF_000143985.1). Classification (GTDB taxonomy): domain Bacteria; phylum Spirochaetota; class Spirochaetia; order DSM-16054; family Sediminispirochaetaceae; genus Sediminispirochaeta; species Sediminispirochaeta smaragdinae. Next base: position 3,797,785 of record NC_014364.1, on the reverse strand, counting down.
CGCGTCTCCAGGCTGTTCGGATATAATTTTAAGCCCGGCCTCATGTACAATGCCCGTGGGATCATCTTGATGAACCTCTGGTTCAACATTGCCTTTGCGACCATGATCATCGTGGCTGCACTCTCAAGTATTCCCGATTCTATGGTGGAAAGCGCGCGTGATGTGGGGGCCAGGAAGATCAATGTTTTCCTTAACATGATCCTTCCTCTCTCTTTTAAAGATGTAATGATTGCGATGACCTTCATCTTTATGAGTAATGTCAGCTCCTTTACCACCCCGTTTGTCATGGGCGGTAATAATCCGATCATGCTCGGTGTCTACTTGCGAAAGCAATTTTCCGAATATTCGAACTATGAAATAGCCGCAGCTCTTTCGGTCATCATGTTTCTCTTCTCATCCGTCTCGGCGATCATCTATATCTACACCAACTTAAAAGAGAAAGAGTGGGAGAAGGCCAACTAGGATAACCGCGTAAGATAATCGCGTTGTGTTTACTTGACAAAGCCTCTATCGATGTTATTATTAGCCATAGCTAATATAATTAGTTATGATACATTCAGGGTAGAGATATATGCAAAGAAAGCGTTTTTTCATTATCGTACTTGCCTCGGTAGCGGCTTTGTCTGTCAGGGGGACCTCGTGGATCTGTTCCTGTATCCCGATGTGAGCCCTGAGCCCCTTCAAAATATTGCGCTGGGAGCGAAAAGAGCTTCCCTCCTTTTTACTGCGATTGAAATGGATATCTTTTCCGGACTCTGTGAGGATATTTCTGCATACGAATTTGCCCGTAGGCGAGGATACAATGAGCGGAATACCGAATATCTGCTCAATGCCTTGGTTTCCCTCGGGCTTGTTTCGAAGAAGAACTCCTGTTTTAAAAACAGCCCGCTATCCGAGCTCTATCTCGTGAAGGGGAGAGAGCTTTACATGGGAGAATACCTGCTTTTCAGGGAACGCTTCACCTCTTTTGAGGGCTTGTCGGAGTATGTCCGCCGTGGTCCCGATGCTGAAGTCGTTAGAGAAAACAGAGGCTCCGATATCTTCGATTTTGCCCGCCTTGCCGAACTTTCGGTCGCTGAACAGCGCGCCGGACGGGCAAAAGCGGTTTGTGAAAATATCGTGCGGCTTTTTCCCGAGAAAGGGCCGGACCGGATTTTGGATCTTGGGGGCGGTTCCGGGATGATTGCCCTGGCCCTTGCCCGACACTATCCTTCCTGCCGCTGTTTCCTCTTCGAATCACCGGATGTCGCGGTTGTTGCCCGCAAAAATATTGAGACCTACGCCAAGGAGCCGCAGGGTAACCGTCCCGAGATACTTGCAGGGGACTATCTCAGTGACGATATCGGAACTCAATACGACCTTATTATTGCTGTTGCCTCGATACAGTTTGCCAAGAGACGGTTCCCTGTGGTAATCCCGCGGATCAGGGATGCCCTTGTCCCCGGCGGATTTTTTGTCAGTATCTGTGGAGCCACGACCTGTGAGCGTACCCAACCGCAGCCCCTGATTCTCGGGTGGCTTGGCAGCCATCTGCGGGGCTTGGAGGTGCTTCCTGAAGCTGGAGAGATTCGTAATGAGGTGACTATGTATGGATTTGAGGTTGTGGATCCTCTGGAATACGGTATCACAATAGCAATGGATGTATGTAGAAGAAAGACGTGAAACGTACGCGTATGCGACAGTCTTTCATCATTCGATTAAGGAGAATGTAATGACAAAAGAATTAATAATTTCTGCTTCTGCCTTTGGCCTTTTTGTGGTTTGTCCTCGTATGGCTGGGATGATGCATATTCTCAAAAGCTATTCCTCTGCCCCAATGCTTGTGACCGTTCTTTTGGGGGCCGCTTTCTCAATCCCCCTTCTGCTGCTCATGGTATTTGTCTTTTCTAAATTTGGCGTCCTTGGGGCCTTATGTGTATGTGTACTTACGGATATCGGAGCTGCCTTTCTGATGAAGGAGATAAGTCTGCGGGCCGGGCTTGAAACCTTTATTATCGCGTTATTTGTCATTCTCGGGGTGAAGATTGCTCCGCTTGTTTCAACCCTTCTTGTGGGGTCTGGGAAGTGAATAAGGAGAAAAGGATGGACCTACCTGAAATTCGTGTTGAATCGAAGGAGCTTTTTCAGCTTCAATCCGGTGCTATACGCTCATGGCTTCTGATTACCGCAGTGGAGTTCAATCTTTTCACGCACACGGCTGAAAAGAGGACAGCGGCGGAGATCGCTTCTATCCTCCGGACCCATGGGCCCAATACCGAGCTTTTCTTGAATGCCCTTTGCTCTCTCGGCCTTTTGCGAAAGGATCACGGCGCATATATAAATACGGAATTGGCGGACACCTTTCTCGTTGAGGGCAAAGAGAGCTATCTGGGAGGTTTTCTCCTTCTGAATGAACAGTGGAACCTCAGGAGCAGAGAGCAGATGAAAACCCTTATTCAGAATGGGCCAATACCGGCGCAGGAGAGTAGCGATGTTCCTGAAGCCATGTTTTCCCAGTACATCAAGGAGATGAGAAATTTCGCTCGATCCGGTGTTTCCCAGCTTGTTGCCAAGGAGATAGAGCGGCTGCCGGAGTTCCCGAAGATGAGAAATATGCTTGATCTCGGCGGTGCCCACGGCATGGATGCCATCGCAATTGTCAATCGGAATTTCTCATTAAGCGGTGTTGTCTTTGATAAACCGGCAATCGTGAAATACACCCGGGACATCATTCGTGAATATCATATGGAAGAGAGAATTACGACTATCGGCGGCGATTACATCTCGGATCCCATAGGCGGCGGCTATGACCTTATTTTTACAAAGGGGACCCTGAACTTTGCCAAGGACCAACTGGTTTCTGTGTGCGAGAAAATCTACACGGCTTTAACGCCTGGAGGAGTCTTTGTTTCGCTTCATGAGGGGCTCACCGACGAAGATACAAAACCTGCGGGCATGGTGCTAAGTTGGTTGCCAAGCTGTCTTGCTTCCACCGATCTTTCCCTTTCCCAAGACGATATTCCCAATGCGATGATCAAAGCCGGTTTTACAAGGGTCAGGACTAAGCCTTTTCCCTTTCCTCTCGGCGGCGTATTGGATTTGACTATCGGGAGGAAATAGCCGCTTCTGCATATTCTTTTCTGAGGAATATACGCTGTTATTGCACTTCCCAAGATATCAGCGCCAGGGTAGTGCTGGCCCCGTTTGCCTCTGTCTCTTTTTTATAGCGAATTTCCGGGGTGTATCCCTGAAGCCACAGCAGGTTGAACATGGCGTAGAGGGCATCCCGGTCGTTGTGAGGGTCGTGGCGACCCGATACTGCTTCGGGGGACGTGCCCTTTTGCCCGGCCGGCGCTCTGCTTTCGATGAACTGGGCAACTACGCAACTCTGGCATGAGGCACGGCTCATTTTCTCAAGGCCGTTTTTACTTCGTACTGCCGGGCACATGGCCGCAAAAACAAGATCAAATTGCTTTTCGAAACCAAGTGTGCCGAGTTCGATGGTGTTCCAGTCAAGCTTGCGTGTATCGATATTGCTCAAACCTGCAGCGGCTGCATTCTCCTTAAGATGCGCCAGCATCTGTGCGGATATATCGGTGGCGGTAACATGTCCACTTACCTTTGCCAGGGGAAGGGTGTAACGTCCTGATCCTGCGCCTATCTCGAGGATACTGCTGCCTGGTGTGATCAGTTCCCGATGAACCAGGGAAGTGACCGTATGTTCGTGAAGGCGGCTTTTTCCCTCGATTTGATGCTTGTTGAATTGCCTTGCCCTGGAGTCCCAGAAGCTTTCGGCCTTTTTCCCGTCGTCAGGACCATGCCGGAGAAGGGCCTCGTAGCTTTCCCAGCTTGGATATACTATCTCTGTCGATGTTTTATTAACCATGTCTAATATTAATAGCTTAAACTATATCATGGTGTCAATATATATCTCCCCTATATCTTCCACCGGAACGACCAATGTATGCGTATTTTATCGTGCAGCACGTGAACTTCCGGGGCTTTCTCAGGGATTCTTTCATAATCAAAGCCGTTTACTCATGCCTTGGGAAAGGCCCGGTATCCTGTCGCAGCGACCGCCTTTATCAGATCTTCGGTACGCACTGTCGAATCGGCGATCACTTTGGCCTCTTTTTTTCGTAGGCTGACCTTGGCCTTTTTTACCGCTTCCACCGATACTATTGCCTCCTGTACCGTTACCGCACAGTGCCCGCACGACATATCTTCGATTCTCAGGATGATTGTATTGTCCATGAAAATTCTCCTCCTATTCTAATGGATATGGTGTAATTGCCGTCTGCCGACAGCGAAAGAGTCGTTTGAACCTTATATGTATTAATGCACACTTTTTATGTTAATTACAACTATTTTACTTAGATGTACAATACCACCGTAAGCAAAGAATCACAACAATGTTAGAATATTGTTAGTTTTAAGTTGGAATTTTGTTAATAATAATTTGACAGATGTTCATTCTGCCCTATAATAGGAGATCGCTGCCTGTTAGGGGTGTGCAGATGTAAATCTTTCGGAGGGGTAGTATGAAAAAAATTATTAATGCGGCTGGTGAAGTCATGAGAAACATCTCATGTGAGAGAAAATTTTGCCGGCCCGAAAAGTGTAAGACTCGTTCTGTTTCGGGATTCGGAATGAAGGCTCTATCTTGTACTCTTGCAGTCGTTATGCTCTCTATCTTTTTTATCGGCTGCGGCAATTCGGATAAGGGATCTGCGGGTGCTGCTAAGAAACAGGCAAAGCCCCGTGTCATCAAAGTGAGTACAAAGTTTGTCGACAATGAGCAGACTGCGAAGTCATTGGTTAAAGCTATTAAAACCATTAATGAAAGAAGCAATGGTACTTTGGAGCTCCAGCTGTTTACCGGCGGTACGCTCCCCATTGGCAAAGACGGAATGGAACAGGTGGTGAATGGATCAGACTGGATTCTCGTTGATGGCGTAAATTTTCTCGGTGACTATGTTCCCGATTATAATGCAGTAACAGGTCCTATGTTATACCAGTCGTTTGATGAATATCTTGCCATGGTAAGAACCCCACTCGTTCAAAACCTGAATACGAAGGCTGAAGGACTGGGGATTAAGGTCCTCTCCCTTGACTGGCTCTTCGGTTTCAGAAGCATGATGACGAACAAGGTAATCAAAACTCCGGAGGATATGAAAGGCGTAAAACTCAGAGTTCCGACAAGTCAGTTATACACGTTTACGATTGAAGCCCTTGGCGGAAATCCCGTTGCCATGCCGTATCCCGATACCTACGCTGCCATTCAGCAGGGGGTAATCGACGGTGTCGAAGGATCGATCATGACGTATTACGGAACAAAACAGTACGAAAACGTTAAAGAATATTCATTGACAAGACACCTTCTCGGTGTTTCCGCGGTTTGTATATCGACAAAGTGCTGGGATAGCCTCACCCCTGAGCAGCAAAAAATAATCCAGGAGGAAATTGACCTTGGAGGAGAGGATAACCTCCAAGCAACCATAGACCTTGAATCGGAATACGCGAAAAAGCTTCAGGATCTTGGTGTTCGGTTTCACGAAGTGGATGCTGCTGCTTTTAACAAGGCGGCTGCTCCTGTCTACTCCATGTTTGATAAATGGACTCCCGGGATCTACGATGATATCATGGCCGAGCTTAATAAGATACGAGCTGACTTGGGAAAGATATAAAAACGATATTTGCCGAGATTCATCATAACGATAATAGGGGATAGCGCTATCCCCTATTTTATTACAAGGCCAGAGAATCCATGCCATAGGGTAGATTGATGAAGAATTTTCTTAAGAAATTCGAGTTATATCTTGGAAGCATATGTATAGCCGTTACGGTAGTTATCGTAATTATGAATGTGTTTACCAGATACTGTTTGAGTTTTACATTTTTCTGGGCAGAGGAAATAGCTGTCGGATGTTTTGTCTGGACCATTTTTCTTGGTACGGCTGCCGCCTACAGGGAAAAAGGGTTAATAGGCGTAGAAGCTATCGTTACTCTTCTCCCTTCAAAAGTTAGAGATATTGTAGAAGTGTTTACCAGTATATTGCTTCTTATTTTAAGCGCAATCATGTTCTGGTTTAGTTTTACCTACGTTTCAACGTCGACAAAGATTACTGCTGCTTTGGAAATTTCATATGCCTATATAAACGTTAGCATCGTAATATCTTTTGGCTTAATGACAATCTATTCTGTTTTTTTCGTCATACAAAGCTTTAAAAAGGCATTTTCATCCACGCAGGAAGAGTCGGAAGTAAAGGAGCCGGTATAATATGCTAGCGTTTTCTCCTATTATAGTTCTTTTTGTACTGTTCTTTCTGAACATCCCCATCGGTTTTGCGTTGATGGGTTCTTCTTTATTCTATTTTATTTTTATAAACAACACGATGGCAATGAATATGGTAATTCAGCAGTTCACAACTTCTGTCGAATCTTTTCCATATCTTGCTGTTCCCTTTTTCGTCATGGTCGGTTCTGTCATGAATTACTCAGGGATAAGTTTTCATCTCATGAATATGGCGGAAGTTCTCGCAGGACATATGAAGGGCGGGCTTGCTCAGGTCAATTGTCTGTTAAGTGCAATGATGGGAGGCATATCTGGTTCTGCCAATGCCGATGCAGCCATGCAGTCGAAGATTCTGGTACCGGAGATGAAAAGGAAGGGCTTCTCTACGGAATTCTCTGCTGCAGTTACGGCCGCATCCTCTGCGGTCAGCCCGGTAATCCCACCTGGAACAAATCTTATTTTGTATGCTCTTATTGCAAACGTTCCGGTCGGAGATATGTTTTTGGCAGGCTATACCCCAGGTATCCTGATGACCGCCGCGATGATGTTTACTGTTTATATCATTTCTTCAAAGCGCGGCTACAAGCCTTCAAGAGAAAAAAGGGCTACACCCAAAGAAATTGGAAAGCAGACACTCATCTCCATCTGGGCGCTTGCCATTCCCTTCGGGATTATCTTGGGGATGCGGATGGGCATGTTCACCCCGACGGAAGCTGGAGGAATTGCCGTAGCTTTTTGTTTTCTGGTGGGATTCTTTGTGTATAAAGAGCTCAAAATCAAACACATCCCACTTATCCTCATGGAAACTGTAAAGAATACCGGTACCGTCATGATCATCATCGCCAGTGCAAAAGTCTTTGGTTATTACATGACTCTAGAGAGAATCCCGCAGATGATAACAGAGTTGCTGATGACTCTCACCGCAAATAAATTTGTCCTTCTCATGATCATCAACCTGTTGTTGCTGTTTGTCGGGATGTTTATCGAGGGCGGAGCGGCTCTTGTCATTCTGGCTCCTCTTCTGGTGCCTGCCGTTGTTTCTCTTGGTGTAGATCCGCTTCATTTTGGTGTCATATTTATCGTTAACATTATGATTGGGGGACTCACGCCACCCTTCGGTTCCATGATGTTTACGGTATGTTCGATAGTCAATGTGAAGCTCGAAAAATTTATTAGGGAAGTATGGCCGTTCATTATAGCGCTTGCGGCAGTGCTTCTTTTGGTCACCTATTCCGAGTCTGTGGCTTTGTTTATTCCGAACTTATTCAATTAACTGCAGATCACATGTGAGGGGGCTGTTTTGAGTGAACTATCAGAAAAGAAATGTTTTCTACTGGATATGGACGGTACCATATACCTTGGTGATCGGTTGATTGATGGTGCCTCTGATTTTCTACATAAAATAAAAGCCAATGGTAAGCAGTATATTTTTCTAACAAACAACTCATCCAAAAATAAACGTGTATACGTAGAGAAACTGAAACGGATGGGAATAGCTGCCGATTCCAGTGAAGTATTTACTTCCGGAGAAGCGACAATTATGTATCTAAACAAAATAAAAAAGAACGCACATATCTTTCTTCTTGGTACTCCGGCTCTTGAAGAAGAATTTGAAGATGCCGGTTTCAGCTTGGTACGGGAAAGAAATCAGGATGTCGATTTCGTTGTTCTCGGTTTCGATACTACTCTTACCTACAATAAACTCTGGATTGCATGCGACTATATCGCGGAAGGTGTTGAGTATATTGCGACTCATCCCGATTTTGTATGTCCGCTTGAAGGCGGACGATGCATGCCTGATGCAGGTTCGATGATTGCCCTGATAAAAGGGACTACAGGCAAAGAACCGCTTGTCATAGGAAAACCGAATAGATTCATTATTGACGCCATACTGGAAAAGTATTCTTTGAAAAAAGAGGATATGGCAATAGTGGGAGACCGGCTTTATACCGATATTCGAACTGGTTTGGATAACGGGATAGATTCCATTCTCGTTATGAGCGGTGAAACCGATGAAAGCATGCTTGCAAGCACCGAGTTTATCCCGAAATACTTGTTTGGTTCCGTCAAGGATATCATTGGGGTTCTATAACAAAATCATTGCCGTTAAACGGGGTTGGCTGAGAGGAGCATAGTCTCCTCTCAGGTCTTCTGGTGAATTTCGTTTGTCTGCATTGCCGTGTCGGGAAAATGGTCGGGCACAGTATCCAGAAAGGCATGAAGAGGCTGCCCGATAACCCGCTTGTTTTTGAGGTCGAGCATCATGGATGCTGTCTCGTTTATATCTATTATCCGCATCTGCGGGTCGGCTATGATGACGCCGGTGTCCATCTTCTCGAAGATGAAATTTCTGGTAACCGGCACAAGGTCAAAGAGGTTGAATCTCCTGATACCGATGGTGGTTATGATGATCGATACGGTAAAAATCAGGGGAGTTATATCAAAAAGTGAATGATTTGCAGGGTATAGAGGGTACTGAAGGTGACAATCAGGGATAAACCGGCCAGCAGGAAAAGGGCCTGGAATCTATATGCTTTCTTATTGTCGATCATGGTTTTGATAAGAAGTAGCATGGAAACCCCGTTTATCAGGCAGCCATAGCCGTAGATAATCCAGAACCAGGGGCCGTACTCTTTTCCGATCACGTGAAAGGGGCGCTGTTCTATCAAGCTAAAATCACGTTTTACAAGGCCCCACCAGGGATCGAACCATACAAGAAGTGATGTAAGAACCGGAAGCAAAATCAGGAGGGCTATCCTCCCGGGAGAGAGCCATTCCCTGCGGCCGATAAAACAAACGACCATGAAAAACCACATAACGGGGGCCAGGGGGGCGACTACGTATTCCATATTGGCAAAAAACATTTTCGTGGAAAGCTCTGTTCCCATGAACTCGAATCCCTGCATGAGAGACCAAAACGCCCCGATGATCAGGCAGCCGATAAAGGGTTTGATTCCCGGTACCTGCAGATGTCTCGCTCCGTAGAGTGCAAGAAGTAGAGTCGAAAATGTGGAGATAAGAGAGATAATAAAGTAATAGGTGAAGTGAAAATGCATTATAGCCTATACAATTTGGTAAAACGAAATAGCTAGAACATTACCACTATCCATCGCACTATGATACTTGCTTGAATGGAATCAATCAAGAAGCTGTCGTGGGATGAATGGAATGAATGAACAGAAACGAAGGAGGTTCGGCGGCGGGATCGGGAACCTTTGGTGGAAACCAATGCAGGTGTTTACCAAGAAACGACACAACGTGTTATATGCTATTCCGTTTTATTGGATCGGTATATTCATTGTCCGGCTAAAGATTGTGCGAATATTGTGTATCAGCTCGTCTGACGGAGCTTCGGTCTCTTTTAAGGTATAGGGTTCATGCAGTTGCTCCCACTTGTATTCTCCCATTTTATGGAAAGGGAGAATTTCTACTTTTTCTATATTGGGGTAGCCCTTCAGCATGTGTGCCAATTTTTCGGCATCTTCCGGCTTATCAGTCAATCCGGGGACAACGACATGCCTGATCCATACCGGTACATTCCACTCTTTAAGCTCGTTGAGCGTAGCCAGGGTATACGTAATGGAAACACCGGAAATCTTCTTGAAGAGCGCGGGAACGGCCGATTTTATATCAAGAAGAACGAGATCGGCATGAGGAAGGACCGCTTTCCGTGCTGCAGGCGGGGCAAAGCCCGAGGTATCAACTGCCGTGTGAATCCCTGCTGCCTTGGCTTCCAACAACAGCGCCTGTACAAAATCGGCTTGGAAAAGGGGCTCACCCCCGGTGATGGTTATCCCACCGCCGGAGGCAAGCAGATAGTTCTTATACTTGCGTGCCGTTTCAATGATTTCATGTGCCGTAACCTCCTTTCCGCCCGTTCGTTTCCAGGTATCGGGGTTGTGACAGTACAGACAGCGAAGCGGGCAGCCCTGGGTAAATATCAGAAAGCGAATCCCTGGGCCGTCGACCATCCCGCAGGTTTCCAGGGAATGGATTCGTCCGGTTACCGGCATCATGATTGTTCTCCTTGCTTATAGAATGTCATGAAAGGTTCTGTTGATAACATCAAGCTGCTGTTCCCGTGTCAGTTTCACAAAATTAACCGCGTAGCCGGAAACGCGAATGGTCAGCTGCGGGTATTTTTCCGGGTGATCCATGGCATCCAGCAGGGTTTCTCTGTTCAGAACATTAATATTGACATGGTGTCCGCCATCAAGAAAGAAGCCATCCAGAAGGCTTGTGAGATTGTTCACGCTATTCTGCTCATCTTTTCCCAGGGCCTGTGGCACGATCGAAAAGGTATACGAAATCCCGTCGATAGCGTGCTCGTAGGGGAGCTTAGCAATTGAGGAAAAACAGGCAAGGGCACCGTTGGTATCTCTTCCGTGAAGGGGGTTGGCTCCCGGACCAAAGGGCGCACCCGCCTTTCGTCCGTCGGGGGTAGCACCGGTCTTCTTTCCATACACAACATTACTTGTGATGGTAAGAATGGACTGTGTCGGTTCTGCATTCCTGTATGTCTTCTGATTACGCAGCTTTTCCATGAACTGTTCGACAAGGTTGTTTGCAATCAGATCAACCCGGTCATCGTTATTTCCAAAGGCAGGGTAGTCGCCCTCAACCTCGTAATCGACGGCAAGTCCGCTTTCGTTACGAATAACCTTTACCTTTGCATATTTGATTGCCGATAAAGAATCTGCAACCACCGATAATCCGGCAATACCGCAGGCCATGGTCCTCACAACCGTATCATCGTGAAGTGCCATCTGTAAGGATTCGTAGTTATACTTGTCATGCATAAAGTGGATAATGTTGAGTGTTTTGATATAGAGATTGGCCAACCACTCCAGCATGACATTGTACTTTTCCATAACCTCATCGTAGTCCAGGTATTCCGATACAATGGCTTCGTACTTGGGGGCAATCTGATCGCCTGTTTTTTCATCCTTTCCGCCGTTGATGGCATACAGCAAGGCCTTTGCAAGATTCGCTCTGGCGCCGAAAAACTGCATCTGTTTCCCGAGCTTCATAGCGGAAACGCAGCAGGCTATTCCATAGTCGTCTCCGAAATAGGTCCGCATCAGGCAGTCGTTTTCATATTGAATCGCCGAAGTGTCTATCGAGACTTTCGTGCAGTAGTTTCTAAACCCCAGGGGCAGGCGGGGGGTCCATAACACCGTCATATTTGGTTCTGGTGCCGGTCCCAGGTTTTCCAGTGTGTGAAGCATTCGAAAGCTGTTTTTGCTTACTAAGGTTCGGCCGTCGACCCCCATTCCTCCGATCGATTCGGTTACCCAGGTTGGATCGCCGGAAAACAGTTCGTCATACTCCGGGGTCCTGAGAAAGCGTACCATTCGCAGCTTCATGACAAACTGGTCCATCAGCTCTTGTGCTTCTGCCTCTGTCAAAATCCCCCTGGTAAAATCGCGTTCGATGTAGATATCGAAAAAGGAAGAAACACGGCCAAGGGACATGGCTGCCCCGTCCTGGTCTTTTATTGCAGCGAGATAGGCGAAATAGGTCCACTGAATAGCCTCTCTGGCGTTTCCTGCAGGCAGGGAGAGATCGAATCCGTACATGCTTGCCATTGTTTTCAGGTCGTTGAGGCTTTGTATTTGCTCCGAGATCTCTTCTCTTTTTCGAATAACCTCTTCATCGATGATCGGGGTCTTGAGCGCCGCGAAGGATTTTTTCTTTTCGTTTATAAGAAAATCGATTCCATACAGGGCAACCCTTCTGTAGTCACCGATAATACGTCCCCGACCGTAAGCATCCGGCAGGCCCGTGAGGATTCCTGAATGACGGGCCTTGCGTATTTCACTTGAATAGGCGCTGAATACCCCGTCGTTATGGGTTTTTCTGTATGTACTGAATATTTTCTCCACCTCGGGGGCCAGCTCATATCCGTGGGCCGTTAGAGCTTTTTTTACGACCCGCAATCCGCCTCTCGGCATAATCCCCCGTTTAAGCGGCTTATCGGTCTGGAAACCGACAATCAACTCATCTTCTTTGTCGAGATATCCTGGTTTGTGGGAAATTACGGTAGAGGGGATGTTTGTTTCTGCATCGAGAATTCCCTTTTGGGATTCTTCCTGTATGAGTTTTGAAGCCTTTTCCCAAAGCTTCTTCGTTCTTTCAGTCGCCGGAGATAAAAAGGATGCATCTCCCTCGTAGGGAACGATATTTCTCTGAATAAAATCCCGTATATCGACCTTGTTATTCCAGTTTCCGGTATTAAAGTCTTTCCATTGTTCCATTGCAGTGCTCCTTCTGTTGGAAGATTCACTAACATAATAATGAACACGCAATTATTAGTAAAATTATATATTTTAATATATTATTAATTATGCTAATAATATCATATGTTTGATTATCGACAAATCGAAGCCTTTGGGGCGGTTATCGAATACGGCGGCTTTGACAGGGCGGCTGATGCCCTCGGCTTGACGCAATCGGCGGTCACGCAGCGGGTGAAACATCTGGAGTCCTATGTGGGAGAGCCTTTACTGGTTCGTTCGAATCCGCCGGTTCCAACCAAAGCGGGAATCCCTTTATACAGCCATTTTAAAAAAATACGGCTGCTGGAAGAGGACCTGGAGCGGGGCACGGAAACAAGGCTTTCGGGAACGGCCTTATCCCTGGGAGTGGGCGCTTCTACGCTTGGCAGTTGGTTTCTTCCTGTGCTGCGCCTGATTATGAAATTCACGCTGGTCGATCTGCATGTCGGCGAAGCAAAGGTTGTTCATCGTCTTCTTCAGTTGGGAAATCTGGCAGGTTGTATCTCGCTTCGAAGTCAGCCTTCCAGGGGCTGTTCCGTTACCTATCTTGGCAATCTCGTTCTCCGGTGTGTTGCTACGAAGGAGTTTAAAAAGTATTTTTTTCCTCTAGGGATAACAGCGGAATCCATGACCGCTGCGCCGGCGATCCTGTTCCATCCTGAAAGCCAGATGATGCGAATGTATCAAAAGAAAGTGTTAAAGATTGCCCCTTTTGATGTACCTTCCCATATTATTCCCTCGCAGAGTGAATATCTGCATATGATCAGCAGTGGAGTTGCCTATGGATTTCTGCCTGATCCCCTTTTTCGGCAGGTTCAGGCCGATCACCGACTTATCGATCTGTCGCCCCTGGCTCCAATTATCATTCCCCAGTACTGGCACCGATGGGGTATCGATTCGGAATTGCTGGAACATGTCACCCTGAAAATACAGGAAGCGGCACAGGCCAGTCTACTTCGGGATCAAACGTAAGAGACACAAGATGTTTTGTACTACGGCTTATCTAATCCGATATGCTTACCGCCTTGCGCAGCATGCTGTCGTCGGTAATTTGTTTGAGCATGAAATCGGCAACATCGGATCTGGATATTTTTGCTGTAACAGATTGATCATAAGGGGTAAGCGTACGGTATCTGCCGCTTTTCGGGCCGTTTGTCAGAATCGCGGCCCGAACAAGAGTCCAATCCGTATTGCTGTCCATGATATAGCCTTCCTGGATTTCCTTATCAGCGAACATATTCCTGAGCAGAAAAGGGATCATAAACCGGTTATAGAGCGGGCCCAGCCTATTTTGCTGGGCCTTGCTTTCCCCTATTCCTATCGCCGACATGCAGATGAACCGTTTGACTCCTGTATCTTCTGCAACACGGAGAATGTTTTTCGTTCCGTCCGAAATAATGGTATTCTTTTTCAGGATTCTTATTCCGAGAGCCGAAAGGATGACCTCCTGCCCTTCGACTGCCGGTATGACCGACTTGTAATCAAGAATGTCTCCCTGCACAATCCTGAGATTGCTGTGTGCCAGTTTTACTTTATCGGGATTGCGTACAAACGCCGTTACAATATGGTTCTGTTCAAGGGCCTGTGTCATAATCTCATGGCCCGTGCCGCCGGTTGCACCGAATATCAGTAGTTTCATCATCTGCCTCCATACAGGGCGGATGCAGGTTCTTCCAGCTTTGCAAATCCATCGTTGAGCCGTTTCCTTCCCATTTCTATGTAGGGATGTTCAATGGCACCTGCGGGACAGGTATGAAAGCATTCCGCACAGAGTATGCAGCTACTGTTGTCCCGATGCATGACAATTTCGCCATCTGCATATGTGAACATATCGACAGGACAGGCCGATATACATTTCTTGCACTTGATGCATTTCGCAGCATCGATACGCACTTGCTTAAAGTTTCTATGGAGTTTTTCCTGACTGAAGATTTTAAACAAAAACCGCTCTTTGGGCGGGGCGTATTTGAATGCTTTGGACTGGTTTTCAGCATCTTTCCCTTTAGTGTGAATAATAGAAATAACGTGTTCCACGGCTTCGGCTATGAGCTTTTCTTCTTCCGGGCCTGGCTTGTCCTCATAGATCACATTGGCATACGTTGACGTAAGGGTGTGCTTTGCGGCTATCTTGATTCCGAGTATTGATTTGTACCCTTTCTTTCTTAGTTTCTTCCCCATTTCTTCAAGGGCGACGCTGCTGTGTACACCTCCATAGCTTACAAAGGGTACCGCAAGCTTCGAATGCTGCTCGTCGGGAACAGGCAGGGCCCCGATTGTCTGCAAAATCGTATGTTCAACATGGCCGGCATACAGCGGACCTCCTATGCAGAGGAGATCATATTCGCCAAGCGCTTTCTCAAGGGCCTCTTTGATATGCTCCCCATAGAGAAACTCTGGTTTGCCTGTTATGTTGATGAGTCTGACGGTGTTGTCTTTTTCCTTGAAAGCTTTTTCAATGTTTTTGGCGACCTTTAGGGTATGCCCTGACGGGCTGAATACCAGTATGGAAACATTCATGTCTGTTGTCCCTCCTTTGATAGATCTGGTAGATAGTGCTCGATGACGTCCATGAGCCCGCGTATAGCCTCCGTTTGTTCTTTGTTTAGGCCGTCGAGGTATTCGACTATTTTGTCATGTAGCTCTTTATGAAATATCCTATGGTTGTCGAAGGCAATTTCTCCTTCTTCCGTTAATTTCAGATATACTTCTTTTTTGTTGCTCTCTTTTTTGTACTTACGAATGAGCTTCTTCTTTACGAGTTTGTCTGCAATTTGTGTAACCGCACCGTTTGTGATCCCCAGCTTTTGTGATAATCGGGATGCGTTTATCCCTTCTCCCTGTTCTATGGCATCGATAAAGTGGATTTCCGACTGATGCAGTAATTGACTTGTTCCGAAAGGACGAGGCTTTTTATCATTGGAGTTGATTCGACTCTGTATCTTTGCCGCTTGCCGCATTATCCTCGAGCTTTCTTCCATACAATAATCCCATATTTATTTTAGTAACTAAAGTATTATCACTTTCACTGTTGCTGTCAATATGTTTTAGTTACTAAAACATATTGTTTTAACAAGTTCGTACCAATTGGGGAATCAAGGTATTGAATTTGATTTAAAATTAGGTTAAACAAATTATATTAGGATTGGCGTATTATGCCGTTAAGCTTCATGTAGAGGAAACGTCAATGTTGGCGATTTGCAACGATCTATCTTTGGGAAGAGGGATACATCGGAAAAAATAGTTGATCAGGAGGTCAGGTACGATGCCTGAAAAGAAAAAAGAATTTGTCTTACAGCGGTTTTTACCTTATATGGGTAAAAAGAAAGCGCTTTTGCCTTTGGCTTTGGTATTATCGGGAATTTCCGCAATACTCAATATCCTGCCTTTTGTGCTGGTATGGTACATAACACGCAATATCCTCTCAAACCCTTCGGCGATTGACATGACCCGTGTTGGCTTCTATGCATGGGTAGCGTTTGCCTGTGCCTTGGGCGGTGTTGTCTTTTACTTCTGTGCGCTTATGAGCTCCCACCTTGCTGCCTTTCGGGTGGAGGTAGGTATGCAGAAGATCGGCATGCAAAAGATCCTGTCGATGCCGCTGGGCTTTTTCGATAAGCACTCCAGCGGAAAAATCCGAAAGATCGTAAACGACGGGGCCGGTACGACACACACCTTTTTGGCGCATCAGCTTCCGGATATGGCGGGCAGTATCATCTCTCCCATAATCCTTTTGGTGCTGCTGTTTGTCGTGGACTGGAGGATGGGGCTTGCGTCCCTTTTTCCCATTATCCTGGGATTCATCACCATGAAATTCATGATGAGCTCTCAGGGAAAAACGTTCCAAAAGAAGTATTTCGATTCTCTGGAGGAGATGAGCTCGGAATCCGTGGAATATATCCGCGGTATTCCGGTTGTGAAAACCTTCGGACAAAGTATTTTTTCATTTAAGCGTTTTCACGACAGCATTATCCGATATAAGGAGATGGTGCATGCCTATACACTGCTCTGGCGAAGGCCCATGTCGTTTTATACCGCGATTATGGAATCCGCCGGCTTCTTTTTAATTCCCATTGCAATCCTATTAATCGGAAGGGGAGCCGAGATCCCTCTCGTGCTGGCCGATTTCGTCTTTTACATGTTGATTTCTCCTATCTTTACCCTGCTTTTGATGCGTTCCATGTATTTTCAGCAGAATGCAATGATCGCGGAACAAGCCATCGACAGACTGGATAAGCTTTTACAGTATCCGGGCCTTGGGTATAGCGAAATCACAAAAGAAATTATGAATCACCGCCTGGAATTCAAGGATGTTGTATTTTCCTACGAAGGCAGTGATCAGCCCGCCCTTGATGGTGTCAGCTTTACGTTACACGAAGGCGAAACAATTGCTTTAGTCGGCGCATCGGGAGGAGGCAAAACAACCATTGCCCGGCTGGCTGCGCGTTTCTGGGATGTGGATGAGGGGGAAATTCTGGTCGGAGGGATAAATGTCAAGGATATCCCCAGGAAAGAACTGATGGATACGATCTCCTTTGTTTTTCAAACCACGCGACTGTTTAAAGGTCCTTTACGGGAAAATATCGTTTTTGGAAAGAAGAATGTTGATGACGATACCATTTCCCAGGCCATCGATTCCTCACAGTCGAGGGAAATAATTGACAAACTTCCGGATGGACTGGACACGGTAATCGGTTCCAAAGGAACCTATCTATCGGGCGGAGAACAGCAGCGGATCGCCCTTGCCAGAGCCATAGTCAAAGATGCCCCCATCGTGCTTTTGGATGAAGCCACTGCTTTTGCAGATCCGGAAAACGAGCACCTCATCCAGAAGGCTCTGAAAGAGCTTAGCCGGGGAAAGACGACACTGATGATTGCCCATCGGCTTACCACCGTACAACATGTCGACCGGATTCTGGTGATTGAGCGCGGAAGGATCGCGGAGGAAGGCACTCACCAACAGCTGCTGGATAACGGCGGGATCTATAAGACCATGTGGGATGAATATCAAAGGTCCGTTGCCTGGAAAATCGCGGCCAAAGAGACTGTGGGTATAGGAGAATAATATGATCAGGTTTTTTCAGAAGACATACGCGATGTCCGAGAAGGGCGCAAAAGATCTTCGCGGCGCCATTATCTGGACCATTGTAATGGATCTCAGCTTTATGTTCCCGGTGGTCCTTGGGTTTAAATTCTTGGATGAATACCTAGGCGTTCTTTTACATGCTTCAGGTAGCCGGGGCAGCAGCATCCTCTCTTATGTTGTTATGGCCTTCATATTGTTTTTGGTGATGCTTATCATTACCTATTTCCAATACGATTCGGCCTACACCAGAATCTATGAAGAAAGCGCTCGTCGGCGAATCAGCCTGGCGGAAACCCTGCGGAAATTACCTCTGGCCTTTTTCGGAAAAAAGGATGTCGCCGATCTAAGTTCTACCATAATGGAAGATGCCACACAGATAGAGCAGCTTTTTTCTCATACCGTTCCTCAGCTCTATGCCGCAATTGTCACCATAATCATTATGGGGGTGATGCTGTTTCTTTACAACTGGCAGCTCGCTCTTGCCGTATTCTGGGTGGTCCCTGTTGCCGCCTTGGTTTTTTATCTGTCGAGAAAATTCCAAAGCAGATCGCATGTGCTGCTGTATAACTTGAAGAGAGGTATCTCCGATAGTATTCAGGAGGGGCTGGACGCCATCCATGAGATAAAATCCTATAACAGGGAGGAGGCTCGTTCTCTTATCATTAATGGGGAATTGGACAATTACGAAGAAACATTGATAAAATCAGAGCTTTTGACCGGCGCCCTTATCAATGTTTCGTATGCGATATTGAAGCTTGGCCTTCCCAGCGTCATACTGGCCGGTGCTTATCTCGTATCAACCGGGACGATAAGTATATTTACCTATCTCGTTTTTCTTGTTGTTGCGGCACGGATCTATAACCCGATTATGGAGGCCTTGAACAATTTTGCGGCACTGATATATCTCAACGTGCGTATAGACCGCATGAAAGAGATGGACCATATGCCACGGCAGGAAGGTCGTACCGAATTCCAGCCGAAGAATTATGATATCGAATTCAGTAATGTCGACTTTTCTTACCAGGATGATATGCAGACCTTGAAACATGTCTCCTTTACCGCAAAGCAGGGCGAGGTAACGGCGCTTGTCGGTCCATCCGGCGGCGGGAAAAGTACCGTTGCCAAGCTGTCTGCGCGCTTCTGGGATATTAACAATGGTCGCATAACCCTGGGTGGAGAAGATATTTCCCTCATTGACCCCGAAACCCTCCTGGAGAATTTTTCAATCGTCTTTCAGGATGTGACCCTGTTTAATGCAAGTGTCATGGATAATATACGCCTTGGGAAAAAAGAGGCTAGTGATAAAGAAATCTTACAGGCTGCACACTTGGCTCAATGCGACGACTTTGTCCGCAGGCTTCCGCAAGGATATGCCACCTTGATCGGAGAAAACGGGGAAAAATTGTCCGGAGGCGAACGACAGCGCATATCCATAGCCCGGGCCATGCTAAAAGATGCGCCGATTATCCTGCTGGACGAGGCCACGGCATCACTGGATGCGGAGAATGAGAGCAAAATTCAGAGTGCGCTGAGCGAACTTATAAAAAACAAGACGGTTTTGATTATCGCCCATCGCATGAGGACCGTTTCCGGGGCAGACAAGATTGTTGTTATCAAAAATGGATCGATAGCCGAAACAGGCGCACCGTGGGAATTGGAGAAGCAGCAGGGGATTTTTTCATCAATGGTAAAAGCACAATATCAGAATAATTAACAACGTTTAGTGATGGATTGATAAAGGGGCCTGTTGCAAAGGCAAATATGCAAAAGGCCCCTTTTCTCTTATGCTATAGAAGCCTCGTAGATAGACGCTATGGAGCTTCCGAGGACCGTATCAAATTCCTGATCACTTTGCCGGGCAGACAATCCCTCGGCTAATGCCCGGGAGAAACTTGCAATTAAACCGGAATTCTGGGCCAGCTTATTGTTGGCCTCATTCCGGGTATACCCGCCAGACAGTGCGACGACCCGGACAACACGGGGATCATGCATTAATGGAGCATAAAAGTTGTTTTCATCCGGAATGGTAAGCTTGAACATCAGGCGTACCGTTTCATCTATTTGCCGCAAACGAGAAATAATTTCTTCCCGCATGATCTGTTCGCAGCGTTTTTTTTCGGGACAGTGGATATCCACCTCAGGCTCAAGAATCGGGACAAGCCCGTAGCCGACTATCTTCATTCCAATCTCAAACTGCTGATCGACGATCCGTTTTATTCCCGTCTCGTTAGCTTCCTTTATTACCGAACGCATTTTTGTACCGAAGATATTTCGCTTTACAGCCCGAGACAAGACATCATCGAGATTGGGAATCGGTTTCATGACCTGGACGCCGTCCTGCAACTCTGCAAGTCCCTTGTCGACCTTTAGAAAGGGCACTATACCCTTTCTGTCCCAGAGAAAATCGGCCGTATACATATCATCGACAAGACTATCCATTGTCCGTTCGAAAAGAATGGCACCCAGAATATGGTCTTTTGTGAAGGCCGGGCTTTTTATTATACGCGTACGCATTTGATGTACCAGATCGAACATTTGTGCTTCCGATGAATACTCATTGCTTTCTATTCCGTAGGCAGCCAAAGCCTTGGGGGTGCTCCCTCCACTTTGATCAAGGGCGGCGATAAATCCCTTGCCGTTTTTCATGACTTCCAACTGTTTTTTATTCATCTAATACCCCTCATAAAAATTGCAATGATTGATACCCTTCAGTTTGAAGGTAATGCCTCTTGTTTGTATAAGCAAGGGATTTCACCGGAAAAACGGTATGAGTATCACCAGGATTCGGAACACTACACTTATTTTGAATAGAACTCGATAATTGCCTGGAGATCTCCCACGGGCTTTGCCGCTTCAAGTGACGGATGTGCATCATATGTCGCAATCAGCTTGTCGTTGTCGGCACTGAGCCATGGTGTTCTTGCCCGTCCCGAGTTTACAATTCTTTCTCGTATGATTGCCTGAATATTTTTCTTATCCCGTACAGCAATTTCATCTCCAGGCTTCAGACGTATCGATGGAATATTCGTCGATTGTCCGTTTACCTTGAAGTGCTTGTGGCTCACCATCTGCCTGGCCTGCTCTCTCGATACGGCCCAGCCGAGACGATAGATACTATTATCCAGTCGCGATTCGAGTAACTGGATAAAAATCTCATCGGTGACGCCCTGTTTCCTTTTTGCTTCAAAAAAGGTGGTACGGAATTGTTTTTCGGAGAGGCCGTAACAGTATCGGACTTTCTGTTTCTCAAGAAGCTGCATACCATAATCCGATATCTTCCTTCCTCGCCTGTTTTTCGGGGATTTTCCCGGACCATTGGGCTTTTTCTTGAGTATTCTGTCGTATTTGGGGTTTCCAAAGAGATTGACCCCCAGCCTTCTGACAATTTTTCCTCTTGGCGGCTTTTTTTGCGGCATATAGTAATCTCCCTTTCTCTTTCTTAATAGCTAAAGGTAATAAAAAAAGCTTTGGCTATCGATTCTATTGTAGAGTAATATATACTAAATTAGTAGTCAATTCCGCTGTTTACGGATTTACGTGTTCTTTATACTTTTTTTGTGGGGTAGCGGATGCTTGACAAGTATGTATAGTGGCTATACATTAGTCTTGGTTAAGTTAGTTAAAGAAGGCTACTATGGATATACTGATTGAAGATTTCATGTGTCTTGTAGAAAAAATTGCCGCTACCAGCAAGTGTTCCCAGCGATTTGATACGGATATTGAAATATACCGTAGCGAGATTCATGTTATAAAGCTTCTCGGTGATTATGCGTCTTTGCATGTGTCGGAGATCGCAAGGAAATTTGGGGTTACAAGGGGGGCTGCTTCGCAGATTCTGAAGCGGCTTGAAAAAAAAGGGTTAGTGAGAAAGTACCCGGACGAAAGCAACAACACCAGGATACTGGTTTCTCTTACCGATAAGGGGCTTACAGCCTATCACGGCCACGAAGAGTACCATCGGCGGCATGACGGCGAATTCTTCACCTTTCTGGAAGATTTAAATACGCATGAACTGGAAGTCATAGGATCCTTTGTAGAGAAGTTCGACAAAATGATGGGGAAGCATGTGTAGTTTCTCCTGTTCATCCTGATTATATAGGGGGATATATGATTAATATCAACAACCTGACGGTCGAAGTCGAGGGGAAACAGGTTCTCCACGACGTTAATCTTGATATACCGGAAGGTGAGGTCCATCTATTACTGGGGCCAAACGGAAGTGGGAAAACTTCCCTGATGATGACCATTACCGGCTATCCCCAATATGAAATTGTCGGTGGCAGCATCTCCATGATGGGAAAAGATTTGGCCGAGCTTGATATAACGGACCGGGCGCGCCTCGGTATCGGTATGGCCGAACAGCGGCCCCCTTCAATAGACGGGGTCAAACTGAAAATGCTGCTTGATTACCTCTTGGCGGATCATCCGGAAAGGAGAAATGAGATAGATAGTTTGATTAAATCGACGAATATGGACTCTTTTCTGAACCGCAATATCAATGAAGGCCTCTCAGGCGGGGAAATAAAGAAATCGGAAATCCTTCTTCTCATAAGCAGGCAGCCTCTTTTTGCAATGCTTGATGAACCTGATTCGGGTGTTGATATCGATGGTCTGGAGCTTCTGAGTTCAATGATAAACACCTTGTTCTCACCGATGCGTGACATTCCTGCAAAGCGCAGAACCGGATTGATCATAACCCACTCGAACCGAATGGCAGAGTATATTCATGTGGATAAAACCCACGTGATGCTTGGTGGGGAGCTTATCTGCTCCGGAAATCCGCAGATCATTATGAACAAGATCGTTACATCGGGATTTGGATCCTGTGTGGAGTGTAAAAGACATGAAAGCATCTCATAATAGAATCGCAGGAAAGCTTCAGGCCCTTGAACCTGAAGACAGAGAAGCTCTTTCGGAAGTTGCCGTGACAAGTGCAGAAGAAAATAGGTCCGGGACATTTGTGTTGAAGGACGCTTCTCCTGTCTGTTCATATTCCTACGTGGATGGAATTGAGCTCCTGCCGATAGCCGATGCACTGGAAACCTACGACTGGCTGCGGGAAAGGTACTATTGGGGGCTGATTCCCGAGGAAACGAGTCCCCTTTCCCAAAACAAGGCCTTCTCTGAGAAACCGCTCGGCTATTTTCTCAGAGTCAAGGAGGGAGAGAAGGCCAAACTTCCGTCGCAGGCTGCCCTCTATATGACCGGATCTCTTGGCAGGCAGCTGCTTCATAATGTGGTGATCCTTGAAGAGGATGCCGAGCTTGAGCTCATCACCGGTTGTGTGTCAAATCCCTTCATGAAGGGGGGCGAGCACATCGCGGTGAGTGAGACATACGTCGGCAAACATGCCAAGCTGACCAATACCATGATTCATAGCTGGAGCCCGGATGTTCGGGTGATGCCTCATTCCGCGACCATTGTGGACACCGGCGGAAGTTATGTGAGCAACTATATATCACTTCGCCCTGCGGGGATCATGGAATCCAATCCCGTGACATATTTGAAAGGAGCGGGGGCATCAGCGAAATATTTCAGCATCGTTCTTGGCTCCGAGGCTTCCATGATTACCTTAGGGGGAGATGTCTATCTCAATGCGGAGGGCACTAGCGCAGAGATCGCCCATCGTGCAGTCTGTACGGGGGGAAAGATCATCCAAAAGGGCTTACTCATAGGGAATGCCGAATGTCATGCCCATGTGGATTGTGCTGGGATGCTGATTACCCCTGGATCAGATGGTTATATCGAATCCATTCCCGGTTTGCGCTCTCATCATGAAGAGGCGCATATGAGCCATGAGGCGAGCATAGGAAAGATCGCCCCCCAGCAGGTACAATACTTGATGGCCCACGGGCTGGAAGAACGGGAAGCCATTTCGATGATCGTTCGAGGCTTTCTTGACGCAGATATTCACGGCCTCGGTCCCGAGCTGGACAGAAGGATTTCCGAGATTGCCGAGCTTGCGGGTCATGGAGAGTAACATTTGATGTAAGATAAACGTAGTGTTCGGAATCCTGGTGGTTTTTATGCCGTTTTGCTGGTAAAACACTTGGTTTTAGGCTGGTGCATGCTTTTCCTCATAGTTTGGCTTGTAGTTGACTGCAGGAAAAGAAATTGAGCTTCTTCAATCACCAGGATTCCGAACAGTAGAAAAAGATAACAGGCCGTTGACAGATCTCCTGCACGGGTATACAACATATCTATATTAATTATTGGACAACTTGATTTTCGGGGCAAGGTGAGCCGTACTACGGCAATTCCTTACTGGCGGTAAAGCCCGCGACTTCCTCGTTTGAGGAACTGAACCGGTTAGATTCCGGTGCCAACGGTTATAGTCCGGATGGGAGAAAATCTGAGTTGGGAAGTTCCTTTCCCGCTCACTGATACCAGATCCTTTTTTAGAACAGACGGCTTGTTTGTTCGTACCCGAAACTCCTTGTCCGAAGGAGTTTTTTTATGCCTGAAGGCAACGTATTTCACAAACAGTTCATGCCGGGAGCTTTTGAACCGACAGGGAAAGCTCTGCCCTTCCGAACCTGTATTTACGGGACGGTACCTGCATATGGAATCGAAAGGAGGGAGGCCCACGTGTGTTTACGGGATTGATTCGGGAAATCGGTACCGTCACATGGTGTGTGAGGATCGGCGCGGGCGGTTCGGGTCTGAGGTACCGGGTGGATTGCCCCGGCATCGTCACGCTGCTCGAACCAGGCGCTTCTATTGCGGTGAATGGTGTGTGCCAGACGGTCTATGCCCTTTCCGGTTCAGGTTTCGAAGCCGAGGCCGTGGTGTCAACGATGCAGAAATCTACGATAGGAATGTTGAAGCCGAACCAGAATGTCAACCTCGAGCCTGCACTAAGGGCGGGGGATCCCCTTGGGGGACACATCCTTCAAGGCCATGTTCAGAATAGGGGAAGGCTCCTTTCCCTGCGCAGCAAAGGAAGAACCAGAATTTTATGTGTTGAGGCTCCCACAGGTCCTGGGACCGGAATCATCGGTGAGGGGTCGGTTGGGATCGACGGAATCAGTTTGACCGTTTCGCTATGCCGTGCCGACAGGTTTGAAGTAAATATCATTCCAGAAACCTGGGAGTCGACGACACTGAAGTACAGAAAAGCCGGGGACCTTCTCAATATTGAGGGTGATCTCCTTCTTCGCGGATTGGAAACTGCTCCGGTTTTGAGTAAAGACAGATTGGAAGCATGGGGGTATTAGATGAATATAATTAATGTAAATGATGCTGTCAGAAGGCTGGCAGCCGGGGAAATGATCATAGTTACGGATGACCATAGACGTGAAAACGAGGGGGACATCGTTGTCCTTGCCGATAGGATCGAGACCAGGCATGTCGATTTTATGACACGTCATGCCAGGGGCTTGATATGTATGGCAATCAGCCAGGGCATTGCTCGGCGCCTGGAGCTCAAGCCCATGACCGAGGCGAACACCAGCCTTCACGGGACGGCTTTTACCCTGTCTGTCGATGCGGCAAACGGTGGGACCGGAATTTCTGTCTCCGACAGAACCGAAACAATTAAACTTTTGGCATCGGAAGAGAGTCGTCCTTCCGATTTTGGACGACCCGGACATATCTTTCCGATCCTAGCGAAGGAAGCGGGCCTGTTTGAACGGGAGGGACATACCGAGGCAGCGGTGGCTTTGGCCCGGCTTTGCGGGGCCGTCGAGGCAGCGGCAATCTGTGAGGTCTGTAGCGACCGCACGGACGATATGGCTTCAGGAGCCGAGCTTCGGTCCTTCGCCGAAAAGCATGGCCTCGGAATATTGTCGATTGCCGAACTAAAGGCATATCTCTTACAGCCGTCAAACGGATACGACGGGGTAAAGCATGAAATTGTAAAAGGAGTAAAAGCATGACGATATCTTCTTCTTTAAACGCAACTGATCTTAAGATCGCTCTGGTTTTAGGCAGATTCAATTCGCTGATTACCGATCAGCTTGAAAAGGGAGCAAGAGATGCTCTTGTCAGGCATGGTGCCGACGAAAACGAAATAATATCCGTATGGGTTCCCGGGGCCTTTGAGATTCCTCTTGTCGCTTCAAAACTTGCTGCAAGCGGCAGGTTCGACACGGTTATCTGTCTTGGTGCGGTGATAAGGGGTGCTACCACACACTACGATCTTGTCGCCGCCGAGACCGCGAAGGGGATTGCGAAGGTTTCCATGGAGACCGGGGTTCCGGTGATCTTCGGCGTACTTACCACCGAGAGCATTGAGCAGGCTCTTGAACGGGCAGGGACAAAGGCCGGGAACCATGGATTCAATGCAGCGGTTTCGGCCATAGAGATGGCGAATGTGATAAAAGAAGTATCAGCTCTGTAGTTGCTGATTTGCTGCGGGGATTCGGCCCCGCAGCTTCTTTCTTGTTCCTTCCTCGAAAACAATGCAAAAGGATTCTGCTATTTTAGCGGCCTGTTCATTGAAGAAGCGCGAAGAGCCTGGTACTATATGAAAGGAACCATTATCCTCTTTGCTTGGTTTCCATACAAAAACTTTGGAGTTATATCATGGCTAAACTTACACAGGAAGTACTGACTGCGATTGAAAAGACGAAACCTACATGCATCGCTACTGCAAGTTCCGACGGCATCCCCAACCTGATCTATGTAACATACGTGAAGGCGGCCGGCGATGATATGCTTGTCGTTGCCGATAATAAGTTTAATAAAACAAGGCAGAACCTCGATACCAACCCTCGCATGAGTGTGACCGTGCTCGATCCCGATACCATGAAATCCTATCAGATAAAATGTACGGCGGAATGCGTGACCGAAGGCGAGCGGTATGACTCTGTTGTGAAATGGGTACATGTAAAGCATCCGCAACTTACGCCGAAAGCCGCCTTTTATCTTACGGTTGATGAGGTGTACTCGGGGGCTGATCGGATAGCCTAAGCCTTGATTTGGATGCAGGCACTATCACCAATATTCCTGACACTATAGGATCTCCAAAAAGCGGAGGATGATATTACCTCTCCACTCGTTTTGCCAGGGCCCGTGCGATCACCGGTCCGAGAAGCATAATCGACACCATTCTGCATACCTGCAAGGCCATGATAAAGGGAACATCGACAGGGGTGGTCATGGCAATGATCGCAATGGTATTGGCGCCTCCCGGGCTGCTTGCCAGGTAGGCAGACACGGGATCGATATTGAAGAGATGGCTTACGGCGAAACCAAGGCCTCCGCACAAAAGGATCAATAGCAGGTTGCTTATGAAGATTCGTGGGAGCACGCGGAGGGAGGAGGTCAGAATTTCCCGGTCGAAACGTAGACCTACCTCCCATCCGATAATCAGATAGCTGAATACCGCAAGAGGCTGGGGCATTGTTATCGTGACCCCTCCTCCTACGTTGACCACTACGCCCAGAAACATCGGCACCAGCATCGAAGCCGCGGGAATGCGCGTATAACCGAAAACTACCCCGATGCCTGCAAGAAGGAGGAGCGATACAAGTCCTGTTCTATCAGGAAACTGGGCCCAACCGTCGAATAGGCCGCCTTTCGGTTCTCCGCCTCCACCAAGCCATATTGATGTGACAATCGATGCTGCGAGAACGACCAATACGACTCTGGTATACTGCATGAGCGCAACCAGGCGGTCATCGGCGTCAAAGGCCCGTGCCATAATCACCATTGCTCCGGCAGCTCCCGGAGACGATCCCCAGATTGCCTCTTTAGCAGGGATGACATGCAGGCGTGCCAGGATTAAGCCGAGCCCCCAGCTCAGGCCCATGACGCAGAGGATGACGATTACGAAGAGTGGCCACTGTCGTCCCAGCTCTCTGATAATCTGTCGCGTTAAGCTCTGGGCAATAAGACATCCCATGAGGGCTTGCGACAGCTGGGAGCAGAATTTGGGTATCGTAAGCCGTAGCCCTATGATTGCCATGATGATTCCCACCATCATCGGGCCGAGGAGCCAGCCTGCCGGCAGATGAAGGGCCGTTATTGCAATTGCTGTGAGGGCCGAGGGAAAAAATAGTAAGATCCATTGGAACAATGTAGGTATTCTTGTGATGTGCATCGCGGAAGATGATAGCTTGAATTCTCCTTACTTCATAGCGGTTGGAGCTCACATCCGTGCTCTTTGTAAAAAGGTCGAAAAGGGATAAGCTTGTACCATGCGCTTTATTGGTGATTTTCATATACACTCATCCTATTCAAGGGCCACCAGCCGGCAGCTCAACCCCGAAAACCTCGATCTTTGGGGCAGAATCAAGGGAATTTCGGTTGTCGGTACCGGCGATTTTACCCATCCGGGTTGGGTTGCCGAGTTGAAAGAGAAGCTTGAACCTGCCGAACCAGGCCTCTTCAGGTTGAAAAACGAATACCGCCTTGGAGGAGAAGAGGCCGGGCTGGTTCTTTCCGGTGCGGAAGGTGAGGCTGCTTCCTGTCGCTTTCTCCTTACCGCAGAGATCAGCTCAATTTACAAGTATGATGACAGGGTACGAAAGGTCCATAACGTAATCTTTGCCCCCGATGTTCCGACGGTGGAGCGTATTCAGGAAAAGATTGAGCGGCTCGGCGGGAATATTCGTTCCGACGGACGCCCCATTCTCGGTCTCGATTCCCGGGATCTGCTGGAGCTTTGTCTGGAAGCCAATGATCGCATTTTCTTTGTCCCGGCTCATATCTGGACCCCCTGGTTCTCCGCTCTGGGATCTAAGTCGGGCTTTGATTCCATCAGAGCCTGTTATCGGGACCTTTCCGATCACATTTCTGCCGTGGAAACCGGACTCTCCTCCGATCCTCCCATGAACTGGAGCTGCTCTTTTTTGGATGAATACACCCTCATCAGCAATTCCGATGCCCATTCTCCGGAGAAACTGGGAAGAGAGGCAAACCTCTTTGATACCGGCCTCTCCTATGACGAGATCATCGAAGCCATGAGGGGAGGGGGAAAAGCCGGCTTTCGTGGGACGATAGAGTTCTTTCCCCAGGAGGGAAAGTATCATTTCGATGGCCACCGCAAGTGCGGTGTTTCCTGGGATCCCCTCCAGACGCTCCACCATGGCGGCCGATGCCCGGTCTGTGGGCGTCCCGTCACCGTCGGGGTACTTAATCGCGTTGCCCAGCTTGCCGATCGCAAGGAGCCCCTTAATCGTCCCAACCGCGATCCCTTTTACTCCCTGATTCCGCTAAAGGAGGTTATTGCCGAGCTGGAAGGGCTAGGGCCAGGCTCGAAAAAGGTCGGCCGGCGTTACGTCGATTGTCTGAACCACCTCGGCTCGGAGCTCGATATCTTGCTGTATAAGGAGATCGAAGAAATCCGAACCCTTGCGGGACCGGATCTTGCCGAGGCAGTGGAAAGGATGCGGCAGCGCCAGGTCCTTGCTCTTCCCGGCTTCGATGGGGAGTATGGCAGGATCAAAATCTGGAATCCTGGAGAAAAGCCTCCTGTAGAAGGAGACGCCCTCTCCCTTTTCGGAAAGCGTGAGGCTCCATCCCCGCCCGACACGCTGGGCCTGATCGAATTTGACCTCGCTGCTTTTCAGGAGGAGAAAAAGATGACGATGGAGGCAGCAGACCCGGAAACCCACAACCTTCCACATGCTCAGGCAAAATCATCTTCGTCATCTTCTTTGTCAGAAGGACTGAATCTCCAGCAGCAAGCTGCCGCCGATTATTGCGGCGGCCCGAGTCTTATCATTGCCGGTCCGGGGACCGGAAAAACCCGTACCCTCATTGAAAAGGTTACCCGGCTTATTCATGGAGGAGTCGTTCCTTCATCTATTGTCGCCGTCACATTTGCAAACAAGGCTGCAGGAGAAGTGGCGGACAGGCTGCGGTCCGCGGGAATCACCGTGAATTCTTCCCTTTCCGAAGCCGATGGAGTGAGGGTTTTCACCTTCCACAGCCTGGGACTTGCCATTGTAAAGCCGCACCTCGCCCTTTTGGAGCGCGAAGGCGATTTCCTTATCATCGATGATGAAGAGAAAATGGCCCTTCTGAAATCAAAGAGTGATCTTTCCATCCGGGAACGAAAAAATCTTATCGGCTATATATCGAGGGTAAAGAACGGAATACTCCCTGAACCGGAAGTGTCGAGCGATGATTTCGCTGGCTTTCACTTGTATCAGGGGTTGCTTCAGCGCCATAACTGCCTCGATTACGATGATCTTCTTTACTTGCCGCTTCGACTTTTCGAAGCGCATCCCGATATCATGGATTCGGTGAGAGAGGGGTTCCGTCACATCATTGTTGACGAATATCAGGACATCAATCCCGTCCAGTATGAACTGCTTCGAATCCTGACGAAGGGGGCAGAATTTTGCGCCGTGGGAGATCCGAACCAGTCCATATACGGCTTCAGGGGAGGCTCTCCCGAGTTTATCCGCCGCTTTGCCGTCGATTTTTCCGCGGCGAAGCTTTTTTCTCTTTCCAGAAGCTATCGCTGCCCCGATACGGTTCTCAAGGCTTCTTCTCAGCTGCTTGGAGGGGGGGCTCCGCTCCTTGCCGGTCCCCGGCCGGGTGTTAAGATTGCTGTCAGAAAGACGGCGACCGCCGCCTCCGAGGCCGAACAGATTGCCCGGGATATTGAAGAACGCAGCGGCGGTATGGGCTTCTTTTCCCTCGATAGCGGTGTTGCCGGGGCGGGTAGCGATGGTGAGATTGCTCTGTCGGATATTGCCGTTTTATGCCGTACCTCGATGCAGATGCCCATCCTTGAAAAGGCCTTTACCGATCACCGTATCCCTTTCCGGACGATACGAACCGATTCTCTTTTTTCCGGAGAACCTTATCGTACGTTCCTGAACTGGATCAGGTTTCTTGCTTATGGAGAGCGTGCTACCCTTTTTTCAAGCGATATTGAACGTATCAGTCGAGCGGCTACAGGGGCTGCCGAACCACCTTCAACGCTTCGGGCTGCCCTTGAATGCTTTTCCGATTCGAATCTGCTTGAGGAAAAGGTGGATATTGAAGAGGTCGAGAATGAACTTACCCGCTATTGGGCACCAGGAGGGGATGCAAAGGCCTTTGTGGAGGCATCGCACCTGGCCTCCGGCAGCGACCGTTACGACGCTCGGTTCCAGGCGGTAAGTATCATGACCATCCACGCCGCAAAGGGGCTTGAGTTTGATCTTGTTTTCATTCCCGGTTGTGAGGATTCGATCATCCCCTGCACCCTGGTCGGTGAAAAGTCGGAGGATGTGGAAGAGGAGCGACGGCTCTTATACGTTGCAATGACCCGGGCAAGGCAGGAACTATTGCTCTCCTACGCCGCCAAGAGGACCATTTTCGGCAAAACGGTGGTGCAAAAGGAAAGCCCTTTCCTTACCGCGATAGAAGAGGCACTCTTCGATCGCCGGGAGGCAGCTGCCCATCGGAAAGATACGGCAGATGATGATCAGTTGTCGCTTTTCGACTGAGGGAGCGGTTTCCGGGTTTTGAGGTAGATAAGCAGATATTCTTCGATGCTTCGTCTGGGGCCGTCCGTGTTGCGGCATCTTCGAAGCTGAGTGAGTTGCTGACGTTGGAGGAAGCTCCTGTACAATTGAAGGGCCGGAAGTTCATGCTCCTGCTCTTCCTCTTTCCCGAGGAGCTCCCTTGCTTGTTTCCGGTCGATGGCCGTAAGTTTCTTTTCCTTCATGACGCTTCGCAGAAGCGTGATCTCTTCGTGGCTGAGATTAAAGAGGAATTCTTCCAATGCCGGAAGTATTGAGGGATCGGTATGCAGGCTTTCAATAAAATTCCCCCAAAATAGGGGAAGCCGCATGCTGAGACGGAGCAGTTCCACCGTCCCCTGCAGGGTCCCCAGTGCCGGTACAATATGCTGCCGGGCAACCCAAAGGTCTCTGAGAAACAGCGCAAAATCGACTGTTTTTGCCTCAAAACGGTATTCCCAGAGTGATAGAAGTTCCTTGGCAATATGCGGGATCCATGGCCTATCGGCTCTCTCCTTTGAAAGCATCTGTTTGTAGAGTTCTTCGGCCATGAGGGTAAAGAGTATCATGCTGTAGATCTCATCGAGTTCCTGGAGTTCTTGGAAGGGAAGACCGGTTTTTCGGCCGATCTTTCTCAGCAATCCGAAGAAATGGAGCTTTGTGACGGTGAATCCATAGCCGAGAACGGCCTTTGTGGGCAAGTTGGTAACCTGCAAAAGCCCTCTGTCGCACAGGCGTCTTGTCAGCGAGCCCCGGGTTCGTACTTCTCCGCTTATGCCTAAGTCGCCGGTGAGCGATGGTGAACGTTCTATGATACCCGCAAGCTGCCAAAGGTCCTGTTTACGCTGTTCCACAAGGGCCGACAGGGCCGGGGAACGGCCCTGCATGTTTTCTTCGATATTTCGCAGAAGACGGCGTTCATGCGCGCTGAATATCTCAATGGTTTCCATGGTTTGCTGCTTGTCGTATCACGTTCAGTGTACAGGAGGGGTAATGGCGTCTATGCGTAGGGGGATATCCCCTGCCGGGGCATAACAGATGGTTCTGTTGTGTTCCGACTCCCCGATGAGCGCTGCTCCGAGGGGGGTAAAGATCGAATAGCGCTTTTCATCGTGATTCTGGTCTGCAGGGAAGACGATCGAAGCCTGATGCCTTGAACCTGTCGAAAGGTTCGTATACGCCACTTCTGCATAGAGCGTAACGGTCCCGGCGGGCAGGACCCCCTCATCCAAAACCACGGCAGCCTGCAGTTCATCATACAGATGGCGCAAATAGGGTTCTCTCAGCCTGTTGGAACTTCTCATCGCTTCTATTATGTTCCACAGTTTTTCGTATTCACGGCGTGAAAGTACGATACGTTTTTCTGTCATACCTGTAACCTCCGATAGGATAGTAACTATAGCCTTTCCGCGAGGAGGGGGATATCGACATTAACCATCCATCGAATCTACATGTTTTCTACAGGGTAAGGAGGTAGTGCTGAAGATTTTCACCGCTTCCGGCAATACCGATTTTTTTGCGGATTGAACAGCGATGGCGTTCCACGGTTTCGGTGCAGATATTGAGGGAATCCGCGATGGTTTTGCTGGTAAGGCCCGATCGTACCATATTG
Source organism: Sediminispirochaeta smaragdinae DSM 11293 (assembly GCF_000143985.1). GTDB lineage: Bacteria > Spirochaetota > Spirochaetia > DSM-16054 > Sediminispirochaetaceae > Sediminispirochaeta > Sediminispirochaeta smaragdinae. The sequence continues at coordinate 3,765,132 of NC_014364.1, read as the reverse complement.
CAAATTTCCAGCTCCCTTGGGGTAAGAGGCATCGAGACCATGTTCGGCAGGCTTGAGGGTTTGCATATGGCTTCCAGCCCGGAAGCTACGAGATCAAGTTTCCGTTTATCATCTTCGTCGAGAAGGGCCCGCACCCTTTCCAGCATCGGAAAAATAGCGGTATACAGGTGCCGGCGTATAGCCTTTCCCTGCTCCTGTTCCGAGTTGCGAAGGTGTTCGATTAATTCCGCAAGGGCCTGATTCTTTGCGTTGATTTTCGCCTCAAGGCGGAGACGACAAAGAGCCTCGGCGATCAATTTTACCGCCGAGGACAAGAGTGATTTTTCACGTTCTAGGAGATCCATCTCCCCTGCGGTTGCGGTAAGAACAAGAAAAAGCTCTTCAACCTCGGAGAGGGAAGCAGATGCGGAAAAGAGAAGATTTTGCTCTTTTTGCGGCTGGTCTCCGATGGTACGAATCGAACATTCTACCTTGCAGTTATCGGGACGACTCATCGCAGAGCGCAGAATCGTCCCCGATTCGGCAAGAAGCGTTGTTTCGCTTCCCCTGTATCCGGCCAGGAGATGAGCTATGCGATAGAGACTATCGAGCTCTTTTTCTCTTTCCCGCAGTGCTTCCCTCATGGACATCCGAGGAATCTCTATGCCGGCAGACTGTACTTTTTCCTAACGAGGAAAGGAACGCTTGCCGCAACGACGATCAGAGTGATGATAAAAAACTGAAAGAACATATCTTTTTGCACCGCCCCGAAAATAATATAGAGAGATCCTGCGGCGGCAAGGAGCGGGGCTATGACCCTGCTTCCGAAAGGAAGGTCAGTAAAGGTTTTCATCATCCAAAAATAGATCGCAAGGTAGATCACGTAAAGGAAGGCGATAGGCAGTTCTGAGATGTCCATGAACCCGCCCCACCAGTTGTGAAAATTACCGTACCATACCATCAGCCAGATGGCAGAGAGGACCAGACCTGCAATGCCGGAGTTAACCATGCTGTCGCGTTTTTCGCTGACCTTCTTGAAGATATGGGGTGTCGGGCCGAGGTCCCTGCTCGCAATGGAAAACATCCCCCGTACCGAACCCATTACCAAGCCGTTGAGGGTACCTAAGCAGGAGATGACGACAAACACGGTCAGCAGAGTTCCTCCGAGACGACCGAATACCAGTGAAATTACCTGGACCGGAGCTGCGTCACCGGCTGCCATAACCTGATCGTTGGAAAGAAAGCCGCTGATGCCGAGGTAGTAAAGCATGTAAACAAGAACTACGACCGAAGCCCCCACTACAAGGGCCTTTGGAAGATTCTTTTTTGCATCTTTAAGCTCGGCATTGATGGATGTAGCGATGATCCAGCCCTCATAGGCGAAGGCCGTCGCAAGGGTTGCTACGGCAAGCCCTCCTCCCGAAATGTTCTGAGCGCTAACGGTAAAGCTCTGGATAGTCTGCCCCGTAACAAGCCCGCCGATGATTCCCACGATTGCCACCAGTCCAAGGGGAATTAATTTGATGATGGTTGCCGAAACCTGCCACTTGCCTGCAAGGACAGGAGAAAAAATGTTCAACAGGAAAAAGAGAACCAGATAGACGGCGGAAAGGGGCCACAGCAGCTGGGGCAAACCGAGCAGCCCTACCGTATAGTTTGCCGAGACCCAGGCAAGGACAGAGACGAGGGTTGGATAATAGATAAAGGTCATGAACCAGGCAACCAGGTAGCCGGCCTTTTTCCCGTAAGCGGCCTCAAAGTAATCGACAACGCCGTTGACCTTCTCGATCCGAGTCGCCATCTTCGAAAAGACATAGCTGGTAACGACCATGATCGTACCGCCTATCAACCAGGCCAGCAGTGCAATCGGAAGTCTTCCTCCCGATGCCTTCAAAACGTCGTCTGCCTTAAAAAAGACCCCCGATCCAATTACGATTCCTACTACCATGGAGGTAGCCGTCCAGAAACCGTATTTTTTCTGTAATGCTTCCATAATACCAAAAAGCTCCTATAGGTGTGGGTGTTGAATAAACACAGTATTATAGCGCTTGATCCTGGTATCGACCAGGGGAATATGATCCCAAATATGATTGACAATTGCTGCCACATGTTCTCTTGCATCGAACCTCTTACGGAGAGAACACTTGATTACCTGAATTCTGTTAAGCTATCATAATTAGTTGACACTATTTATGGGGAGTGATATAAACAGCGTGAAATAACACTGTTATGTTGAGAGGGCGCTAATGAAACAGGATGATACCGTTACACGGCAGAGAATTCTGGTTTCCGGCAAGGAAGAGTTTTTGGAAAAGGGCTTTGTGCATGCTTCTCTGCGGACCATAGCAAAAAATGCGGGTGTCACGACCGGAGCCATCTATCTCTATTATGAAAACAAAGAGGCCCTTTTTAATGCCCTCGTTGCCGAACCGGTCCAAATGCTTCTGGGCGAGTACAGGCGTGTACAAGACGAATTTGCTTCACGTTCCCCGCAGCAACAATTGAGCGTCATGCATGAGATTTCGGAAGCGTGCCTCGAATGGATGATCGACCATATCTACGAATATTACGATGCCTTTAAGCTTGTCGTCTGCTGTTCTACCGGCACCCGATATGCGGCATTCATCGAGCAGATGGTGGAGATCGAGGTACGCTCCTCCTATAACTTTTTCGAAATCATGGAAGAGATGGGAAAGAAGGTGCGTCCCATGGATGACGAACTCATCCATATTCTGGCGAGTGCACTTTTCTCGGGTTTTTTTGAGATCGTTGTTCACGACATGAATAAGGAAAAAGCCAAGGAGTATGTAGCCTGCCTCATGGAGTTTTATGAAGCGGGTTGGGACCGATTGCTTGGCTTATAGAGGCTTTTATACGTTTTACCACAGGAGAAGCATACGATATGGGAGAAAAACAGATGCAAAGCGGGTTTTCCCGCTTAAAGGAGTTGGCGGCCGGTCATAGAGGAAGCTACATTGCCTCGGTCGTCTTTGCGATACTTGGGGTGGCGGGAACCATGGTCCCCTACATCGCCGTCTCGCACATCATCATCAAACTGATCGAGGGGCAAAGGAGCTTCGCTTTTTACCTTTCCTGGTGCGCCGTCGCCGCTTTAGGATATCTTGCGAAGTCGTTATTCCACAGTATTTCCACGACCTTGTCTCACAAGGCGACCTTTGCCGTGATTTCGGAGCTTCGGTACAGAATCGCCGAGAAACTTACAAGGGTCCCCATGGGGTATGTACTCAATACCCCCTCGGGAAAGATAAAAAACAGCATGGTGGAAAAGGTCGACAGTATCGAACCGGCCCTGGCCCATGTTCTTCCGGAGATGACATCAAATCTGCTGATTCCTCTTTGCATTGTCTGTTACCTTTTTGTTCTCGACTGGCGTATGGCGTTGATCTCCCTGATAACCCTGCCGATCGGAGCCCTCTGCTACATGGGGATGATGAAGGATTATGAGACAAAGTTCGGGAAGTATGTCGGGGTCAGTAAGCACATGAATGCCACAGCCGTGGAGTATATCAACGGCATAGAGGTCATCAAGGCCTTCGGCCAGTCGGCAAGCTCTTATGCCAAGTTTTCCAAGGCTGTTAGGGAGAATGCGGAGTACGGCCTTTCCTGGATGAAGGAGGTCCAGATCTACTTTGCCATGGGAATCGGTATCTGGCCCTCTGTCCTGATCGGTGTCCTGCCGCTGGGCTGTGTTTTTTACATGAACGGAAGCCTTTCCGCCCCGGTCTTTATTACCGTGATGATCCTTGCCCTTGGTATCGTCGCTCCCTTGCTTTCGGCTCTCTACTACACAGACGATATCGCAAAGATCGGGACTATCATGGGAGATATCGGATCGCTGCTGGATGAAAAGGAGCTTATCAGACCCCGGGTACCGGCAAAGCCCCAGGGCCTTGATATCAAGCTTCACAATCTTTCGTTCTCCTACGACAAGATAGAGATACTCCACAATGTCTCCTTATCCATCCCCGCCTTCAGTGTTACGGCCCTTGTCGGCCCATCCGGCGGCGGGAAAAGCACCATTGCCAAGCTGATAGCCTCATTCTGGGATGTTGACGGCGGGAGCGTTTCAATCGGCGGCGTAGATGTGAAGAATATTCCAAGCGAGCAACTGAACGATATGATCGCTTATGTCGCCCAGGACACCTACCTTTTCGACGAGACGGTCCTGGAGAATATCCGCATGGGTAACCCAAAGGCCTCCGACGATGCGGTAAAGGCGGTGGCCCAATCCGCCGGTTGTCATGATTTTATCCTCTCCCTCGAACACGGCTACGATACCGTCGCAGGAGGGGCAGGGGGACACCTATCCGGCGGTGAACGCCAGCGGATTGCCATTGCCCGCGCCATGCTGAAAGATGCACCTATCGTCATTCTTGATGAAGCCACGGCCTATACCGACCCGGAAAATGAGTCGGTGATTCAGTCCGCCATCGCAAAGCTGGTGGAGGGAAAGACCCTTATCGTTATTGCTCACCGACTCTCCACCATAACCGATTCCGACCAGATTATCGTCATCGATCGGGGACGGGTTGCAGATTGGGGACGACATGAAGAGCTCCTTGCCTCAAGCCCCCTTTACCGGAGCATGTGGCAGGCACATATCAGCGCCAAGGATAACGTAAAGGACAACGTATACGAGGAGGCCGCACATGTTTAGCATCATCAAGCACTTTTTTGCCTTTGCCGGGGACCACCGCAAAAGGTTGCAACTTGGAATCCTGTATGCCTTTCTCAATTCGATATTTCACGCCTTTCAGATCGGTGCTCTCTACATCGTGTTGATGGCGATTATCAATGATGCGGTAACCAGCTCCACCGCCTGGACCTCCTTTGCGATCATGTTCGTCAGCATGGTCGGCGGGATTGTTACAAAGGATGCCTCCACCATGGCCGATGCCCGGGGCAGTTTCCATCTCTGCGCAGACAAGCGTACGGAAATCGGGGATCGTATGAAGTACATGCCTATGGGGTATTTCAACAGCAACAGTCTCGGTTCCATAACGGCAACGGTGACCAGCACCATGGAGGATATCCAGGATATTGCACCGAGGGTCCTCGATAAGACGATCCACGGCTTTATTCATGCTGCCGTCATCACCATCATGATAACGGCCTTTGACTGGCGTATGGGGCTGATCGTCATCGTGGGAATCCTCTTTTTCCTCCTGGTCAATCTCCTCATGCAGCGTAAGGCGGAAGCGATAAGCCCTGCCCGTGTTGCCGCCCAGAGCGCTCTTGTCGGAGCGGTCCTCGAATATGTCCAGGGGATCGGCGTTGTTCGTTCCTTTAACCTTGCAAGAGAGGCCAGCAAAACCATAGACCGGGCCATCGCCGAATGTGAGAAGCAAAATATCGGACTGGAGCTCGCCTTTATCCCTTTCATGTTTCTCCAGTCTCTTATCCTGAAGCTTGCAAGTGTGGGAATTGTGGCAGGCGCAATTTTCTTCTTTCTTAACGGAACAATGGAGCTTTCCGTTACCCTTATGATGCTTGTTTCCGCCTTTCTCATCTACAGCCAACTCGAAACCGCCGGCAGCATGTCCGCCCTGCTGCGGACCGTTGATTTGTCCATTAAACGTGTCGAAGCGATCAAGGGAATTTCCCTGATGGATGAAGCGGGCAGGAGCATCGTGCCCCGGGATTTTGCTATCCGGGGAGAGGGGATAAGTTTCTCCTACGATCGAAAGAGGATCATCGACAACGTAAGCTTTGAGATTCCTCAGGGCAGCAGTGTTGCCATCGTCGGCCCATCCGGCGGAGGAAAAACAACCCTCTGCAATCTCATCACCCGTTTCTGGGATGTGGATGAGGGGGCCATCACCCTCGGCGGAAGAAATATAAAGGACTATACCCTCGATACCCTGCTCGCCAATTTCAGTATGGTTTTTCAGCGGGTCTACCTTTTTAACGATACCATCGCAAACAACATAAAATTCGGGAATCCGGATGCGACCATGTCGGAGGTCCGGGAAGCGGCGCGAAAAGCGTGTTGCGATGATTTCATCATGGCCCTTCCCGACGGCTACGATACGGTGGTCGGTGAGGCCGGAGCCACCATATCCGGTGGGGAAAAGCAGCGAATATCCATCGCCCGGGCCATATTAAAGGATGCTCCTATCATCATTCTCGACGAAGCCACCGCCAACGTCGATCCCGAGAACGAAAGTAAACTCCAGGCGGCAATGACGGAGCTGACAAAGAATAAGACGGTCATCATGATCGCCCATCGTCTGAAAACGGTCCGCAATGCGGATCAGATATGGGTGCTTTCGGGCGGCAGGATGATCCAGCAGGGGACCCACGACCGCCTTATGGCGGAGGGCGGCCTTTACGCCGACTTTATCGGTATGCGCGAGAAATCAATCGGCTGGAAGCTGGGACAGTTGGAAACTGCCTCGGTATAAGGGAGATAGAAAACGATGAACGACAAACGAGAGATGCTTCTAAATCAAAGCATGGGCAAACTTTTTGTTTCTCTGGCCCTTCCCGGGATGGCGGGAATGATCGTTATCGGACTCTACAATCTGGTGGACAGCATCTTTGTGGGCCAGTTTGTTGGGCCGGCTGCGGTATCGGCGGTTGCCATGGGCTACGCCGTCATTCTTGTCAACCAGGCAATACTGAGCCTCTTTGCAACCGGTGCCTCCTCCCTCTTTTCCCGCGCCATGGGAGCTGGAGACCAGAAAACCATGGACGCCCTTTTGGGAAATGTCTTCTGGCCTGTGGCCCTCTGCTCGCTTGTGCTGACCGCGATCACCTTTTCCTTTGCGCCGGGGATTTTGTTCGCCCTTGGCGCCAGGGAAGAGATCCTCAGTCTTGGAATCGATTACCTCAGGCTCTTATCGCTGGGCTTTGTCTTCGGTGCAGTGGGCCCCGCCCTGAATTTTTTGATACGAGCCGAGGGGCAGATGAAGACTGCCATGAAAATCATGGCTTTGGGCACCATTACCAACATCATCCTCGACCCCATTTTCATCAAGGTTTTGGGCATGGGAATGGAGGGGGCCGCCCTTGCTACCATCATCGGGCAAAGCCTCTTTCTGCTTGGGGATTTTGCCCACTTCAGATCGAAACAAAGCAGTATCAATCTTAGCAGGAAGAGTTTTCGAATCAACTGGCCGCTTATGCCCGAAATCATCAGGGTGGGATTCTCCGGGATGATCATGTCCCTTGCGGTAGCCATTCAGCTCTCCATCCTGCTTTCCCTCAGTTCTTCCTACAGCATAAACAGTAACATCGTCATGAGTACCGCCTTTCGGATCATGAGCTTCTTTTACATCCCGATCTTCGGAATCTCCTACGGTCTGCAGCCCGTGCTGGGAGCCAATTATGGGGCCGGCCGCTTCGATAGGGTAAGGGAGGCGTTCTGGTATTTCGGCAAGGTCGCTTCCGCCATTGCTGTGGGTATATGGCTCTTCTTTCAGCTTTTTGCTCCCTTCATTCTCTCATGGTTCATTACCGATGGGGAAATCGTTGCCGAAGGAAGCCGTCAGTTTCGGCTTTTTCTCTCCAGCTTTCTTTTTTACGGTCTGATTGCCGTATTTATCATGCTTTTTATGGCACTGGGGAAGGCGGGAAAGGGTGCGTTGCTGACTCTGGGACGCCAACTGTTCTTTTTTATTCCACTGGCATTGCTGCTTCCTTATATGTTCGGCGAGATCGGCTTGTGGCTTTCCTATCCCCTTGGCGATCTCTGTGTCGTTCTTTTCGGGATGATTTTGGTGCGTAGTGAACTAAAGCTGCTGAAGAGGCCCCATTATGCGGGACAATAACCTCTTTTTGGAGGTCCTGGCTCTCTTTTCCGAGGGGCGACTCTGTTCTGTGAAAGATGCTGCCGATCGCCTTTCGATCGACGCTGATTTTGCCGCATACCTTATCGATGAATTATGCCGACGGGGATACCTGAAAATGATGAATTTTTCTGCCCCTGGTGAAGCAGTTTCATGCGCCTCCTGCTGCAGATCAGGGGCCTGCCCCCGTTCTGTGCCACATGCAGGGGCGACGCAGGGGCCGAGGATCTGGAGCCTTTCTTTCCTTGGACAAGGGGCTCTCGGTAAAGGCTAAGGAGATTTTTTTTTGCGCTTAGTAGCATAGGCTAATAAAGATAGTTAGATAATGGAGGTTGAAAGATGTGTACCCTGGATCGCTTATCCGCGGGATGCCGTGGCGTGATTGACAGCCTGCAAGGGGGGAATGGCTTTATAAGCCGGGTCTCGGCTATCGGCTTCACCCCGGATACGGTTGTGACAATGGTTTCAAGGCGGGGCAGAGGCCCTGTGCTTGTTTGGTTGCGGGACAGCGAGGTCGCCCTAGGCCGGGGCGAAGCCGCGAAAATCACCGTTAGAGAGGTTCTATAGATGGATACGGCTCAGAGAACGAGAAGTCTGACCATTGCCCTTGCCGGCCAGCCGAATACGGGAAAGTCGACGGTTTTTAACCGGCTTACCGGTGCACGCCAGCATGTGGGAAATTGGCCGGGCAAGACCGTGGAACAGAAGAGCGGAGGTTTTCGCCATAACGGAAGTGACTACAATATCGTCGACTTGCCCGGTACCTACAGCTTGACGGCAAACTCCCTGGAGGAGACCATTGCAAGGGACTTTCTCATAAAAGAGGAACCCGACGTTGTCGTGGTGATGGCAGATGCATCCCAGCTCGAACGGAGTCTCTACCTTTTGGGAGAGATCAGACTCCTTCCTGTTTCCGTTGTCCTTGCCTTGAACATGACGGATGTTGCCGAACGGCAAGGCAAACAGATCGATACCTCGCATCTTGCCGCGGAGCTTCGGGTCCCCGTGGTTTCCATGACTGCTTCAAAGGGAATAGGATTTGACGAGCTTATGGATGCCATAGCCGAGACAGCCCTCTCCGAGCCCCCGCCTCCCGATACTTTTACCGATGATACGCTTTGCCTTGTGGCATATGAGAACATATCTAAGCTTCTGGCCCAAAAGGATCTTGAGCCCTATTCGCTCCAGTGGCTTGCTGTAAAGCTTATCGAGGGTGATCAGGAGGCCAGGGCCCTCACCCGCCGGCTTTTATCCGATGGTGAGTGGAAACAGCTGATTACGATCATCGAAACCATTCCGGATGGGGCCCTCCGAATCGCCGGAGGCCGATATAGCCGAATACAGAGAGCCATCTCTGCCTCCCTCAAGGGGATTTCGCCGGATGGAAAAAGGGGCCTTCGAAAAAGAGGTTTCGATCGGGCGGCCACTCATCCTGTATGGGGAAAGTTTGTCGCTCTCGGTATCATGGTTATTGCCTTTGCAGCAGCTATGATGGTGGCCATACCGATTATGGGAGTGGTGCAGGGAGCGCTTCCCCCCTTGCTTGCGGGGCTGAAGGCACTTTTTGCTCCCGCTCCCGCCTGGATAGGATCGCTTTTCGTCGATGGTCTGGTCCCCGGAATCGGCATAGCGGTTATGATGCTTGCCTATATCTTCGGCGTCTATCTTGTTTTCGGCATCATGGAAGATGTCGGCTATCTTGCACGTCTTGCGTATGTTTTCGACAGCTGGATGAATAAGATCGGCCTTCACGGCAAATCCTTTATGCCGCTCATGATGAGTTTCGGCTGCAATATTGCCGGGGTTACCGGTTGTCGGGTTGTGGACTCCTGGCAGCAGAGGATGACGACTCTGGTCATGGTCTCCATCGTTCCCTGTATGGCCCTGTGGGGAGTCGTTAGTTTTATGGGCACAATCTTTTTCGGCACCAACATGCCTTTGGTGATCTTTGCTCTTCTTGCCGTCATGTTACTTCACCTTTCGGGAAGCTCCGCCTTACTGCGAAAATTTCTTCTCAAGGGAGAGCACACAGGATTGATCATGGAGCTGCCTCCCTATCACCGACCCAACTGGAGGACCATTTGGTCCTATGTATGGAGTCAGGTCAAAGGCTTCGTAAAGCGTGCGGTCACCCTCATCGCCCTGATCTCGCTGCTGGTCTGGGCCCTTTCCTATCAACCGGATGGAAACATGGAGAATAGCCTCCTCGCCTCGATCGGCAGATTCTTCGATCCCGTCTCCTCACTGATGGGGCTTGACTGGAAGCTCTTCATAGCCCTGGTGGCTGCGGTAGCGGCCAAAGAGGCCTCCCTTTCCGTTCTTGCCGTATTGTATGGAATAAGCGGAGGGGTTGCATCGATCACCACCCTCTTTGTCGCCGGGACTGGCGGCTACGAACAGGCTGCATTGGTGGGAAGCCTTGTCTCTTCGATTTCTCCGGCCTCCGCATTGGCCTTCATATTCGCCTTCTTCTTCTCTATTCCCTGTATCGGGACGGTTGCAACCATCTACTCGGAAACAAAGTCTCTTCGGTGGACCCTTTGCTGTTCGCTGTACTACACCATTTCCTCCTTTGTTGCCGGGTTCCTTGCCTATCACGCAGGCTTGTTGATATTCTGAAGCCAGGACGACAGATGCAGGGGCCGGCTGCTATTGGCCCAGTCCGTCGTGCTCGAGGAAGCTATAATAGCCTTCTTGTGTAAAGATGATATGATCAATTAAGGGGATTCCGAGAATTTCACCCGATGCTGTGAGGCGTCGGGTGACCTCGTGGTCCTCCGCGCTCGGTTGCAGGTTCCCTGATGGGTGGTTGTGGGCACAGATAAGGGCTGCAGCCCTATCTTTTACACAGCCTGCAAAGATTTCACGGGGATGAACCAGTGTCCGATTTACCAGACCGACCGAGATTATCCGCAACTTGATAACCTCATGGGCCCCATTGAGAGAAAGGGCGAGAAATTGCTCCTGAGGCCTGTCTGCAAGATGGCGGACCAGTGGGAGAACATCAGCCGGCGAAGTGATTTTATTTTTTGCCGGTACAAATCGTCTCCGTGAGAATTCCAGCGCTGCGGCAACAAGAGCCGCCTTTGCTCGACCAATACCGGGTATCGTTCTGATTTGGTCTACGGTACAATGCAGATCGCTGGTATCAAGTAGCTTCAACAGGGCCGAGGCAAGGTGCCCCACATCGTTTCCCTTGATCCCGGAACCGAGGATAATGGTAAGGAGTTCTTTATCGGAGAGGGTCGACGGCCCGAAGGCGCTAAGCCGTTCCCGAGGCCGCTCTTCCGCGGGAAGAGACATGATCGGTATTCGTGATTCTTCGACTTTCATGACACAACCTACACGCAAAAAAAGGCGCGGTTGCTTCAACGGCCGGTTATACTGCTATGGAGACTCTGTTGCGCCCCTCTTGTTTTGCAAGGAGGAGCCCCTCATCGGCCCGTGAGAAGAAATCTTGCCAACTCTCTCCCTTTTTGAACGATGTGATACCAAAACTACAGGTGACCTTCATCGGAAGATCGAAAGGAAAGCCTTCTATCGCGCCTCTGAGTTTTTCCGCAAGTACGGCTGTTGAGTTTTCGTCCGTGTGCGGGACCACGACGGCAAACTCCTCGCCTCCCGTGCGGCCGAAGATATCGCTGTCACGAAGCAGCGAGGCGACAAGATTGGCCAAACGCTTTAAAAGGCCGTCACCGATCGTCCGGCCGTATGCTTCGTTCAACTGCCTGAAGTGATCGATATCAAAGATGATAAGCGAAAGCGGAAGCCCATAGCGCTCGGCCCTGGTAATCTCGCTTTGAAGCTTCGTATAGAAATAGTTACGGCTGTAACATCCTGTTTGTTCGTCTCTCAAAGGCTGGCGGTAATTCTGCGAAGGTGTGAAATGCCGTGAAAAAAGAACCAGGAAGAGGATAGCCGCCGTTCCCACAGCCGCCACTATCGCCCAGTACCATTCCTGCCGATCCTGCAAGATTGAGCTGCCGGGAATCCGGTCGGGATCCAATTCCTGCCAGATCAGTTCTCCCGATTGCGTAATGGAAGTCGCTATCAAAGCTTGCTCCATTTGCGTTGCTGTATGGTAACGGCGGAGATCCGCTTTCAGCCCTTCCCACTCGTTTCTGGCCGACTCCGGAGCGGAGGCAAATATCAGATCCGCTTGGCCGATAAGAGGCAAGGTATTCTTGCCGGAAAGCTCCAGATGGATAATCCGCTGTGTCAGGCCTCGAAGGGTATCCAGCCGAACCAGCGTCCTTGCCTCTTTCTTCAAGCTCGCACAATGGACCGCGAACATTCCTATTACTGCGAGGGCAAGGAAGGCAATCAAGAGGGACGGAAGCACCTTTCCCCCCTGTTTCTGTGGTTTCATGCACAACCTCGCCCGCATTCTATCATAGAACCGGGCTAAGAGGTAATCATTTACGCTTTGAACATCTTCAAAACCCTGGTTGAGTTAAGAATGGCAAGGAGCGCCACACCGACGTCGGCAAAAATCGCCATCCACATGGACGCAAGGCCGAAGATTCCCAGCAGGATGACAAGTCCTTTGATGCCGAGCGAGAAGATGATATTCTGAAGCACAACCCCTCTCGTTCGCTTTGCTCCGGTAATTGCTGTTGCAAGATTCGACGGCTTATCATCCATGAGAACAACATCCGCCGCTTCGATGGCTGCATCGGAGCCTATCCCGCCCATGGCGATTCCCACATCCGCTCTGCTGAGGACCGGAGCGTCGTTGATGCCGTCGCCTACGAAAGCGGTGCGCTTGTAAGTCCGGGGAGAGGCCATAATCTCTTCAAGCTTCGAGAGTTTCTCATCAGGAAGAAGCTTTGCGTAATAGCTATCCAAACCCAGTTTTTCTGCGACAGCCTTTGCCCCTGTTTCGCTGTCGCCGGTAAGCATAACGGTGTGGCGTATCCCTTTACCGTGGAGCGCAGTGACAAGCCCTGCGGCATCTTCGCGGATCCTGTCGCTTACGGCTATCGTTCCTATATAGTTTTCTCCGTAGGCGATGAGTACGCTGCTTGCGGCCTCACCCTTGTCCTTCTCCACGGGGGGAGGCGAAGGAATATTGTTTTCCCTCAGCAACGTCTGATTACCCGCCAGGAGGGGCTTTCCCAACCACTCGGCCCTGACTCCTTTTCCCGCTATCTCTTCAAACGTGTTGAGTGAGGCATCGATACGAAATTCCGAAGGAATGGTTTCCGCTGCCCTGCGGATTGCTCCCGCAATCGGGTGATTTGAATGGGATTCCGCAAAGGCTGCCAGGCCAAGAAGCTCTTCCCTGCTGTATCCCTTCTCTGGATAGACGCCGGATACCTCGAATACCCCTTCGGTGAGGGTCCCTGTCTTATCAAATACAACGGTATCAAGTTCCGCCAGGGTTTCCAGATAGTTGGCTCCCTTGATCAGGATACCTGCGGCAGAGGCGCCTCCTATTCCTCCGAAATACCCTAGGGGTATCGATATAACCAGAGCACAGGGGCATGATACGACCAGCAGGATAAGGGCCCTGCGAATCCACTCTGCAAAGGAGGCATCGGCGAGCAAAAGGGGAGGAAGGAGGGCTATGAGCAATGCAGCTCCTACCACGGCAGGTGTGTAGACCCTTGCAAAGCGGGTTATAAAGCGTTCGGTCGGGGCCTTACGCTCGGCAGCCTCCTCTACGAGCTTGATGATCCTGGCCAGGGATGAATCTCCGTAGCGGGCGGTGGTTTCTATGATAAGCAAGCCCTGTCCGTTTACCGAACCGGCAAGTGCCTGGCTGCCGGGCTCCACTCTGACCGGAACCGATTCACCGGTCAGTGCCGAGGTATCGAAAAAAGAATTCCCCGATACAATGATGCCGTCAAGGGGGACCCTTTCCCCCGGCCGTACAAGAACCAGCGAACCCGGCTCCACCAAAAGAGGATCGGTTTTCCTCGGATCTGACCCCTGGCTGTCGGATACAAGATAGGTTGTGTCGGGACGAATATCGGTAAGGGCTTGAATGGAGCGCCTGGCGGAAGAGGCCGCTCTCTCCTGAAACATCTCGCCGATGGTGTAGAATAGCATGACTGCCGCCGCTTCCGGCATTTCTCCCAAGGCGATAGCCCCGAAGGTTGCAACGGTCATGAGAAAATTCTCGTCGAAAAGCTTACCGTTGATAAGGTTTCGCAGTGCCGACAGAATGACCCCGTACCCTACGGTAAGGTATGGGATAAGAAAGATTACATATTCACCGATACGGTAGGGGCTTGCCTGAAGCTTGCTTCGAAATATGATCCCTAGGGCGAAGAAAATAAGGGAGATAGTCAGCCGTATTGCCTCCGCCTTTGGGGAAGCCTCTTCAAAACTGTGATCATGTCCGGAACAGTGGGGACAGCTTCCGGTAGGACAACCGGCATCTGCGGCGGGGTGGGGGTGTATGTGTTTGATTTTCTCCATGGATGTATCAGCGCTCCTCTGCAAAGTGATCGCGTGCAACCTTTATGAGCTGCTCGACATGTTCATCGTCGAGGCGATAAAATACCTGCTTTCCATCTCGTCGATACCGAACAAGACGCATGGTCTTTAAAAGGCGAAGGTGGTGACTCACCGCGGGCAGGCTCATTTCCAGCAGATCGGACAGATCGCAAACGCATAGTTCGTTTATTGAAAGAAGATAGATGATCCGTGTCCGGGTTTCATCGCCCAAAACCTTAAAAAGTTCGGATAGCCCCGCCACATCCAGCAGCTTTTCCCGAAGGAACTCTGCTCGTTCAGGGCAGGTTGGGCAGTATTGGTCGCATATATCTGTTCGCTCTCCGGAACATCCGGTCATATCAGACTCCTTATTAAATAGTTGAACAATTAAGCAATTGTTTAATTGAATAATATAACAGAAGGGCTCTTCTGTCAAAGGCAGAAAAATAATATTATCAAAATTATGATGAATTCTTTTCACCTTTTTGTGGAATACCTCGGAAGAATATGGCCTGCCTTTCTCCTGCTCCTGCTCTCCCTTGCTTTTTCCAGGCCGCCGGCTTTTGGCCGAGTGGTTCTTTATATAGTCGGATTTGTTGTCTGCCGTGATGTCATGGCAAGCCTTGGTTTTTGGTTTCCTTCGACCGAGGGCGGCGTCCTTCGCTTCCTGTTTACCGATGATGCCTTGTTACTTGTATTGCTTTCGCTGCTCTTTTTCGCGGCGATGCTTGTGTTCCTTGCCTTCGATAGGGAGAACCGTGATCGTTGTCGTTTTTTCTCAAACGACCGGGGTGCGGGGATTTTTGTAGGCCTTTTGGCTGGATTCTGTGTGGCTGCTCCCCTGCTTTTCCTCCAGGCGAAAGGAGGCACAGAGGCCATTGGGCCCGAATTCCGTGTAGACATGGCTCTTCCTCTTTTATGTCTGTCGCTGTCGCTGGCCTTCATCGAAGAGGGCTTATTCCGTGGTTATCTCCTTGCCTTTCTGAAAGATCATCAATCATCCCTGCTTGCCGGTGTGAGTTCCGGTATCCTTTTTGCCTTCTCGTATTTGCCTCTTTCTTTGACCGGATCGGGGCTTTCCTTACCCCTGCTCCTTTTTGTTCTGTGGGAGGGGGTGATTGCCGGGATAGTCGGTAGCCGGTATGGTGTTCTTCCTTCCTGCGTTACCCATGGGGTGGCGATTTTTCTGATCTCTGCTGCGTTTTTTTAAACTACTGTCCGAAATCGTGGTGGGAGGGAGCTGTGGGGCAGGTGCATTCCCACGTCCTTACGGTGGATGATTGGCTATCTGCCTTCTTATGCATGGGCTTAAAGGTAAAGGAATCACCACGATTCCGGACACTATATATTGTTTCAATTAATGATTCAGGCTACTTGACACAAATCTCCCCTTATCATAACATTACGAGCATATAGTAACACTTTGTTATTATAATAACAAATCCCCTTTGGAGGTGGATCATGAACAGCAAAATGAGGGTTGCAATCCTTGGAGCTACCGGAACTGTGGGGCAGAAGTTTATCACCCTGCTGACCGATCACCCCTATTTTGAGGTTGCCGAACTTGTTGCTTCGGAGCGTTCGGCAGGAAAGCGGTATGTCGATGCGTGTGCGTGGAAACAGAACACTCCGATTCCGGGGTATATTGCCGATATGCAGGTTAAAAGCCTTGAAGATACACTGGATAGTCCCGTACTTTTTTCAGGGCTTGATTCCTCTGTTGCCGGAGCTGCCGAAGAGCGGTATGCCAGGCTCGGACATGTCGTTATCAGCAATTCGAAAAATCACCGGATGGAAGAGGATGTCCCTCTGGTCATTCCTGAGATTAATCCCGATCATCTGAGCCTTATTGCCGGTCAGAAATGGGACGGTGCCATCATTACCAATTCGAACTGCTCAACGATGTTTCTGGCCATGGCCCTTGCCCCTCTTCACGAGACCTTTGGCGTGGAGGCGGTTCAGGTTACCACCATGCAAGCCATCTCGGGTGCCGGTTATCCCGGTGTCGCATCGTATGATATCCTCGGTAATATCATCCCCTACATCGGAGGGGAAGAGGAAAAGATGGAGATCGAATCGCAAAAGATTCTCGGCACCCTGGCGGATGGGAAGGTTGTTGATGCGGACTTTGTGGTCAGCGCGCAATGTAACCGGGTTCCTGTGGTGGACGGCCATACCGAGACTGTCTCGTTTTCTCTTAAGAAGAAGGCGAGTCTTGAGGAGCTTCGAAGCGTCATGGCCGGTTTTCGAGGACTGCCCCAGGAGCTCAAATTG
The DNA here is from genome assembly GCF_000143985.1 of Sediminispirochaeta smaragdinae DSM 11293. Classification (GTDB taxonomy): domain Bacteria; phylum Spirochaetota; class Spirochaetia; order DSM-16054; family Sediminispirochaetaceae; genus Sediminispirochaeta; species Sediminispirochaeta smaragdinae. Next base: position 3,748,624 of record NC_014364.1, on the reverse strand, counting down.
CCCTCTGCTCCCGACCATCCGATCCTTATGATGGATGATGCCGACAGGCCTCAGCCTTCCCGGGATGTATGGCTTGAAAAGGGAATGGCTACCGTTGTAGGCCGCCTTCGTCCCTGCAATGTACTCGACTACCGTATGGTCATCATGGGACACAATACCGTAAGGGGGGCTGCCGGCGCGGCCGTCTTGAATGCCGAAACCATGTTTCGCCTGGGACTGTTCGGCGATAATCCCGCCGAGGATTATAACACTGAGGAACTAAAGCGTCGTGCATATGCCCTTTCAACGGACGGAATGCGGGATGTCGTTTGCTCGAAATAGTGTGATACGAACGTCCGTCATCGGCCTGCGGTAATCCGCAGGCCTTTTTTATTGCCATGGCTTGACGTCAAAAATAATTATGCAGACAATACAGATGATGGCATTACGGATAACGACATTAGTGGAAGACAGGGAAGGTGTTCGGAAGGAATTACGACATGAGCACGGGCTCTCCTTTTATATAGAGTATCAGGGAAGAACGCTGCTTTTTGATACCGGACAATCCGGTCTGTTTCTTGACAATGCCGACGCCTTGCGGATAAATGTGCGGAAGCTTGACCATGTGCTTTTAAGCCACGGTCACTATGACCATGCCGGAGGTTTTCGCTCTCTTTGTACACTGACCAATTCATTTCACCTCTGGACAGGCGCGGGGTTTTTCCACGCGAAATACGATGTCCGGCAGCAGGTCCCCCGGTTTCTCGGTTGTGATTTTGGTCCCGAATATATTCGGCAGCACGATATCTCGCATACTGTCATCGACAGGGCTGTTACGGAAATCGTGCCGGGAATCCATGCCGTGAGCCGTTTCCCTCGTATCCATGCAGAAGAGAAGATTCCCGAACGTTTTGCCCTTGAGCTCGACGGCAGGATGAAGGCCGATACCTTTTCCGACGAGATCCTGCTTGTTATCGAAACCGGCTCGGGTTTAGTGGTCTTGCTCGGCTGTTCCCATCCCGGAATGTGCAACATGCTTGATGCTGTGAAGCAATATTTCTCTCTCCCTCTTTTTGCCGTCTTGGGCGGAGCCCATTTGGTGGAAGCGGACGATGAGCACCTTGATGCCGTACGTGAATACCTGTGTGATGCTTCCATCTCCTCCCTTGGCCTGTGTCACTGCACCGGCGAGAAGGCGGAACTCCTTTTTTCAAAAACATGTAAGGGCTTTTTTTCAAACAAAACCGGAACCGTTTTTACCGTCGATAGATAATAGAATAAGGAGCGCGTATGAAAGTTGTCGTTGCGACCGATTCGTTCAAGGGTAGTAACAGTTCCCGAAGGGTGTGTGAGGCCATTGTCTCGGGAATGAAAAGGATCTACCCAAGGGCTGATTACCATATCGTGCCGATTGCCGACGGGGGAGAGGGCACTATCGAAGCGGTTCTCGAGGTTACATCGGGGACGATGAAGACGATAAGGGTTACCGGTCCTCTTGGAAAGAACGTGGATGCCCGATTCGGTTTACTTCCTGGCGGTCGGGCGGTAATAGAAATGGCGGAGGCATCGGGACTTCCCCTTGTAGACGAACAGGAGCGAAACCCGATGTTAAGCACCACCTATGGGACAGGAGAGGTCATTAAGGCTGCTCTTGATGCCGGATGTCGTGAACTTTTCATCGGAATCGGAGGAAGTGCGACAAACGACTGTGGGGTCGGCATGGCCCAGGCCCTTGGTTTTTCGTTTTTAGACAAAGCAGGGAAGGAACTTCCCTTTGGAGGGGGAGCTCTCTCCGCCCTCGACCGCATCGACGCCTCGAAGGCGGATCCCCGTATTGCCGATCTTCAGGTTACCGTTGCCTGCGATGTCAATAATCCTCTTTGCGGTCCCAAAGGGGCCTCGAGAACCTATGGTCCGCAAAAGGGAGCCACCGAAGCGATGGTGAAAGAGCTTGATGCAGCATTGGCACACTGTGCCGAGATCATCGAGCGGGACCTTGGCCCCTCTATTGCGGAACTTCCCGGTAGCGGAGCGGCGGGAGGACTCGGCGGCGGCTTAGTCGGCTTTCTTGATGCGGAACTCCAAACAGGTATCGATGCGGTGCTCTCCATCTTGCGTTTCGATGAACTGGTTAAAGATGCCGATCTTGTCCTTACCGGTGAAGGAAAGCTCGACCGGCAGACCGTTTTCGGAAAGGTCCCCGCCGGTGTTGCCTCATGGAGCAAGAAGAGTGGGCCCATCCCGGTTGTCGCAGTGGTCGGAGACATCGGTGAAGGTTTCGAAGCGGTGTACGATGTTGGTATCGATGCCGTCATCAGCACGGTAAATAAGGCGATGCCACTCACGGAGGCAATGGCTCGAAGCCGTGAATTACTCGTTGAGACCGGAGAGCGGGTTGCCCGGATCATGAAGATCGGCAGCCTGCTCCCCGGCGAATGAGAACGTAGGTATCCGCTTTTATACCGATGCGGTGCTTCCCGTTAAATGGCCGGATTCCCTATGGCTTTCATTTTCATAACCGGCAATGACGGTGAGACTATCGCGGTCGAGTAAGCCTTCAAGATCGAGAATCATAATGAGATTATCATCTTCCTTTGCTATCTCCTTGACCACCATTGTGTCCTGAAAGTTGCGGATGTTTTGTGTCGACTGGATCTGGGCATTCTCAATTTCGATGACCTCATGAACATCGTCTACAATAATCCCCATGGAAAGGGTTTCCTCGAGATTAATCTCAAGCACAATGATCGATGTACTTTGTCCGGGAGTTTTACTTTCGCCTAACCGGAGGTTTTGCCTTAGGTCGATAACAGGGATCACTTTCCCCCGGATATTGATAACTCCCGAAAGAATATCAGGCGCCCTGGGGACCCGTGTCACCTTTTGGTAGGCAAGGACCTCCCTCACCCAGTGAATATCGATTGCATACGACTCATCTGCCAGAGAGAAGGTAAGAAAGGTTCTGGTGATAGGTTCTTCACTCATATTCCACTCCTTTTAAAACTGCTCAAAGTCATCTGAATCGATCTTGGATGAAAGTGTGATGGCGGTCTCCATTTCCGGATTTTTTCGCGTTATGTGCTTGATTGCCTGTTTGGGGACCTGTCGGGGGGCCTCCACTGCTATCGGGTACTCCCGCTTCGTATTTTCACGTTCGTCAATGACAAAGTAGTCTATCGCCCTCTGCAGCTCCTGGGCCTGGTTGTTCAGTTCGGTGGCAACCGATGCCATCTCTTCGGAAGCCGAGGCATTTTGCTGAATAACCTCATCGAGTTGACTGATCGCCACATTGATCTGTTCCGCACCCTTACTCTGTTCCCTGCTGGCCGCGCTGATCTCCTGGACCAATTCGGCCGTCTTATGAATATTGGGTACCAGTTTTGTCAGCATTTGCTGTGCCTTGTCGGCGACCGCGACCGAAGATGTCGAGAGGTTCCCTATTTCCCCGGCGGCACTCTTGCTCCTTGCCGCAAGTTTTCCTACCTCTGCGGCGACCACGGCAAATCCCTTTCCGTGCTCTCCCGCCCTTGCGGCTTCGATGGAAGCGTTTAGCGAAAGCATGTTTGTCTGCCGCGCTATCTCTTCGATAATGGTGATTTTTTCGGCAATCTGGTTGAGGGCGTTTACCGCCTCCATAACGGCATTCCCGCTCGCTTCCGCATCCGATGCGGCCTGGATTGCAATCTTTTCCGTCTGCATCGCATTATCGGCATTCTGACTGATGTTTGCGCTCATCTCCTCCATAGAGGAGGAAACCTCCTCTACCGATGCGGCCTGTTCCGTGGCCCCTTGAGAAAGTTGCTCGGCTGTACTGCTGAGCTGCTGACTTCCCGTAGATACTTGCGATGTGGATAGCTTGACCTGCGAGATGGTATGAATCAGATTCTCCTTCATCTTTGTTAAGGCCCCTACAAGCCTGCCTATCTCGTCATTGTTTCGATTATGCAATTGTGCGTCGAGTTGGCCGCTTGCAATCTGATCGGCAAAGCCGACCCCCTGGTTGATCGGTTTGGTGAGGCTTCGGGAAAAGAAGAAAAAGGCGAAGAAGGCGATAAGCAAGGAGACTGCCGCAATGATGATGATCGCCCTTGTAACGGTGGCTACCGGAGCGAGAAATTCCTCGTTCGATAAGGTCAGGGCTATGGACCAATTGGTAAGTTTGATGGGAGTAAAACCGGCGGTTTTTGTCTCGCCTTCGAAAGAATACTCATCGATGCCGCTTTCGCCGTTCGCCATTTCTCCGGCGATTTGCTCCATGCCGGCAAGTTCCCTCACATTTGTCGAAAAAACGATGCTCTCCTCGGGATGGGCAATGATAACTCCTTCGGAGTCTGTTATAAAGGCGTATCCGGTCTCACCTATCTTGGCATCCAGCGTCATCTCTTTCAACACCGACAGGTCTACCAATGCAACCAGAGCACCCCTGAACTCTCCATCTGTGTAGAGAGGAACGCTAATGGGTATGACCGGAGCGTTTGTCATTACATTCTCTATGACCTGGCCAAAGGCAGCGGAACCCTCCTTTGCCTTCTTGAAATAATCTCTTTCCCTCAGCTGGAGACCAATGGCGTCGTCATCGGAGGAGGCCACTGCAGTTCCCTTTTCGTCCGTCACAAAGAGCGATTGATAATTTCCGCCAAGATCATGGTCGTCTACAATTTCCCGAAGATATCGACTTAATACGACCATCGCTTCGTTGCTTTTTGTCGCGGCCCAGTCCTTTATCTGTGCACTGGTTCCGATACCGATAACAACCTTTTGTTCTGTTGTAAGGATGTTCTCGATGGCTTCGGATAATTCCGCAAGACGATAGTTCATTTGCTCGTATTCCAGATTGAGCAACCCGTCCCTTGCTTTGCTTATGGATACGTAGCCCACCGCCCCGAGAGACAGTACGAGAATGACAAAGCTTATGGAGACAAGCTTTGTCCCTATCTTCATGTTTTTGAACATATGCCCTCCCTGGCAAAAGAGATAAAGTATACCTTCGGATAGTTACAAAAATTGTAGACTGGGAGTATATGGTTTGCAATTGAACGGTATACGCTAAGAGTACTTTGGTAAGGGTAATTTTTACGTAGCGTTTTCCGAGAAAATTTGTTCCAAAGTCTCCTTTAGGCTAACGGAAGAGTGGATGATACCAAGTTTTTTCCTGATTGACTGGCGGTAATTTTCGACGGTACGCGAAGACATATGCATAATGGAAGCGATCTCTTTTGATGTGTAGCCGTCGCGAATCAGTCCTGCTATCTGGAGTTCTCTGCTCGTCAGACTCGTGAGCCTATCGTTAAGCAGGTGCGTGGGGTTTGCGAAGAACTCCTTTAGATAGGCTATTTTCTTGTTTCGGATTTCCTCCGGGTCGTGTTCTATATTAAGAAGGACTGCGTTAACGACAAGCATGAGCGGAGAGATGTTTTTCGGAGGTATTGCCTTCTGCCTGAACTCTTCACTGAGGATGATCCTGACTGCCGCCTGCAAATCGGAAATCTTCTGCTCCATGGCCTTGATCTTTTTGTTCTTTCGATAGGATGCCGTTATATCCTTGCTGATTTCCCGCAATCCTCTCAATGTACCTTTCCGGTCGAAAAGAGAGACCACGGTGGTGGCCATGATTTTTATCTCTCCGTCGGCACCGAACATCCGCTTGAGATAATGACTCTCTATTGTTTCCTCATTTTGATGTTTTTTTAGAATCGTTCTGACTTTTGGCCGGTCTTCAGGCAGTATCGTATCATCTATTTTCTTTCCTATGAAATAATTAGGACTCTTTCCCAACAGATAGTGAACGTGTTCGGATGTAAAGGTGTAAACCCCTTTTTCATCTGTCTCCGCTATCCAGTGAGAAGAATTGGCAAAGGTGAATTCCGCCAGCTCTTTACTGAAGAGCGGTATGCCAACTTCCATAAAGGATGCTGAAACGCTTTCCTTGTCCCTTGAAAAAAACTGGACCGCCACAGTAATCAACTCTTTGCGTCGTTTCCTCTTTTTGCGACGGAAACTATGGGATAAATTTGTGAAGGTACCGGTTCTCCTGATAGCTTCTATGATTGCCTCGTTGTCGCGGAGATCCGGAAGGAAATATGAGATTGGCAGGCCAACGATGATATCGGTATCCTTCACTCCAAACAAGGTTCGGAACGAAGCATTGGCGTGAAGTAGCCTGATATCTTGATCGAAGGTTGCGACAGCAATCGGGCAAAGGTCACAGTTCATTTCTCAGATCCATGCTGCGCAGCTTTACGTTGCGGGGAAGGAATATCGTGAGGGGATAACGAAATTACAAAAAAGAAAGATTGCACACCCCTATGTATGATACTACTTTCAGTTATCATTGGCTACTAAATGATCTCTTTTCCCAGTTTTCTCCTTTTGTGCTTATCGTGTTTACCTCTTTCTGTAAAGGGCTCCTTCCCGACACGGTTTATGAGCATATAATAAAAACATAATGCATTTTTGTTGTTTTATCGCAGTTCCGTTTCAAAATGAGTAGCATGGAGACCGGCATAAAAGCCGTTTTGCTTTAGCAGCTCTTGATGATTTCCCCGTTCGACAATGGTTCCTTCCTTCAGCACCAGGATCATATCGGCCCCGCGAATGGTGGAAAGTCGGTGGGCAATGACAAACGAGGTCCGCCCCTTCATGAGTTCCGACATACCTTCCTGTATAAGGAATTCGGTGCGGGAATCGACACTGCTGGTTGCTTCGTCAAGGATAAGGATCGAAGGGTTTGCAAGGAGGGCCCGGGCGATGGATATCAGCTGCCGCTGCCCCTGGCTGAGGTTTCCTCCCTCTTCGGAAAGCATGGTTTGGTAGGCTTCCGGCAGATGGCGAATGAAATGATGGGCCCTGGAGGAGCGGGCTGCTGCATATACCGCATCATCGTCGGCCTCCATATTACCGTAGCGGATATTATCCATCACCGTTCCCCTGAAGAGAAATGTGTCCTGAAGAACAAGGCCGAGATTTCTGCGCAGAGCGGTAAGATCATATTCTCCAATAGCTTTTCCATCGATGAGAATTTCTCCGCTGCCTATGTCGTAAAACCGGGTGAGGAGGTTGATAATCGTTGTCTTTCCCGCTCCCGTGGGTCCCACCAGTGCTATATTACTACCCGGTGCAGCGTGCAGGTTGATATCCTTTAGTATAGGCTTTCCTTGCACGTAGCAAAAGTTTACATGCCGGAATGTGACCTCACCACGTAAGGCGGACGGCGCCGCTCCATTGTCGGGGGAGAAGATTTCCGGGCGCTGATCAAGAACCTCGAATACCCTTTCGGCTCCGGCGAGGGCCGAGAGAATCGAGTTGTAGAGCTGGGCGATCTGGCTTATGGGGCGACCGAATTGCCGTGTATAATTGAGAAATGCTGCTATGGTTCCGACGCTCGCAATCCCCATGATACCGAAGACACCCCCTGCCGCGGCAACGACGGCGTATCGGATATTATTGGTAAGGTTCATCAGCGGCCCCATGAGTCCCGCCAGGACCTGGGCCTTGGTACTTGCGTGTTTCAGCTCACGGTTCATCGAATCAAGGGTCTTCTCTTCCGCAGCCTCCCTCCTGAAGAGGCGTATGATCGTCGTTCCTGTGATGCTTTCTTCTATATGTCCGTTGATAGTACCCAAAAGGCGTTGCTGCTGTTTGAAGCTTTCCCTTGTCCTTTTTCCAATTACTTTCGTCACCACAAAGATCAAAGGAACGGTCGCAAGGGTGACGAAGGCAAGGGGGGGATTGAGGATGAACATCATCACAAGCACGCCGAGAATGGCGATAACACTGGAAAGAAACTGCGTAACCACCTGTGACATGGCGTTGCTGATATTCTCGATATCATTGGTAAATCGGCTCATGAGTTCGCCGTGGGTGTGGCTGTCGTAATATTTCAAATCGAGACGCTGGAGGTGAGAAAAGAGCTGCCGGCGAAGCGTTCCCAAGGTATCCTGGCTGATTCTGATCATCATATATTGTTGAAGCCAGCCCGCTGCGGCAACGATGGCGATTAGGCCTCCCATGATAAGGACGATTCGCAACAGCCCTGAAAGGTCACCGGGAAGGATGTAACGATCGATGGCAATGCTGATCAGCCATGGTGTCAGCATTTGCTGGAGGGAAGCAACGAGGACCAGGAAAACGACAAAGAGCAGCCGTATTTTGTACGCTTTCATATAGTCCCAGAAGCGCCGGATGGTTTTACGACTGTTTTTCACCTCTGCTTTCTCTGTTTTGAACATACCTGCGGAACCATGACCGACTCCCCGGCCGGGTAGGGCGGTAACCCCTGGTGCCGTGGTTTTGGGCTTAGACATGGAGCACCCCCTCTCCTTCCTGGGACCGTACAATATCGCGGTAAAGCCCGCAGCGTTGCAGCAACACCTCGTGAGGCGCCATATCGACGACTGCACCGTCGTCAAGGACGATGATCGAGTCCGCTTCCCTGATCGACGCGATACGCTGGGCAATGATAATGGTGGTCATTCTGCTCCGCTTTTCGCAAAGGGCCTGCTGCAGACGGTATGCGGTTTTTGCATCAAGGGCACTGGTACTATCGTCGAGAATCAGAACAGGAGGGGAGGGGAGCAGGGCCCGTGCGATGCAAAGGCGCTGTTTCTGTCCCCCTGAAAGATTGACTCCCCGCTGCTGCAGCACGGTGTCCAGTCCCTCTGCATTTTTATCGATAAAGTCTCGTATCTGTGCAACCTCTGCCGCTTCGAGGATTTGACTGTCGGTGGCCTCCGGCTTTCCGAAGGTGATGTTTTCACGGATCGTACCGGAAAAAAGCATTGCCTGCTGGGGTACCACGGTGATGAGAGTGCGGAGATCCTCCTGGTTGAGCTCCCGGATATCGACCCCGTCCAGGAGTATCCTTCCCGAAGCAACATCGTAGAGTCTCGTCAGCAGATGGACCAAGGTCGACTTCCCCGAGCCGGTAGTCCCGATGATACCGGTGGTACGTCCGGCCTGTAGGGTGAAGCTGATGCTATCGAGGATATCTCGTTCCTCTTCGTTCTTTCCGTAATTGAAGGAGACCTTGTCGAAGAGGATTTCTCCCTGTGGATCAGAAAGGTGTTTCGGCTCTGCCGGGTTTCGAAGATTGGGATGTGTGTCGAAGACTTCCATGATTCTCTTTGCCGAAGCCTCTCCTCGGGAAAAACGAATAAGGACCATACTGACCATCATGAGAGACATCAAAAGCTGCATAAGATAATTAAGGAAGGCCATAAGCTCTCCCGTGGTGAGGGGCCCCTGGGTATTGAGGGTCCCGCCGAAGTAGAGAGCCAGTGCAATGCCTCCGTTGAGCAAAAGGATCATGACGGGATGTATCCAGGCGATCATGGTAGCCGCTTTTTCCATCGTCTTTACCAATGTGCCGTTTGCCTTGGCGAAGCGCTCCGTCTCAAACTCTTCCCTGGCAAAGGCCTTTATGACCCGAACGCCGCTGAGCGCCTCCTGGGTGACCGTGTTGATTCCGTCTATCCGTTCTTGTACCTGGGTAAAAAGGGGAAAGGATCGACGCATGATTATCGTGATCGACAGCAACAACAGGGGAATGAGGAGTACGAGGATGAGCGAAAGGCGCGGGCTGATGAGTATTGCCATGATGAGGCTTCCGATGATCTGAAGCGGCGCCCTGACAAGAATCCTAAGCATCATAATCGAGATTTCCTGAATCTGGATGATATCGTTTGTCAGGCGGGTTACCAGACTGCCGGTACTCAGCCGATCGATATCGGAGGTGGAAAGCCTCTGAATATGACTATAGAGCCTGCTTCTCAGATCGGTACCCATGCCCACTCCTGCAAGCGTGGAAAAAAAGGAGCATCCTGCCCCTCCCAGGACCCCTACCACGGCCGCAGCCGCCATCATCAAACCCGTCTTCAGGATGTAGTGGTAGTCGAAATTGGCAAGACCGATATCGACGATTTTCTCCATCAACCTGGGCTGGATGAGGTCCATGGCCACCTCCAGGAGCATTAAAAGCGGCCCGAGAATGGCAAAGGGGAGGTAGGGCCGCATGAATTTCAGAATACGCTTGAATGAATTCATGATTGTTTCTCGTTTTCTTGGATTGCAGCCTGAATTTTTTTCAGGATAGTGTGCAAGGTTCTCTCTTCCTCATTGCTAAGGGGGGCGCAGAGCAGATCATTCATCTTCTGATGCAGCTCGTCGATCTTATCTCCCAAAGCACGCCCCGAAGCCGAGAGAAAAATTCTGGTCACCCGGTTATCGTTCGGATCGCTGCGCCGAACAAGATAGCCTGCATGTTCCATCCGTTTGACCATCTTGGATATGGTCGCCGTTTCTGAATGGAGGAGGCCTGCTATTTCACTAAGGGACCGTCCGTCCTTTTCTCTCAAGAGATTAACCAAACGCGGCTGACCGTGATGCACACCGATCTCCTCCACAAGGCCGAAGGCTTGCTTATGTAGCTCTTTTGCTACGGAGAGGAAGGTGAAAAGTAATAGTTCCTTGTTCATATCGATCGCATCCTTATGAATACTTAGCCGGCTAATAAAATACTGTATGCCGACTTTTTTGTCAATGTCGCATTGCCATTGTGTGTTGTGAAGGATAATGGTAGTATAGAGTGATCATCTAAGCGTGAAGGAGCTTCTCTATATTGACAGCACAAGCAGCGTTCCCTGAATTCGAGATGGAAATCGGTACGAAGCTCGATCGCTTTACCGTGGAACTATCCTTTTCGTGTCGACCGGGCGAGGTCCTTGCGGTTGTCGGACCATCAGGAGCCGGTAAAACAACACTGTTACGGATAATTGCCGGTTTCATGCGCCCAGGCGAAGGCTTTATTCGACTTGGCGATACCGTTTTTTTCGATAAGCAGGCGCACATACACCTTCCTCCGCAGGGGCGTCGGGTCGGACTTGTCACCCAAGAGTATACCCTCTTTCCTCATATGACGATCCGGGAGAACCTTGCCTTTGCCCATAACGGCGGTCCCGATCCCATGGAGCTCCTTGAGGCGAGCGGAATCGCTCATCTTGCCGATCGTCGCCCCGATAAGATCTCGGGGGGAGAGCGACAGCGTGCGGCCCTCTGCCGTATCCTTGCCATGTCCCCCAATATGCTGCTTTTGGACGAACCATTTTCCGCTCTCGATATTGAAAACCGCATCATCCTTCAGGAGATGATTATCAAGGTCGGCAGAGAACGAAAGATACCGATTATTCATGTCACCCACGACCTTTCGAACGCCCTCCGCTATGCCGACAGGATCCTTGCCATCAACGAGGGGAGGGAGGATAGGGCCTGGCTCGATCGCCAGCTTGAGTACCTGGAACGCAACGCCGTTTTTGCACGGCGATAATAAGGAGAAAGAAATGAAGCGTGGAAAAACTATTGTGCTGATCGTCTTGGCGATTGTGACGGTGATTGGCTCGGTGAGCGCCGAAAGCATGACGATTGCCGCAGGTGCCGGCTACCGGGCCCTTGTCGATGATCTGAGCCAGCTGTTCACCAGCAAGACCGGCATCACCGTCGAACACATCTACGGCAACATGGGGCAGGTCACCACCCAGGCGAAGAGAAGCGGCGTGGTCGATCTTGTGGTGGGAGATAAAAGCTTCTTCGATAAGGTAAAGCTTCCCTTCGATCAGGAGTACATTGTCGGCAACGGACGATTGGTGCTTGCGGCCGCAAAGGATGCCGGGCCTGCGGATCTTGGCAGGCTGACGGCCGCGGACGTCGATCGCATTGCCTTGCCGGACCCCAAAATGGCTATCTACGGCATTGCCGCAACCGAATACCTGGAACATAGCGGCCTTGCGGATAAGGTGGCGGACAAGCTGATACAGGTTGGTACCGTACCCCAGGTTTCCGCCTATCTGATCAGTGGGGAGGTCGACTTCGGTTTTATAAATCTGACCGATGTGCTTGCGATTAAAGAGAAGATCGCCGGTTACGTTGATGTTCCCGAGAGCTATTACAGCCCCATCTACATCGTTGCCAGAAGTATGCCGGACGCCCCTGCCGGTGATGCAACGGTTCGTTTCGGCGAATTCCTCGATTCGCCGCAGGCCCGGGAGATCGTAAAACGACACGGACTGTAGCATGTATACCCTTCGTTCCTTTTTAGACGCGGTTATGGTCCCGGGGGTGATGTTGCCTGTCTCCTTAAGCCTTCGGGTTCTGCTTTGCATTGTTCCCGCTTTGGCGGTTATCGGCATCCCCCTCGGCTATTATCTCGGGCGAAAAAAGGGCGGAGGGGCCGCCATCCTCGATTTTTTGGTTTCCCTTCCCCTTGTATTTCCTCCCATAGCAACCGGCTTTATCCTGCTGGTGATCTTCGGTAGAAATGGTCCTTTTGGCGCTCTTCTAAAGAGTGTTTCCGGAATCAGCCTTGTCTTCAGTTTTTGGGGCGTTGCCTTCGCCGGATTTATTTCCGGGCTCCCTCTTATGGTCAAGACGGTCCAGGCTGCGGTTCGGAATGAGATCGAAGGATACATTGAAGCCGCCTATATGCTTGGAAAGTCAAAACGCACCACCTTTTTTCGTGTTGTGCTTCCCCTCCTTCGCCGCGGAATCGTAACGGGGCTCTTCCTCGGTATTGCCCGGAGCCTCGGGGATGTCGGCATCACCCTGATGCTTGGGGGGAATATCATCGGGCGCACAAATACCATCGCCCTCGAGGTGTATAATTCGGTTTTTGTTGGGGATTTTAACCGGGCCTTTGTTCTTGCGGGAATGCTTGGTATTATTTCATTGATCGTTACAAAAATAACCAGGATGCGCTCGTGGGAGTAGCCCTGGAGGAGGCCGACAGTGGGAACAATAACAGATAGGGATATTGAAACCTTTTATCACAAATTGCAGGAACGTTTCAGCTCTCTGGTTGAATCCGAGGGGATCGCCAGGGATCCTGTACGGATCACGGCCCGGGGCTTGAGTCCGGATGAAGCGATCGGCAGAACCCGCAGGAAGGATTTCCCGATTCTTACGGGAAAAGAGATCCTTCTCCAGGCCCAGTACCGTAACGCATACGGGCAGGCATTTACCGATTCCCCTTCGAGCTTTGAAGGAACCCTTGAGGATGTTCTGGATCTCGATCTTACCGGGGATTCTCATGCCCGGGGGCTTTTTATCGCCTCTCTCAATGCGGTGATGCGCAGCCTTGGTCGGACAGAGGGGACGGTCCACTGCAAAGACGACGGCCCCGAGCGCTGTGGTGATGAATTTGCTCAGCGGATCAAAGCCTTTCACGCCGATGATCGGGTGGCCCTTATAGGCTTCCAGCCTGCTCTTCTTGAACACCTCTCACCCGTATGCCGACTGCGGGTCCTTGATCTTAATCCCGCCAATATCGGAAGCGTCCGTCACGGGGTAACGATCGAAGATGGTAGCGACGACTTTGAAAGGGTGATTGAATGGGCTGATTTCATCCTGTGCACCGGAAGTACCCTTGCAAACGGTTCGATCGTACGATTTTTGGATCTTGCGAGACCTGTCGTCTTCTTTGGTACCACTATAGCAGGGACCGCCGAACTTTTCGGCCTGAAACGCTGGTGTTTCTGCTCCATGTAGACACGTTTCTCATCTGTTTTGGTAGTCATATTGACAGATTCCGACTTTTAGCCATTATATATACATATATATAATGGCTAAAAGGAGAACTCTCAGTGACTGGAAAAAGATTTTCATGCGCTCTTGTTCTGTCGGCAGCATCTCTTGTGATGCTGTTGTGTTTCGCTTGTTCCGGAAAAACAGACGATGCATCTACGGCTGTGCAAATGGAACGTCGGACGATAAGCGACCTTGCTGATCGTACGGTTTCCCTCCCAACGGAAATCAACACGGTTGTCTGTTTACATCCCATTCCCGACTATATGGTGTGGGCGCTCGATCCCGACAAAATGGCTTCCCGCTCTCGGGTTTTTACCATGAACCTTAAGGGAGGAAGAATGCCGTTCCCCGATGCTGAAATCAAAAGGCTGATGGAGAAACCGGAGGTGCCGGTCTTTTTTGATGCCGTTGATCCCGAGCAATTATTGTCTCTCCGGCCCGATGTTATCGTTTCCATGACCAAGGATCCCAAGTTGGAGGATCTCCAGAAACAGGTGAATATTCCCGTCGTCGCCATATCGAAGGATACGCTACAGGATTACGAGGCTTCTTTCAGGTTCATGGGTGATCTTTTGGGAAATACAGAGCGCGGAAATACGCTTGCGGATTACTGGCACAACATCATTGCAAAGATTACCGAAGAGGTAGCCCTTGTTCCGAATGAACAACGTTTGAGGGTCTACTATGCCAGCCACGACGGGCCTCTTTCGACAGTAGGCAGGGCAACGGTCATGTCCTCCATTATCACCCTTGCCGGTGGCATCGACTATGCAACGACGGATGATGGCAGCAGCATGAAAGCAACCGATGAGCACGTTGCCATTTCCCTCGAACAGGTACTGCTTTGGGACCCGCAGGTAATTATTACCAAGACAGCGGATACACGTGAGGCTATTCTTTCCAATCCGCAATGGGCCCAGGTCTCCGCGGTAAAAAGCCAACGGGTCTATGCCTCTCCTGCATATGCGGCACTTGACGGGATCATGTCCTTAATGAGCCTGGGATGGGTGGCCGAGACCCTCTATCCGGATACCGTTGGTTTTGATGTGGTGAACGAGTGTAAAAGCTTTTATTCCCTCTTCTATCGAAACGACTCGCTGACCAGCGAGGAAATCCTTCAGGAGCAGTAGATTATGGAAGATAGACGTTTTTCCGATGTGTTGGAAAAGGCCGCGGAACAGGCTATCGATAGAGACGAAGCTCTTCTTTTGTTCCGCGAAAGCGAAGAATTTTCTGCCGCCCAGGAACTCTTTAAGACAGCCAGCCTGGTACGAAATAAGCTCCTTGGTACAACCTTTCGGTGGACGGGAGGTATTGCCAGTGTGCTTACCTGTAATCTTCAGCCGCTGTGCCTGTACTGTCCTTACTGGACGCAACCGAAAGAGCCTCTATCGATGGAAGAGATCTTGCGGGCTGCCCGCTATCTCAAGGAACATGGCGTTCGTGACTATCATCTGAGTGCAGGAACCACTTTAGGCAGCGACGGAAGAGAGATGGTTGAAATCGTAGAGACAATCCGCCGCGAGGCAGATGCGGATTCCACCATTACCGTCAATTGCGGGGCCGCATTGTCCATGGAGTCTATTATTGAGCTGAAAAACCTGGGGGTGACACGCATCGGTGCTTCCTTCGAAACGATCAACCGAAAGCTTTTTGACGAGGTGAAACCGGGAGACAGCTTCGAGGAAAAGGAAAAGCTTTGCCGGATGGTCTGTGAAGCAGGTCTCGAACTGGGAAGCGGATTGTTGGCCGGAGTCGGATGTACGGATTGCAAAGACGATTGTGCCATTGTCAACGGGGGAAAGGTGACGAAAAGTCGCTATGAAGATTATGTTGATTTTATGTTCTTTATTCGACAGTACCCGAACCTGAAGAGTGTCTATGTTAGTCGGTTTTTCCCCTTTACTGGTATCCCCATGACGGAGCATCCACGCTGCTCGGCTATGGAAGGTGCGCGAATCATAGCCGTGATGCGTCTGGTCTTGCGGGATATCCGTATCGGCCCTGCTGCCGGATGGAGTTATGACGATATCCCCCTTTGGGTTGCGGCAGGGGGAGGCAATGAGATCGGAGGCATCCATATCACAAGAGAGCCCCCATATAAGGGAAGCTGGTACATGCATCAAGCCTTGGATTACCGAGACCACCTGGAATATCGTAATACGGTTTCCACCGCTACACGATTTCTAAAGGAAATGGGGATAGAGGTGCGGTATTGAGTTCTGCAGTCAAAATGAATCGGGGGGGAAATCAAACAAAATCCCTATATCGACCGGGAAAGGGCGATCAAAATGGAATCGCGGCGAATCATTCCGCAGAATTTCCCCTCTGCATCGACCACCGGAATCCTCTTGAGGCCCTGCTCCGTCATGAGCCTGATTGCTTCGTCGACGGAAGTCTCCTCGGTCACCCGTACGACCTCTCGTTTCATTACTTGAGAGAGCTGTAACGATTCGGCACGGCGTGCGGCAAAGCGCCGAAGCGGAAGGATGGTCGATGTCTTTTTGTCGATGACCCTCATGAGGATCGAATCGGTGACAAGGCCGACAAGATGCTTGTCGGTATCGATTACGGCGGCGCGCTGTGCCGCCTTTTGCGCCAATATGTCTATGGCTTCTCTTAGCGGCATATGGGACGGAAGGGCAAGTCTGTCGCGTAGGACGACATCACGTACCAGTTGAAGCTGATTGCCGCCGGTCGATGGACCTGAGGTCTCGTGGGCGGTTTGTACCTTGGATGAGAGAAGGCGCAGCAGATCGATTCTTGCCAGAATCCCGCAGAGTTTTCCATTCCCGTCGACGACCGGCAAACGCTTCAGGGCTTTGCGGACCATAAGATGCAGGGCTTCGGAAACCTTTTGATCTGCATTGATGGTTTGCGGATGCGGTGTCATGATCTCGGATAGATTTCGATTGTTGCTTTTTTCCATCCACGTACTGCGCTCCTCTTTCGGCAGGGTGGAAAGCAGACCAAGGCGGATCGGCATTCCTCCGTGCTTCATAAGATCCCCCTGGGTCACCATGCCCACCACGTTACCCTGTTTGTCGGTAACCGGGAGTGCTTTCAGATGCTCATCAACGAGGCGCTGGATTGTCTCCCGAACCGACCAATCGGGATGTGCGGTGACCGGCTGTTCGGTCATGACATCCCGGACAAGGAGATGAGGAGGAATGAGGCTCGAAGGGGTCCTGAACAAGGCTATCTCGGCGGGGGATGTGCTGATGATGCCGTCATCCACCATCGAGGTGAGCTTTTCAATAACCGGCTGAGATTCAGCTATCGGCAGAAGAATCTCAACCATGATGGGCATATCGTTTGAGAGCGCCACCAGCTTGTTGGTTACAATCTCACCGTTTTCATAGCATCCTTCGCTACCCCGGAACACCATGCAGCGTGCCGATATTTTCAGTGAGCGGATATACGAAACAATTGCGGAGGAAAGTTCCTTTCCTTTATAGCGGGCCCTCTCTCTTGTGTAGACTTTGATCGACCGATACTGGATCATCTTCTCCCCCCTATATGCGGCTTGCCGTAACAAGACCTGCCAAGGTAAGCACCAGACCTACCACCACATTTACAGCAAGATTCGCCATTCCTCGTCCGAAAGATCCGGCAAGAAACATACGTACGGATTCGAGAGAGAAAGAGGAGAAGGTTGTGAAGCCTCCGAGAAAGCCGGTTACAAGAACGACCTTCAACACTCTGGGAAGCATCGTACGGTCGGCCAGTCCCACGATAAAACCGATAAAAAAGCAGCCGACCAGGTTTACCGTCATGGTACCCCATGCAAAGGTGTCTCCAAACAGCCGACCGGCGGTCAGGGAGATGAGATATCGGCTGGCGGCACCAAGGCCTCCTCCCACCAGTACCCACATTACATCACTCGTAACAGCCCCTCCTCGGCAAAACCTAGGGAGTCAACAACCGGGGCAATTCGGGATTCGTATAACCCAGCAAACTCCATTGCCTTGGTAAAAAAGTATATAAAAGAAAGGGGGGAGGGTCAAAGCGTCATATCGGGCGCGGGGAGTGTACAACGTCTATATGCGTTCTGCCAGTGACCATGCCGCCGTATATAAAGCGCCGGAGGAATAGTATGAATTAATTCAAGGTTGACAGATAGTCTAAATATGGTGCAATATATGCACTTAGGAGTGTGTTATGAATTTGAAAGAAGATATCAAACCAATATCGTATATAAAGACAAATGCTGCTGATATGCTGAAACGAGTTAATGATACTCACAATCCGATTGTGATAACTCAAAACGGAGAAGCAAAAGCCGTTCTTTTAGATACCGAATCATACCAGGATATGCGGAATAGCCTTGGAATATTGAAAATCCTTGCTGATGGGGAAAAAGCTGCTGAAGATGGAAAAGTTTATAGTCAAAAGGACGTTTTCGACATGATGGAGAATAAGCTGAATAAAATGAAAGAAAAAGAATAGAAATGAATAAGCAAGAAGTGATTTGGACAGAACCAGTTTTAAAGGATTTGAATGAGATAATCGAGTATATTTCTTTTGATTCTGTACCTACAGCAATAAAGCAATATGAAAGAATCAAGGAAACAGCAGGAAAATTGGAATTATGTTCCGAACAGGGAAGAATAATCCCTGAATTACAAAATGAAAATATAGTAAAATATCGTGAGATGATAATACGTCCCTGGCGATTGATGTACAGGATGGAAGGGAAGAAAGTGCTGATATTGGCTTTAATAGATGGAAGAAGGAATATCGAAGATATATTGATAAAGAGAAATTTGCGATAAGGAAGCGTAACTACTATTATAAATCGCCATCGCCCTTTTTCAGGACGGAATGTGCAATTTAACACCGATACTGATGGTTATCGGGTTTTTGAGCTCTATGACGATCTTGATGCAGCCAGACGGGAGTCGTAGCCGTCACTCTGTTGGATCGGATACAAGGACCACGACGGAGCGTGCCTTTACCATATAGCTGCCTTGGTCGCTGAGAAGTAGACTTGTTCCCATTTCGAGGATGTCGACGTCCTCGGCGGTGTCGATTTTTCGGCGCCATATCTTGCACGATGGGGGTGGGGCCAGGGTAAAATGGGTGTCCTCACCTGTTGCGTTGAACATGAGGTAAAAATCGTTGTCGTCCTTGTCTGCCTGGGTTTCGGCCTTGCTCCCGTCGATAAGGATAGCCAGACGGTTTTCTTTTCTATTCCAGTTTACCGCCTTGCACCTTTCGTTATACCAGGAAATATCCATGAGTCCATTGCTGCTGATATCCTTGCCCGAGAAAAAGTCGAAGCGTTTAAATGCGGGGTGTCGTCGACGGAATTTGATCAGCTCCTTACAAAATCTGAATACATCCCCATGGCGTTGCAGAAGTTCCCAGTCGAACCAGGAAATTTCATTATCCTGGCAGTAGGCATTGTTGTTGCCCTGTTGCGTTCGTCGAAACTCATCTCCCCCCAGCAGCATTGGTGTTCCCGTTGCAAGGAGAAGGGTTGCAAGGAAGTTCTTTGCCGTGCGATTTCGATCCGATTCGATCTTCGGGTCGTCGCTCGGTCCCTCTATGCCGTGATTAAAGGAGAGGTTTGCATTGTTACCGTCCCGATTTTCTTCTCCGTTCATCTCATTATGTTTTGTATTGTAGCTGACCAGATCATTCAGGGTAAAACCGTCGTGGGAAGTGATGAAGTTGATGCTGTGGAAGGGTTTTCTCCCTGTTTTCCTGTACAGATCCGAACTCCCTGAGAAGCGCATGGCCAGGGCGGCGATCATGCCGGGCTCGTCGAGCCAGAAGCGGCGGACATCGTCCCGAAAACGATCGTTCCACTCCGCCCACCGTCCGCCGGGAAAACTTCCGACCTGGTAGGTCCCTGCGGCATCCCATGCCTCTGCAATGATCTTGGTGTCTCTAAGCACCGGGTCCTCTGCTATCCGTTCTATGATGGGAGGGTTTTCGAGGAGTTTTCCGCTACCGTCCCTGCCGAGGATCGACCCCAGATCGAAACGGAAACCGTCCACATGCATCTCCATGACCCAGTAGTGGAGGCAGTCGAGAATCAACGATCGGACAATAGGGTGGTTGCAATTCATGGTATTTCCACAGCCCGAGTAGTTCATATAGCCCTTGCGGTCCGGGGTGAGGATGTAGTAGATACTATTGTCCAGTCCCCGAAAGGAGAAGGTTGGTCCCTCGTTATTGCCTTCGGCTGTATGATTGAAAACAATGTCGAGGACCACTTCTATCCCCGCCTTGTGCAGCTCCCGCACCATCTCCTTGAACTCATGAACCTGATCCCCCTCGCAGCCGGAAGATGAGTAACCGCAGGCCGGGGCGAAGAAACCTACGGTGCTGTAGCCCCAGTAGTTTGTCAGCAAAGCTCCGTTGACGGGATTGTACCGGGAAAACTCCCGCGGGTTGAACTCATGGACCGGAAGGAATTCTATGCTGGTGATTCCCAGTTCTTTGAAATAGGGAATCTTTTCGATAACAGCCTTGTAGCTGCCGGGAGCGGCGGATGATGCAGAACGATGACGGGTCAATCCTCCAACATGTGCCTCATAGATGATGCAGTCACGCAATGGATAGTTGAGAGGTTTATCTCCCTGCCAATCAAAATAGTCGTTCACCACCACGCATTTGGGCGTCAACTCCCGCCGCCACTCGACCCACGGCCTTTCTTGTGCAATTGCCTTTGCATACGGATCTATGATCAGGGCCGCCGGATCAAAGCGATGGCCCGCTGCAGGCTCAAAAGGGCCGTCGATCTGAAAAAGGTAGAATTGACCTGTTTTTAGCCCATGTATATGGATATGCCAGATGTCCCCGGTCTTGTTTTGTTTCGGATCAAGCTGATATGTTTCCGAAGGGTTTGTGTCATTAGCCTTGTCGAAGAGCAAAAGGCAGACCGCCGTGGCATTACGTGAGAAAATGCTGAACTGTGCTCCCCGCCCCGTAATGTAGGCCCCGAGGGGCAGGGGATGCCCCGGTTCTATGGTCCGCTGTTTCTTATCGGTTGATAACTCCATTAGGGCTAATATACTACTTTTTGATGAGAAAAAAAGTGTAAATACATATATCAATGTTCATGTTTTAGACCGGCATCCAACAGAGAATCGATATCTTTAATATGCTTTCTAAACTTTTCTGTTGCCCGATAAAAATCCCCTTTCTCGATGGATTCTATAAGATCGATGTGGTTTTGTATGACTGATGTTGTATCCTCCAAGCCCCGTTGCGCCGTGTTTATTTCTTCATACATAAACAATTTCATTGTTCGATAGAGGTTGTTAAAGATGTTATTATTACAGACTTCAATAATGTGTCCATGAAAATTGTAATCGGCCTCGATTCGTTTCTGTATGTCGCTGCTTTTTATTGCCTTGTCCATGTTTTTTACTTCTTGGTTTAACTTATCAATTGTTGAGGTAAGAAGATGCTTGTTTGTCTTATAATGATCCATAAGGTACCAGAGCCCTTGGTGCTCCAATACGAGCCGAAGCTCCACAAGGTCGGTAAAATCCTTTTTTCCTAATAACATCGACCAAAGAAGCGATTCCGACGATATATTTGAATTCTCACAAATAAACGTTCCTTTGGGATTCCTCAGTTCGACAACACCAAGATACTGGAATATCTTTAAGGCTTCCCGTATCGAAGATCGGCCGACCCCGAACATTTCTGCCAATTCATATTCGTTTGGAACCTTTTCATTTGGCTTCAGACGCCCAGTAGCAATCATCTGCTTTAGCTGTTCAATTACCTGGAACACTACAGTTTTTTGTTTTACAGGCTTCACATTATCCATATATTCTTCCCTTTGCTTCCTATTGTAAATAAGGACATCCTCATTTGCCATTATTGTTGATTCTTTATTCATTATATTATCAGATCATACGACGCTATCCCAGAGGATTTGATTATTTCTATAATTTTTCTTGACAGATCGTCAAGTCGATATATAATCTTACTATACTATCATCAGACCATTGGATGATAGTATAGTAAAGCTAAATAAAACTAAGGAGTTCTCAAAGCATGAAGGCAAAAGAGAAGAAATGGCTTACAACCGATTATCCTGAAATCGTTTTTGAAGATACCGGAGTCGGTAGGATGAAAAAGGAGTTGTTCGATGCCTCCGACAAAGAGATTGATGCCGTCTTGGAAGCGTATGGTATCCCCTCTGAACCGGAACTGGGAAAGGCTGGAACATATATTCAAAATACCCCGCGAGCGGAAGCCGTTGCCAAACGCAAAAAAAATGATGTGGTCCTCGTTCCTATTGGCTGCTCTGAATGCCATGGCGATCACAACAATACCGGTCTTGATACCTTTATGGTTACCCAGATTTGTGAGGGCGTAAGACGCTATACGGCGAAACAGGGGCGTGAAGTGAATCTGGCGCTTCCTCCTATAAACTATGGTGGCCATCCTTATCACCATCTGGGGATGCCGGGGACGATCATCATTCCGGGAGAAATTGTAAGGGAGATGGTGATCTACACCATGCTTGGGCTGTGGAACGACGGATACCGAAAGATCATTCTCGTAAACAATCATGGTCATCTTTGGAATCTGGTAGATGCCATACAGGAGTTTATGAAACGTTTTCAGTTGCCTGCGATTGTACAGGTTATTGACTGGCATAGAGCGGTTCGCGAGTTCTTTTTTTGTACTGATAAAAAAGACAGCATGGAAACGAATTTTATCCATGCGGCCGAGGCCGAGACCTCTACGGCCCTGTTGCTGTTCAAAGAAATGGTTAACATGAAATATGTGCGGGATGCAGTAGGTGAGGGTTTTTTACCGGACGGCCATTTTGATCTTTCTGTTGATCCCTATAGAAGACCTCATCGCTGGTCGGAGGGGGAGGGGCATAGTGCCATCGAACGCGCCGCTACACCGGAAGGTGTTGTTGGGTTCCCCAGCAAAGCCGATCCCTACAAAGCAAAACGCCCCATCGCAGCTATCCTTAAATATTTGACCATGATGGTTAATGATATCCTGGACGCCTTCCCTGCGGGAACGTTACCCCCGACGGAGAAAATTTCGTTGCGTGATCCTGATGAGCTTGCACCTTTCTTGCAGGAACCGTGGTCTGAAGGCTGGAAGTCCGTATACGAACTGCCTGCCATCGGCCCCTTTGTCAAACACTAACAGCCCATTGTGTTATTGCGCTCTGATCAATCGAGAGGGATTGCTGTGAAAATATCAATTTGTCTGTCTACAAATCCAGCTAAATTTTCTGCGGTAAGTTTTAAAGGTAACCTGGAAAAAAATATAAAGACAATCCGTGATCTGGGTTTTGACGGTGTTGAATTGGCCATACGTGATCCTGCATGCATTGATCAGAGCAAAATTCTTGATCTGGCAGTACAGTGTGGACTAAGCATCCCGGCAATCGGTACTGGGCAAGCATGGGGTGAGGAAGGTCTATCATACACTGATCCCGATGAAAAAGTGAGAGAGCAAGCCATAGAGCGGACGCTCTCTCATATCCCCTTTGCCGAGAGATGTGGTGCAGTCATAATTATCGGTTTGTTACGCGGTATCTATCCCGAAACGATACGCCATGAAACAGCGATCAAGTGGATGAAAGAAGCGTTTTCTATCTGCTGTGCTGCTGCCAGGAAATCAGCGGTAGAAATCGCGTTTGAACCGATAAACCGATTCGAAGTGAACAGCTTACATTCGGTGCGAGAAGGATTAGCCTTTATCGAGAGTGTAGGTGCAGATAATTTAGGTATGCTTCTCGATACGTTCCACATGAATATTGAGGAACCGAATATCGAAGAAAGTATTCGTTTGGCCGGGGATAGAATATTTCATTTCCATTATGCCGATTCCAATAGATTATATCCCGGAGCCGGACATTTGGATTTTCATTCCATTCTGGAAAGTCTCTACTCCACAGGTTACACAGGTTTCATATCGGGAGAGCACATGCCGGATTCCGATGCGGAGTTGAGTGCTAAAAAGGGTATCAACTATTTGCGAGGCTTGTTTGCCGAGTAAATACATCATGTGATGATAGAAACATGGTAGGATTATGATAGAGACATTATTAAGCCTTTTTTTTGATGTTGGAATAAAGAGTTTTTTCAAGAAAGATTTTCGGGAAAGGCAAGCATTATTTTTATGCATAAAAGATAAGTCGGAAGCTCTGAACGATATTCATATTTTAGGAAGTGAAAAAGTTTTGGAGCGAACCCTTTTTTTTATTTGTCTTGATGTCCGACGCAGTGAAAAATTTTTGGTGCTTCTTTCTGACAAGGTAATCGAACCCCAATTTATTGGCGTGATTAGATCTTATAAAAACATATATTATCAGATTGTTCCCATTAATTGGGAAAACACAAAAGTGCTCCACCGTCTTTTTCCCTTTACAAAGCCCATCTCCCTTCGCGCAAAAAAAACGACATTCGGGTGTGGAGATAGGATTGGCTTGGCGACTGCCGGCCATATTCAAGCCATCAGCGCATATGGCGAGGTATATCCGGTTCTGGCTCAACAATCGATTCGTGAACTTAATCTTACAAAACGAAATTATCGTGATATTATTGCTGAGGTAAGCTTTCAGGTTTTTCAGGAAGGATTTGAGCGTGGCTATGGTGCTGATGGTGATCATCTAAAAACCATCGAGGATATTAATCTTGCCCTGGATGCCGAGATGCCGATGATAACCCTTGATCTTTCCGATCATCTACATCCTGCTGTATTCAAATGGTCTGATGATGAGATAGTTAGATCATTTGCTAAATTGTCTCTTGATGATCGTAATTTTGTCATCGATCTTTTTCTGGGAAAGAAATGGGAGATTAAGGGTGAACAGTACGTTCCCTCCCAAACAGAGATAGAAAGGTGCACATTGATCTATCTTGAGGCAATCCGTTATACGAAGATAGTCGATGATCATCTTCAGGATCGAAGGGGGCACGATTACGATCTTGAGATCAGCATAGATGAAACGACGACTCCGACGTTGCCTTTTCACCATCTTTTTGTGGCAACTTGTCTATCGGCACTGAATGTGCGCTTTACTTCTCTTGCTCCCAGGTTTATTGGAGAATTTCAAAAGGGGATTGATTACCTGGGTAATATAAACGAATTTCGAAAACAATTCGTGCAGCATGTTGCTATTGCTGACTATTTTGGCTTTTACAAAATTTCTGTTCATTCCGGAAGCGATAAATATTCAGTTTTCAGAATCATTGGAGATGTGACTCGGATGAAACTGCATGTGAAAACATCGGGGACAAGTTGGCTGGAGGCTTTACGAGTTGTTGCAACAACGGATCCAGCGCTATACCGAAAGATTCATAAAAAAGCTTTATGTTTTTTTGATACCGCATCTGGGTATTATCATGTTACTTGCCAATTAGAAAAAATTCCTCCACTGTCAGAGATCACAGATGGCCAACTTGTTGCTTATTTGGATCATGATGATTCGCGACAATTATTGCACATATCATACGGCGGTATATTAAATGACCTACAGCTTCGGTTTGACTTCTTCACAACAATATTTGAAAATCTTGATATGCTGGATAGGTATGAGCGGGAAAATATGGAACGACATTTGAAAAAACTGAATGGAGGATAAAGAATAGATATTAATCAGTATCTTACGTTTATAAAAAATATTAGCTACTCCATAATAGAAAGGATGATGTTTCTTGTATAGCAATTGGTACAAGAAAAATTTGAAAAATTCCTCTTTCAAGAGGTGATGTTTTATGGCATATTTGCAATTCTTAAAAGAATGAGAAATAGTCTATTGAGAATCGAAGATTATTTTAGAAATTATCCGTTAGAAATAATTTAAGATGATAGGAGTGTTGCTTTGATGTGTTTTCTGAAAATCAATAAGTATAAATAATTAAGAAAAAAATATTATTAATTATACAAGTAAA